>JACKEA010000001.1:2100000-2393705 GCA_020633235.1 Polyangiaceae bacterium | reverse complement strand
CCCGCCGAAACCCTGCGACTGCAAGTGGACGCGCCCATCCCCGACCCAGCTGAGCTCGCCCCCTGGCGCAAGCTGGCGCCGGTGTGGACCGCCATCGTGCGGCGCGGACTGGCCAAGGAGCGGAGCGACCGCTTCGCATCGGCGATCGAGCTCTCCCACGCGCTGGCCGACGCCCTCGGCCGACGCGATTCGAGCGTCCCGCCCACCCGTGCGATTGGTCAGTGCCCAGCTTGCGGCGAAACCGGCATGGGACGATTCTGCGGCCACTGCGGGGGGCTTCTCGTCTCGCGGGGAGAAGCGGTCACGGAAGAGCTCGTCAAACAGGTCGAACGCAAAGGCTGACTTCAATGAGCATCATCAAGGAATTTCGTGAGTTCGCGGTCAAAGGCAACGTGGTGGACATGGCCGTCGGCGTCATCATCGGCGGGGCTTTCGGCAAGATCGTGACCTCCTTCGTGAACGACGTGATCACGCCTCCCCTTGGCGTGCTCATGGGTGGCAAGAACTTCTCCAACCTGACCTATGTGCTCAAGGAGGCGGCAGGCGAGGCCCCCGCCGTCACCATCAAGTACGGTGTCTTCATCCAGACGGTCGTCGACTTTCTCATCGTGGCGATTGCCATCTTCTCCGTGATCAAGGCCATGAACCGGCTGAAGCGCAAGGAAGAGGCCGCCCCCGCACCGCCGCCCGAGCCGACCGCGGAGGAGAAGCTCCTCACGGAAATCCGCGACGTGCTCAAGGAGAAGAGCGCCTGACCGTCGTCGTCAGCTGCACGTGAACGCGCTCCGTGCGGTCGGTCGGCGTGCCGTGCCGCCACACTCGGTTCTCGATCACCGTATCCACCACTTGCCGGCCGCTCAGGGCCAGCGGCCGGCGAGTGTCGAAGCTCACGGTGCGCTCTCCCGTCATGGTGAACGTCATCGGCTCGACCACCACTGCGGGGGCGGCACAGATGGCCGGCGCCGTGCCAGTGGAGCGTACGGAGCTGTGCACCTTCACCGTTGCGCCCGTTCCGGCGAGCTCCGTCAGCTCGAAGCGTGTCACGGCGTCGAGGTGCAACCCCATCTCGGTTTCGCTCTTCACTTCCCACTTCGCGCCGACCCCCACGGGCTCCCGGGGCACCGCCACCGCGAAGCGGAGCAAATTCGTCCGAAGCTTGCGTCCCAGGCCGGAGTCCTCCCCTTCGGACAGCTCGACCAGCACGGGCCCGCCGGGATCCACCTGGGCCTCCCCTCTCACGCCGCTCGTGGGGCCGAGCGCCTGCCGCACCCCTTCGTAGAAACCCACCGGCACGCCCTCGCGCTCTGGTACCTCGAGGTTGCCAAGGCCCAGGCTCAAGCGGGTGATGCCGTCCTTCACGGCGGTCACCTGCGCATCCACCGAGAAACGCACGAGCACGGGTGCCGGAGCCGCCGACAGCGTGGCTTCTTCTGCCATGTCCAAGCTCACGCGCTCGCCCACGGTCCCCACGAAGCGGAGCTCCCGCCGAGGCTCCGCGCCGGCGTCGACCAGCGTGAGGACGGGCTCCGATTCACGCACCCGCGGAGCGAGCCCGCACTCCGGCGCTTCCTTCTTCTTCTTGGGCGCTACTCGCGGGATGGGCGCCGGCGTCGGAGTCCTGGGCGGAGGGTCAGCGGCGCAGGCGACGCACGACGCCGCGACGAGGCCTTCAACCCAACGCACGTTCGACCGCTTGCCTCAGCTCCGCGCTGTCCGGCTCCGTCTGCGGGGCGAAACGCGCCAGCACCTTGCCATCGCGCCCCACCACGAACTTGGCGAAGTTCCACGCGATGTCCCCGGGGCCGTCCGGAGCGGTGTCCTGGGACGTGAGCCAAGCGTACAGCGGATGGCGGGCCTCCCCGTTGACATCGATCTTGGCGAACAACGGAAAGGTCACGGCGTACTTGGTCGAGCAAAACTGCTGGATCTCCTCCTCGGAGCCCGGCTCCTGGGCGCCGAACTGATTGCAGGGGAAGCCCAGCACCAAGAGGCCCTGCTCCCGGTACTTCTCGTACAGCGCTTGCAGGCCTGCGTAGTGCGGCGTCAGCCCGCACTCCGAGGCAACGTTCACCACCAGGAGCGCCTTGCCTTCGTAGTCCTCGAGCGCACGCTGGTGCCCATCGATGCCTTTCGCGGAGAAATCGAAAATCTTCATGCCCCATGCGTAGGGCATCAGACCCGCCGATGGAAGTCGTCGCGTTTGTTGACGCCCGCATCACACTGGCAGACCCTCCATCGAAGAATGTCTCGAGATGGTGGGGCGAGATCCTTCGAACGTCGCTTGCGGCTGATGCAGCTCTTGCCGCGGGCTCCAAAGAAGCTGTCGGCGCCGGAGCTGAGGCGAGCGCTCCGCGATCGCTTCGACATCCGCGTCACGGCGCGCACCGTCGAGCGCGATCTGGTCGAGCTCTCGGCGCTGCTTCCCGTCCACAGCGATGCAGAGCGCGGCACCAAGCCCTATGGCTGGTCCTGGCAGCAGGACGCGGATCCGGTCGAGCTGCCGCTGATGACGCCGCAGGCTGCCCTCACTTTCCATCTGGCCGAGCGCTTCCTGGCGGAGCTCTTGCCCCCCACTGCCCTGCGACCGATGCGCCCGCACTTCAGTCGCGCCAAACACGTCCTCGACGAGCTCCATCGCGAGGGTCTCGCTACCTGGCCCGACAAGATCCGCATCGTCGGCCGCGGGCAGCCGCTGCTACCGCCGCAGACGGACTCCACCGTGCTCGACGCCGTGTACGACGCGCTGCTGTCGGAGCGCTGCATCGAGGTCGACTATCGAAAGCGCGGCAGCGATTCGCTGGAGCACTACCTGGTTCATCCCATCGGCCTCGTGCTGCGCGATCGCGTCGCCTACCTGGTGTGCACCACGGAAGGGACGCCCGTGGTGCGCTCCCTCCGGCTGCACCGCATGCAGAGCGCTCGTGTGACGGAGCGCGCTCGGACCGTGCCCGCGGACTTCGATCTGGACGCCTTCGTGGCGGGCGGCGGCGCCGGCTATCGCACCGGGGATGCCTCCATCGCCCTCGAGCTCCGAGTGGCGGAGGACGTGGTCCACACCTTGGAAGAGACGCCGCTGTCGCACGATCAGCGCATCACGCCGCTCCCGGACGGCTGCTACCGCGTGCTGGCCCACGGCGCCGACACGCTCGATCTCCGCGGCTTCCTCAAATCCTACGGGGAGCTGGTCGACGTGGTGAAGCCGCACTGGCTTCGCGCGGAGATGGCCGAGGTCGCCGCGCAGCTCTCCGAGCTGTATCGCGACGCCCCGCGACCGCCGGCCTCCGTGCGGCCAAGCGAAGTGCCCACCAGTGCCCGTCGCCCGCTGGCCCGTTCTCCCGCGCCTCGACAGCACGAGAAGAAGCGCAAGCGCCGCTGACGGCGAGAGCGCACGAAATGCGTGCTACCGTGAAGGGACCATGGATCGTCGCTCTTTCCTTCTGGGCTCCGGTTTGGTGGTGGTCACGGGCTGCGTCCACAAGCCCACCATGGAGCTGCATCACGCCGAAATTCGCTCCGCGGGCCCCGCAGGCATCGGCATGCAGGTGTTCCTGCGCGTCAACAACGACAACAGCTTCGACGTGCAGGTGCGCAACGTGCGGGTGCAGACGACCATGGCCGGGCGCTGGACGCTGCCAGCCATGAGCTACAGCCCGAACCAGTGGCTGCCGGCGGACGGCACCACCATCGTGTCCGCGCCGGTGATCATTCCCTGGGGTCTCGTCGGTCCGCTGCTCGCGGAGACCGCTGCCAGCCCCACCATCAAATATCGCGTCCGCGGCGAAGCCGACGTGACGGCCATCCGCTCCGTCGGCATCCGCAGCAACAACTACCCGGTGGACGAAGAGGGCGAGATCCCACGCATTGCCGTGCTACAGGCCGCGCGCACGATGTTCCCCTTCAACTGAACCTCACTTCTGCTTCGAGTCGGGCTTCACGCCGGGCATGGCCTCGGAGTGTGAGTCCTGTTTGCTCGAGCAGCTCTCGTCCCCCAAGCTGTTGCACAAAATGCGGAGCATGGCCTTGTCGCGATCGCTGCCCTTGCCGGAAGCGACCAGCGCCTTGAGCCTGTCTTTCGTCTCCATCAGCCGCGCGCGGCTCGAGCCCGCGTCGGCGCCGCCGTCCGTCTTGGAATCCACGTGGACCCACTTGCGCGGCGCTGGCGGCGGCGTGGGCAGCGGCGCGTGCCCGTAGCGCTGCGTGGCGCTCGGAGCGGCCTGGGCGGCGTCGTCGGGCTCCTCCTTGTCGCACGCCGAAAGCGACAGCGCGGCGAGCAGCCCCACGGCGAGCAGTCCTCGGGCGAACATGGGCGACACCATAGCAGCGTTTTCGCCGCGTCGACGGGGTTGACGCGAGCGCCCGGGAGGCCCACTCAGCCCGACGTGACTGGCCTTCGGCGCATGGCCGTGGCGTGCATGCTGCTCGCCGTCGGCTGCGAGCGGCACACCGAGAGCGCGCCCGCCCCCCGCGCCTCCGCGCCCGCGTCCACTCCGCCGCGCCCCCTCCCCGCATTCTCCAAGGTCGCCGAAACGACCGCGCAGGCCCGGCTGTTCGACCTCGGGTCCCGCACCTTCGTCATCGCGAGCCGCATTCTGTACTCCGCCGACGACAAGGGCCTGCATCAAGACGTGGGGCTCCTGGCCGGCTTTGGTGGTCGCATCGCGGGGGTCTCCCATGCCGTCGGCGAGGGCTACTCCTTGATGGGGCGCTGGCCCGACGCGGCCTGGCTGTCCGCGTGGTCTCGCGGCGGCGCGCCCGGAAGGCCGGAGACCTGGAACCTGACCTATCGCTGGGTGCGCGATCGCTGGCAGCGCGTGGACGTCACGCGCGGCGACGAAGCGCTCCTCGGAGTTGCCTCCTGGCGAAACGGAAGCGCCCTGGCATTGATCGGCGACGCCCACGGCGTGCGCCTCACCCCCGCCAACAGTCTCGGCCAGCTCGACGTCACGCCGACCGCGTCCAGCCACGATGGCTGCCGCACCGCGCTCGCCGGTCGAAGCCTCGGCGCGCGCCCACCGGAAGAGAGTGCCATCGTCGCGTTTCAGTCCGGTCCCGTGCTGCTCGCCGGCACTCGTTGCGACGCCCCCGGTCGTCTCGCCGTCGAGCGCCTGAGTCCTCGGGGCCCGAGCACGCTCACGGATCTCCCGGCCGCGAAGCCCGCCACGAATCCCAGCTTCGAGCTCGCCGCCGCATCGGAGAAAGACGTCCACCTGCTCGAGCGCGAGAGCGGCCAACTCTGGCACTTCGACGGTACCCGCTGGTCGCACAGCGAAGGCGGTCCCTACCTCGCCATCGCCGTGTCCCGCCAGAATACCTTTTGGGTCGTGACGGCGCGGAACCTCGCGTTCCGCCGGCCCGGCGAAGATCTCGTCAGTGTGCCGCTCGAGCTCGCGCCCGGGGAGGAGCTCCGCGAGATCTCGGCGCCCAGCGACGACGACGTGTGGCTCCTATCCCAGCGCGGAGAGCAGCGCGTGCTCCGGGCCAGCGGACCATCGCGCGGCCCTCTCGAACGCCTCCCCGGTGACGACGCCCATTGGTCCCGCGGCATCCCACGACAGCCTTTGTCGCCGGTGTGTCAGCAGCCGTACGTGCTGTTGCTCTCGCGGGTCAACCCCAAGGAGACGGCCTTCGCCGGCGTGCAGCAGCGGCTGAAGGGCCTCGAGGGCGTCCAGCTCGTGACGGAGCTCGGCCCCTTGTGGACCCAGCTCGGCGCGACGGTGAGGAGCATCCCCGTGGGCCGTCAGGTCATCGAGCGCATGCGCGGCTACCCGCGAGCGCACCCCACGCTCTTTTGCCACGCGCCCAAGGTGGCGCGCGTCATCGCGCCGCTGTGACCCTTCACGCGCTGGGACCGCGTTCCACGCGCCACAGGGCGTCGACGAACCAGCGCCGCTCGTCCAAGAACTCCGCGTCGATGGCGAAGCCCGTGTCCCGCGCCAGCATCGTGACGTCGTCCCGCAGGTACTTGTACGAGTACTCCGTGTGGATCGGCTCCCAGGGAGCAAAGTCGAAAGCGAGATGCAACGCCTCGATGGAAATCGACTGCTGCTCCAAGCTCACGAGGTAGCTCTCCATCGCGCCGCTGAAGACGTCGTAAGTACCGAAGTGGCGGAACTTGCCGACGTCGAAGTGCCCGCCGAGCTCGCGATTGATCCTGCGGAGCAGGTTCAAGTTGAACTCCGCCGTCACGCCCTTGGGGTCGTTGTACGCCCGCAAGAGCACGTCGATGTCCTTCTTGAGATCGAAGCCGATCAGCAAGTAGTCCCCATGCCGGAGCGCGCTCCAAAGGCGGCGCAAGAACGCCCGCGCGCGGGCGCGATCGAAGTTGCCGATGTTGGAGCCCAGGAACAGCACCAGGTTCTTGCGCTCCGCGTGCGCCTCCGCGAGCCAGTGCAGGCCATCGGTGTATTCGCTCACCAGGCCCTCGATGGGCACGCCCGGCAATCGAGCCCGCGTCCGCTCGGTGACGTCGACCATGGCGCCTTCGGAGATGTCGATGGGCACGTAGCGGAAGTCCACGCTGCGGCGCTTCATGTGCTCCAGCAAGATCATCGTCTTGCTCCCGTCGCCGGCCCCCAGATCCACTACGTTGATGGGATGGGCCGCCACGGCGTCGACGATGTCGCCCTTGTGCGCCTCGAAGATCTGACGCTCGAGATTGGTGAGGTAGTACTCGTCCAAGTTCATGATCTCTTGGAAGAGCCGGCTGCCCTCGTCGTCATAGAACAAGCGGGACGGCAGGCTCTTCGGCCGCCCGCTGAGCCCCACCAGGACCTCGTAGGCGAGCTCGCGATCTTCGTCCCGGAGCTTTGCGCGCTCACGAGCGTCGAGAACGCGATAGTCGCGCCGGTCCGGGGCCGGACTTTGTCGAGACATGCTCCCTCCTGCTTTCGCGTGGGCCTCAGTTATGGGGAAGCTCGCCGGCGATGGCTAGAGCGGAGCGCCGAGTCTCCTGACATTTCTCGAAATCGTGACAATCTCGAGATACCGCGCGGCTACTGCGGGTGGATCGCCTGGGCCGCTTTTTGGGCCAGCGCCTTCATCTCGTCCACCTTGCCCGCCGGGTCCGGAGCGGTAGTGCCGGCGGTGCCGTAGCTCAACGATATCGCCCAGTTGCCCTGAAGCCACGCGACCTCCACGCCGGCGATGGCGTTGACCCGCACGTAGCCTTGATCGCCGATGCTCACGGGATCCGAGTCCGTCGGCGCGCTGTAGTAGCTCTGGCCGTCGAAGCCGCGGAACTCCATCAGCTGGCTGTAGTCGCCGTTGTCGAAACCCCACAGGCACTCGCCCAGGAAGTTCGGGTCGGTGTTCGCGGTCCCGGTCTCCTTGGCGGCGGTGTTGCCGAAGATCGCCGTGGCATCGTCCGCGGTGACGATCGAGCAGGCATCGAAAGAGCTACCCGCGCCGCCGCCACCGCCACTGCCCCCGCTGCCACTGCTGCTGTCACTGCCGCCGCAGCCCGAAACACAAAGCGCGCTGGCCACCAGCGCGAGCGAGAGAAAGCTCGTCGTCTTCATCGTGATTCCCTCCACACCTGACGGGGTCATAGCACACGTGCTTCGGCATTCCGAAGTTGCCGGGGCGCGAGTGGGCGCGGCGAACCAACATCAAATCGGCCCTGGGGCCCACGCTGACGCGTCGGGGCGTGCGGTGGCGAGGTGCAGAACGCCACGTTCTGGGATCCGGGCCCGCCGCCCGGCCCGTCAATCGTGATACCGTGCGGAATTGTGACTCATCCCCAAGTGGGCGACGTGATCGACCGGCGCTACCTCTTGGTTCGCGAGATCGACCGGGGGGGCGTGGGAGCCGTCTACGAGGCGGAGCATCGGATCACCCAACGCTCGGTGGCCCTGAAGCTCTTGTCCGAGCACCATCGGACCAGCCCGGAGAGTCGCGCACGGCTCTTGCGTGAAGCGCGAGCGCTCACCCTGGCGCGCCACCGAAACGTGGTGGCAGCCCTGGATGCCGGCGAGCTCGACGACGGGCAGCCGTACCTGGTGATGGAGCTGATGGAGGGGCGCACGCTTTCGGGGCTTCTCACCGCCCGGCGCAAGCTCGGCGTCGCGGAAACCGTGAGCGTGGGGATCCAGCTGTGCGACGCCGTGAGCCAGGCCCATGCCCGCGGCGTGATCCACCGCGACGTCAAGCCGCAGAACGTGTTCGTGGCGCGGGACGAAGTCGGGGAAGAGGTCATCAAGCTGTTCGACTTCGGCCTGGCGCGCCTCTCCGGGGAGAGCGAGAACATCCCCGACAAGAAGCTCACGGACCACGGCAAGGTGATGGGCACGGCGGAGTACATGGCGCCGGAGCAGCTGCTGGCGAAGGACGTGGATCACCGCGCGGACGTGTATTCGATAGGCTCCACACTCTACGAATGCCTCGCCGGCGTGGTGCCGTTCGAAGGCACCTTCGGGGAAGTGCTGCTCAAGGTGAGCACGGAAGAGCTCCCTCCCCTCGCCGTTCGGGTACCCGACGCCCCGGTAGACCTGTGCCGGGCCATCGAGAAGGCCCTAGCCAAGGATCCTGCCGGGCGCTGGCAGGACGTCCATGACCTGTCTCGGGCGCTGACAGCGGGAACCGACTCTCCCTTCGCCAAGGAATCCTTGCTCGGCATTCGCACCTCCGCGCGGCCGAAGCAGGCAGCGGAACCGACGCGTCAGCGCCGGCGCTACGCCCGCGCGCCCTACGTGACACCCGTCCGCATCGTGGAAGAGAGCGGCCGCACCGTGGACGGCCGCAGCGAGGACATCTCCGAGGGCGGCCTGCTGGTGCTGACGGAAGAGCCCTGCACCATGAATGCGCGGGTGGAGGTGCGCTTCGCGCTGCCCACCACCGGGCGCATCGCGACCGCCACGGCGACGACCCGCTGGGCCCGCATCGTTCGGGGTACCGGCGCCGCGGGTCTGGAATTCGAGGCCCTGGCCGACCCGATCCGCCAAGCGATTCAGGCTTACGTCACGATGATGGGCGGCATCCTGTAGAGAAAGTGCCTGACGGCGGCGCGCCCAAGCGCTAATCCCCGGGAGCTTTCCCGCATGGGCGCTTACTTGTCACGGCAGCGACTCGAACGATGGCGATGGCCCGGCGTCGCGGCCTTGGTCGCGGCGGTGTGTATCGGCGTCCTGATCTGGCACGTCCTCCGCTACCCGACGTTCTTCTTCGACGACTCGTTCATCTCCCTGCGCTACGCGGATCGACTGCGCAGCGGTCACGGTCTCACCTGGACCGACGGTGAGCGCGTCGAGGGCTACTCGAACCTCTTGTGGGTGCTGCTGATCGCCGCCATCGGCACCGTGAGCCCTTCGCTCATCGATCCGACGCGCATCGTCGGCACCGTGTGCACCGGCCTCTGTATCGTCGCGTTGGTGGTGATGCATCGTCCGCGCCGCCTGAGGGAGGTGGTCGTACCGCTGTACGCGGGGCTGGCGCTGGCGCTGTCGGGTCCGGTCGCGGCGTGGTCCGTGGGAGGGCTGGAGGCGCCGCTCTTGATCGCCCTCTTGGCCTGGGCCATCGCGCTCCTGTATCCGAAGCTCGACGCCGACGCGGTCGGGCTTCGCGACGCGGTCGGGCCGGGTGTGCTGTTGGGCCTCGTGTGCTTGACCCGACCGGACGGCGCGCTGTTCACCGCGACGCTGTGCCTGGGGCTCGTGATCGCCCGCGGCCGCCTCGGGTTTCGGCTGGCCCTGCCAGTAGCGGCGATTTCCGCTGCGTTCTTCCTCGGCCAGCTCGGGTTCCGCCGGCTCTACTACCACGCGTGGCTGCCCAACACGTCCAGCAAGTTGGAGACCTCCAAGGCTCAGCTTCACGTGGGCATCGACTACGTCACGAACGGCATCGCGCTCCGGGTGGCGCTCTTGGCCGTGGCCGCAACCACACTCCTGCTCGTGGTCAACGACCGTACCGTACGCCGGCGGGTCGCCCTGTTGTTCCCGTCTTTCGCGGCGTGGATCGGATACCAGATCGCGATCGGCGGCGACTTCATGCCTCAGGTTCGCCACCTCGTTCCCGCGCTGCTGCTCGTGGTGCTGATCGCCGCGGAGGGGATTCGCTGGATCGCGAACCAGAAGCGACCGTACTTCCTCGGCGCGTGGCTCTTGGGGGCTGCTTCTTTGGGGCGCTACGGCTGGGCCCAGCAGCACGATTGGAATCGCTGGGATGCGGAGAACAGCGCTTGGTACTGGCAGGGCCGACCCATCGGCTTGTTCTTCCGCGACGCCTTCGGCGACAAACAAGCACTGCTCGCCGTAGATGCCGCCGGCGCCCTTCCCTTCTTCTATCGCGGTCCGGCCCTGGACATGCTCGGGCTGAACGATCGCTACATCGCGACCCACCCGCCCAAGCATCCCTTCGGACCCGTCGGCCACCAGCTGGGGGACGGAAAGTACGTCTGGTCTCGAAAGCCGGATCTGATCGTGTTTCACCTCCCCGTGGGCCGCGCAACGCCCATGTGGCGCGGCGACTGGGAGCTCTACCGCCAACCGGGCTTCGCTCGGACCTGTCGGCTCATCCACTACGAAACCGTGCGCCCCTACCGCATGAGCGGCGAGGTGTTCGTACGCCAGCTCGACGGCCCGCTCGGGGTGCAGCGCGAAGGCGGTCACATCACGGTGCCGGGCTACCTGTTCGGCGCGGCCGAGGCTCCCGCCACCTTGGACGACCAGGACCGCGTGGCCCTGCGGCTGGATCCTGGCAAGAACGCCTCCCTCGCCGTCAGTGTGCCCAGCGGCGCGTGGAGCATGGAGGCATCGGCGTCGGCCCACGTGATGCTGAGCGTGATCGGCGGCCGCGCTTTCGCGTCAGGCACGGACCATGTGGATTTCACCGCTCCCGACGGGGCGAACGCGATGACGACACTGCGCGTGGCGAACCCCTCCGACGCCCCAGTCTTCGTCTACCGAATCACGCTCGCCCCTCGAGCTCTTTGACGGCTTCGTCCTCGTCCTCGCCCAGGGCCAGCCGCACCGCCGCTTCCACGTCCGGACCGTGCGCAGGATCGAGCGCGAACACGGTCACCACCGCGCCGTCCGCGTGCACCGTCACCTCCGGCTCCCGGGCGAACGCGGACCAGTGGCTCAAGAGCGCTGCGTGCACGATGCGGCGCTTGGTGTCCGCGAAAGACGCGCCGAAGACGCGCCGGATCCGGAACTCGTGCGGCGTGATGCCCCCCAAGCTGCGGGTCCGTACGATGGGCGACCGCGCCACGCGGCTGTAGGGCAAGATGGCCTGATCGCCGGAGGTCGTCTCCAGCACCATCACGCGATAGCCCATGCGCACGATCTTGCCTTCGAGATCTCCGACGCGGACGTGATCGCCGGTGTGGCACACGCGGCCGGACTTCAGCGCGACGCCCGCCAAGAAGTCGCGCATCGTGGGCCACGCCGCGGCGGAGAACCCCGCCACAACCAGGGCGAGCACGAAGGGCAGCGCCGCGGGCTGGGAACGAAACACGCTGCGCACCGCGAACAGCGCATAGGCGAGCGCCACCAGAGCGCCGAGTATGGGGCTCGCGCGCTCGAGCAGCGCCCGCCGCTCCTTGTTCATGGGCACGACGTCGAGCATCCAGCGAATCCCCCGGAGGGCAGCCCACAAGAGGCTGCCGCCGAGCAGCACCAGCAGCAGATCGAACCCGAGGGAGCCGAAGGCGTCCGTCACGACAGGAGCCCCTGCCGCCGGAGTCGGTTGGCGACGATGTGATGGACGAAGGGATTGATCTCGAGCACCCGTTGCCGGCTCTCCACGAGCAGACCGGCGCGGCGCAAGGGGTCGAGGTCCCGCGCCAGCTCCTCGGGCGTCGTCTTGGTGACGCGGGCCAGCCGCCGTGGCGAAATCTGCTTGTGAAGCACCAGCTCGAGCAGTAGCGCGGTCCACTCGCTCTTGAGCTCGTCCACCACTTCCCAGCGCTCGGCCCGCGGCACTCGCACGCTCAAGGCGTCGCCGCTGGCCTTGTCCACGTGCGTGATCCACGCCCGTAGGGCAGCTCCCACGACACCGCCGGAGTAGTCGAAGAAGCTCGAGAACAGCCGCGCCAACCTGAGCTCCCCGAGGTCGTCCTCGGCCTCACCGTCGAGGGAAAACTTGGCGCCAGTGGACGCGTGGCGGACCGTGACCACGGTCTTCAGCGCTTCGGCGGGCAACGGCGCGCAGCGCAGCACCGCCAGCGCCCGATCCGACACCGGTCGCAGTCGATCCAGGAGCCCCAAGGTCTGATCCCCGAGCGTGATGACGAACAACACGCGCCTTCCGTGGCGCTGCATCAGCCCGAGCACGTGGTCCACCACCGACAGCCCCTCCGGGCTCCGCTCCCACCACAGCTCGAGGTCGTCGATCACCACGGCGCTGCCCTCCGGAAGCGCCGACAGCACCTCGTCCGCAGTGCCGCGCTTGTCCGCGGCCTTGGCCAGAGCCGCCTCGAAGGCGCGCACCTCCACCGAGCCCCCCGGCCGCGGCAGCACGCGCACGACCTCCTTGCCCGGCAGCAGGTCACTCGTGATGCGCTGAGCGAGGGCCGTCTTGCCCGAGCCCCGCGCGCCAACCACCAACAGCGCGCCGCTCACGCCCCGACGGAACTGCGCCACCGCGCGCCGCGCCCGCGACAGCTCTTCGGCCCGCCCCACCCAGAATGCTTCGGACACCGCCGCCTGGCCGAAGAACAGCTGCCGATAGTAGAACGGCAAGGCCTCGAGCACCTCGCTGCGCGGCGAGTTGGCTTCCACCAGCGACGCCAACCGGTCCACCAGCGCCCCGCCCGGATGTGCTTCCGCTTCCAGCTGTCGCGCGAGCAGCACTCCCTCGCTGCGCCGATACACCAAGTTCACGAGCGCGCGGCGCCCAGCCGTGACCCCGCGCCGCAAGAGACCCCGCGCACCGCTCACCGCCGCCCGACCTTGATGCAGGCGGATGTGTTGCTCGAGGTTGTCGCTGGCGGCGCCGAGATCATAAGCGTTGGTGCCGTCCACCACGTTCGCGAGGCGGTCGTCGAAGGCCAGAACTACCTCCGGCAGCAGCTGCTTGAGTCGATCCAGCTCCGCGCCCGTGCGCTCGAGGCCGTTGTCGATCACCTCCAATAGCTGCTCCCGCAGCACTTTCTTCTCTGCGCCCTCGGCAGCGTCGATCTCGCTCAGCTGAAACGAGATCAGCCGCACCACGTCCTGCGCCACCCCGGCGGCCCGCTGCTCCGCCTTGGGAATGCGCCCGAGATCTTCCGCCAAGCCGCCCACGAAGCGCGACTCCACCAAGAACTGCACCAACCGCCGTACCGGCAGCTCCGTCAGCTCCGCCACCTCACCGCGCCCCTCTTCCAGCGCCTGAACCGACTCCTCGTTCAAGGTAGTGACGGTTTCCGGCAGCTCCGCCGTGAGCTCCGCGGCTTCGCGCAGCAAGGCGTCCACCACCGGTTTCGGTTCGAAGCGCGTTCCAAGCTCCAGATGCACCGAGAACTTCGGCGCGGCGCCCTCGTCCGACAGCGACGCGCGGAACTCCTTCAGGTTCTGAATCAGCGTCTCGCACTCGCTGGTCACGCCGTTCTTCACGTCCAGCTCCACCTGGTCGCGCTCGCGGCTGGAGATGGCGCTGAGCCGATGCTGGAACGACGAGAGCTTCAACGCCAACTCGCCGAGCTCCACCAGCCGCGCCTGATTCTCCCGCCACCGCGCCGGCATTTCCGTCAGCGCCGTCGCTTGGGCCGCGGCGTCGCGAGGGAGGCGCCGCTCTTTCTTGATCACGCGGCGGACATCCAACCGATCGATGTCCGCCGCGAAGCGAACCGCGAGGTCCCGCGCCGCCACCAACAAAAACCATTGCTGATGATTGACGCGCTCCTTGCTGCGGTCCACGAGCTCCGCCAGCCGGCCCACCACCTGGCTCCGCTGCTCTTTCACGATGGCCACGGCCTTGTCGCCTTCGGAATCCGGCGCCGCGGCGATGGAGTCGATCACCTTGCCCAGGGCGATCACCATCTGGTGCGTATCGGTCTCCAGCTGCCGCACCGCAGCGCGGAGCCCGTCTCGCGTGGCCTCGAAGAAGTAGTAGTCCCTGAGCAGCGCGGCGGGCACGCGATAGCTCACGCCTTCGGTGCGCCGCATGCGCGCGGCCAAGCGGCGACGCAGCTTGAAGCCTCGCTCGTAATCGGAGTCGTTGGCTCGCGGCTCGAAGGCCTCGGCATCGCGCCGCACGTTGAGCTCCTCGCGGCGGCGACGCCGATCCACCACGCGATCGTCCGAGAGGAACGCCTGGATGCGCTCCGACAATATGCCGCTCTGCTCGTCCAGGTGGCGACTCCGAAACTCTTCCAGGGCCTGTTGGCACTCGAGGAGCAGGCTGCTCTGAGCGCGGTTCGTGGCGTTCTTCACCCGGCGCAGGTTCTGGGCTTCCACGGCCTTCTCCAGCGCGGAGAAGTAGCGCTCGACGGCGTCGATCACCTTGCGCAAGAGCTCCACGTGACGCCCGTGCACGCGCTGCACGCAGTCCTCGTGGAAGTGGCTCATCAGCCGCTGGAGCGCCTCCGCGAACTCGCTGCTCTCGCGGGCCAGGTCCGGGGTCTCGGGCAGCACCAGCTCCGGCAGCTCCCGCGCGCCGTCGTCCCCAACGGGCGGCAGGAAGCTCACCGCTGCCTCGCGCGCCACGTGTAGCGATTCCTGGAACGTGGACGACGCGCGGATCAGGAGCACGCTGCCGAGGGCCTCGACCATGCGTCCGACCCGCCCCTGATACTCCGGAGTCAGCTCGCCCGCGTCGCTCGGCAGTCCCACCACCGTGAGCGCCGCGTCGCTCGATTCCTCGGCCACCAGCTCTTCGAAGCTCTTGTCCTCGAAGCGCTCGTTGAGCACCCGGATGGTGGCCTCCAAGCGCGCCTCCGCCAGCATGTGTCGCGCCGAGCTCCGCAAGTGGTCATTGGCGGAAGTGTCCGGACTGGCGAGCAGCAGCCGCACGTGCGCCCGTTCCCAGCGCGCTTCTCGCGTGATGAAGCGAAGCAGCGCGATGCTGAAGCCGAGGTTGCCGCCATCGAGCCGCCACCATACGTCGATGCGCTGCTTGCTCGGCAGCTCCTGGGCGGGATCGAAGAGCAACAGATTGAAGTCTTGCTCGGAGGCACCATCGAGCAACGTGGCGAAGCGCTCGGGATCGTGCCGGTGCGCCGACCACGGCAAGAGCAGCGTGTTGGGCTCCAGCGCGGCGAAGCCATGGTAGCGACAGATGCTGGCCACGGCGTCGTAGCGGTCCTCGCAGGTGATGCGCTTGTGGAACACCCCCACCCGTGATTCGTCTTCTGCCGAGGGTTGTTGGTCCGGCGCGCGCCCCTTCGCGGACGGCCCCGCGGGGGCAGCGCTGCCCGGCTCGGCGAGCTCGAAGTCCGTCACCATTCCGTTCTCGCTCACCAGCGAGCGGGCCATGTCCGTGAGCGCGACCTTGGCGGGAGAGTCCGGTCCGCGGAACAACAGGATGTTGGGGCGCCAGTTGCGCTTCTTCTCGCTCTCGCTGGACAGCCGCGAGAGGCCCGAGCGGATCAGGGACGACCAGATCCCGGCCCAAGCGTCTCCGGCCTCGAGCTCCAGCTGCTTGCGCTGCAGGTAGAAGAAGAGCCCCGCCATGATCGCGGTGGCGCCGGCCATGGCCAAGATGTCGAGCTGGATCATCACCAGCACGGCGGTGATGGCGCCCACGATGCTGACGAACTTGGGGATGCGGAACGAGGGGCGGAAATCCGGACTGGCCCAGCTCTCGATGGCCGCGCTCAGGTTCAAGAATCCGTAGGTGGTGAGGAACACCATCGACACGATCCGCGCGATGGCATCGAGCTCCGCGATCAGGATGCCGCCCTCGGCGATGGCGAAGGCGAGCACCAAGGCGTTGCGCGGCTCGTTGGTCTTGCCGTAGCCGCGCCCGAACCAGCGCGGAGTGATGGCATCACTGCTGAGCGCTTGCAGAATCCGCGGCGCCCCCATGATGCTGCCAATGGCGCTCGACAGCGTCGCGCCCCAGATGCCCGCCACCACCGCGGGGCCGATCCAGGAGACGTGAATGAGAACGTCCTGGTCCTTCATCAGCTGGTCGGCGGGCACGCGGTAGGCGAGCAACACGGCGAGCCCCACGTACACCGCCAAGCCGACGGCGATCGCGGCCATGGTGCCGCGCGGGATGCTCGACTTCGGGTTGCGAAGGTCGCCGGACATGTTCACGCCGGCGGTGAAGCCCGTCACGGCCGGAAAGAAGATGCCGAACAGCTCCGCGGCATTGGCGCCGGCAGCCGGAGCGCTCAGGTGGGGTGCCGCCGGCTTCGGGGGCGAGCCGAGCAGCACGCTCACCAGAGACGCCGCGATCAACGCCAAGATGAGATACTGCGTCTTGATCGCGAACTCGGTGCTGATCAGCGTGATCGCGGTGATCACCACCAGCGTGATGCTGCCGCAGATGCGAATCGCGGCGCTGGTCTTCTCGATGTTCAGGTAGCTGAGGAAGCTCTCCGAGAAGCCGATGATGTACAGGCTGACGCTGAACGCGAGCCCCAGGAACAGCGCCAAGCCCAGGGTCCCGCCAATGGGCAGCCCCAAGCTGCGGGACACGATGTAGTAAGGCCCGCCGGCACCGACCTTCTTGTCGGTGGCGATGCTCGAGATACTGAGGCCCGTGCTGATGCTGATGACGTGGGAGACACCGATGATCCCCAGGGCCATGTACAGGCCCGCGCTGCCCACCACCCAGGGCAAGCGCAGATACATGATCACGCCCAGGATCGTCAGGATGCTCGGCGTGAAGACGCCGCCGAACGTTCCGAATTTTCCGTCCTTGGCCACAGGCTCGAGAGCCAGCCTAGCGGATCGCGACGCCTAGCGGGTGAAAGTCACGTAGAATGGCGCCGTCGTGCCGGTTCTCGGGCGACCATGGGTGTCGCGCGCGATGCCGTAGCGCTGATGGAGCGCGCACGCCCTCGCCGCTGTGCCAAAGCCGAAGCCCGGATCCGACAGCACGGCGGCGCCGAGCGCGCGGCCTTCGTCGTTCACGGTCACCGTGATGAGCACGCGAGCGAAGTGAACCTCGAACGTGTCCGCCTCGCTCGGGAACGGACAGCTCCAGGCCGTCGAGAGGGGCCGGGCCGTCACGACGGGGCGCTCCGGCGGCAGCGCCGGACGACGGGCTTCGGTGGCAGGCGCAACGCGGGCCGGACGGGCGACGTGCTCCGGGATCACCCCGGCTCCTCGGGCGCTCGTGTCCGTGACCTTGGTAGCGCTGGTGCCCGCGCTGGTGGTCACCCCGCCCGCGTAGCGCGCCGAGGCGCCTTGCACCATCGTGAAGTCTTCGGCTCCGTCGTCACCTTCCGACGCGAGCACCCGCCCCGCCTGGGCCGCCGCCGGCCGGGCGCGGTCTCCCACCCGGGCGCCAGGCCCCACGTGGAAGGGCATGGAAGTACCGTGCGCCGCACCGCCCGGCACGCCGCCCACCACGCCGTCGTCGCCTTGCGCTTCGGGCTCCGCGGCGGGAGGCGCGGGCAGCGTCGCTCGCGGCGGCTCCGGTTCGATGTCGACCTCGTACACGTGCCACGTCAGGAGCTCCCGCGTTCCCAGCGCACCAATGGCCAGCGCCGTAAGCAGCGACGCGTGAACCGCTCCGCTGAGCAGGAGGCTGCCCGCGAAGCGCCGAAACGGCGTTGCGGGACGCGACATGACTCTCGGCTCTCTACTTTGCAAGCTCCGCGCCACGCCCCGTGCCGCCGCCCTGTGTCGTTCTTGCTCGGCGCGCAAGCCGAAAGCTCTGCGATTGTGGGACCTCGCCCGGCAGTGCGTGCGCGTAGCAAAGGTCCCTTTGAGCTGACCTGCCCGCATGCGAGACTGAAGACATCGAACCGCCGTTTACGATACGGAACGTCACCGGGCGAGTGATCGAAGCCCGGGTGTTCTCGCTCCGCAGCCGAGAAGAGGCGGATCAGTACTCCGATGCCCTCGCACTACAGGTGCGGGCCATGAGCTCCCCTCACCCCGTGTTGTGCGCGGATCACCGACCCGTTCGAATCTATCCGCAGGCCGTCACGGATCGCCTCATCGAGCTGTTCGTGGAGATGAACACGCGGTTGGAGCGCGTCGCGATCTTGGTGTCGCAAACCAACGCCACCCTGTTCTTGCAGCTCCAGCGCATCGTCCGGGAGGCGGGGTACGAGAACCGTCGCGTGTTCCACGAGCCGGAGGACGCGCTCCCGCACCTCGGTGCCGTGCTCGACGCCGACGAGCTCGCGAGCGCTCGCGCCTTCCTCGCCGAATACACCCCCGGCTGAGCCGCATGCTACATTCGCCGCATGTCGAAGCGGCGGGCCCTCGTTGTCGTGTCTGCGTTGCTGATCGCAGCCGCGGGCGCCTGCGTCCTGAACCCGCAACCCGAGGTCCCGGCCGACGACGGAACCAGCTCCGGCGGCCAGAACGGCACCGGCGGCTTGCCCGGCGGGGGCGGCAGCGGCGGAGTGCAGAGCACCGCGGACGCGGGGGACGCGTTTGGCACGGGCCTGAGCGACGCAGACGCGAACTCCGACAGCGACGCCCCGAGCGACGCCCCGAGCGACGCACCCAGCGACGCATCGGACGCGAGCGACGCAGACGCCGACTGAGCTACTCCACGCTCAAGCGATCGACGTTCACGCCGTGGCAGCTGCTGCAGGCGCCGTCCGTGGTGATTAGCGCCTTCTGCTTCGAGGCCGTGGAGCTGTAGATCGCCGGATACAGGCCGCCGCGAAGGTCCAACGCCGCCGTGGTGAAGAAGTTGCCATTGGCGTCCACCTCGATGATGCCCACGGCTTGGCCTGCGCCGCTCGGCAGCTGGAACAACCGCACCGTGGTGTTCGCGTGCACCATTTCGAGATCCGGCATGTAGACGGTGCCCGAGACGGTGAACCAACCTTTGGCTTCGCCGCCCTCGCGATGACACGACACGCAGTTCTCCCCCGTGTGGTGGCTGAACGCCTCCCCGTGCCTGCTGACGTTCACCTCGTTGGCACGGACGTCATCGCTGCCGCCGCAGGCGGTTACCGCGGCGAGGCAACAAACCAAGACCCAGGCCAGGGAAATGCTGCGCATGGCGACGCAGAGTGAAGCATCGAGCATGCCATGCGCAGCCGGCGCGTTCCGGCGAGAGAGAGCGAAGCCCATGCGGCCGTGCGCCCCGGGCCAGCAATAACTGCGTGTGAATCAGGGCTGGATGCCGATCTCCGAGAACGGGATCGGCTCGAAACCGGGGATGCTCAACGCGGGGGACGACGCCTTCAGCGAGAGGTCCAGCGTGCTCTCGTTCGTGAACTGCGGATCGCTGTCCTCCAGGTTGTCTTTCATGCTGGCGTAGGCCGCGAAAGTCTCCGTGGAGCCCTTGGCGAAGTCGCCGTTGTCGAAGCCGACGTTGCGATCGAGGACGGTGCCTTCGGGCTCGAGCCAGTGGGACGGCGGCGAGCTGATGGCGGCCCAGTCGTCCGGGATGGCGGCGCACTCCGGCCACTTGGACGCCCAGGGTTCCTGCTGGTAGCCGACCTGTTCGAGCTTCTCGAGCAGGTTCCAGCTGTCGCCGGGCGTGTTGTTCGGCGAGCCGTTCGCCAGCCACGTGACGCAGCGGCGATCCGCGCTCAGGGCGGCGCCGTCGTGGGCCATGATGTTATTGACCAAGATGTCGTCCCGGCCGCCGCCATGCAAGATGCCGTAGCCCGAGATCTCGTACAGCACGTTGCCCTCGACACGGACGCCGCTCAAGCAGTCGTCCAGGTAGACGCCGTGCACGCCGTAGCCCTCGAACCACGTGCTCAGGTGATGCACGAAGTTGTGCTTGATGAGGTTTCCGCGCGCGCCCCAGTCGCGCCCGGCGTAGATCGCGCCGGCGTCGCTGGAGAAACGGCACACGTCGTGGATCTCGTTGAGCTCGATGACATGATCGTTGCCGCCGTACAGCACCGCCGAGTGCGGCATGTCGTACATCAGGTTGTGCCGAGCGCTGTTGCCGTCCCCGGATAGCCGCACCGCGGGGCGGTAGGTCCACTCCCATCGCGACAGATCGTGGAAGCTCGAGTTTTCCACCGCGTTGTCGCCGGGTGTGAGGCTCGAGCGATCCCCGCCGCTCACCGCCACGCCGCCATTGCCGGAGCCGTACACGTGACACGAGCGCATGAGCTGATGATCGCCGCTGATCGTCGCGGCGTCGGTGCCCGCGCCGCTCAGGGTGAGGCCGAGCAGCGTATCGTGACCCCCGCCTTCCACCCGCACCAAGCGCGAGCGCCCAGCTTCCAGCGTGAAGTCCCGCAACGTGACGAAGCTGGCGTTCTGCAGAGTGACGAGAGCGTCGCTGAGCACACTGACTACTACGTCTGCTCCGTCGAAGCCCGACGGCGGCCACACGTACAGCAGCTTCGCGGCGCGATCGATCCAGTACTCCCCCGGCTCCGTCAGCTCCTCGGGGATGTCGTAGGCGTAGTAGGGCTGTCCGGCAGCGGCGCCATAGCCCGGAGAGTCGGCGAGGGTGACAGTCTTGGTCGCAGTGTCGATGCTCGCAGCCCGTACGTGACAGTCCGCCCAGGCGTACTTCCAGAAGCCGTGGAACCACACGCTCGTCGGGTCTTGCCAGCGCTCGGGGCGCGTCCCGCTGTACTTCCAGACTTGGTCCGAGACCACGTCCGCGATGCTCGCGAAGCCGTGGTTGACGGCATCCGGATTCGTGGTGGTCACCTCGCCGCTGCCGCCCGCCGACGCCTTCATGGGGCCCAGCTCGGCGGAGTAGCGGTACCACCAGGGGTTGGTTCCCGACGGATAGCCGGACGCTTCCGTCGTGATGAACCACGCCGTGTTGGTCTGACCCTGGTAGTCCCATGTGTAACGGTACAGGTTGTACTGGAGCCCTCCGACGAGACCATCGCGTGCGAACGCGCTCACGCCGTCGCTTGTGCCCGTCTTGGTGTAGTGACCCGTGACGGCCGGGCTCGGGCTTCCGAACAGGTCCAAAGCAGCTGCGGTCTCCAAGCCCGTGGGTACGTCATTTTGGTTTTTGTCGGGCCAGCGCGCGAGCGTCATGGCCTGTCCATTCACGAACAGCTCCGCAGGTCCGGCAGAAGCCGCCTTGCAAAAACCGCGGCGGGTCAGCGCGCCGGGATCCACAGCCAGCGGAGCAGTGAGGACGGCAGCCTGAGCCGGCGGGTCGAGTCGCGCGTAGATCGGCGAGCTCGCGGTAACCGGCTTGAATGCACCGGAGTCGATGCGCACACCACCCACCACGCGCGGCGACTCCCCGGGATAGCCGCGCCACACCACAGGCTTGCCGTCGGACCCCGACTCGGCCGTGCCCAAGGTCAGGGTGGCGTCGAGCTCATAGACGCCGTCGCGCAGCCACACGACGACGCCACCCGCCGGAAGCCCCGCGCTCACCAGCTCGCCAACCTTCTGCCGAGCGCGTTCGAGGGTCTTGAACGGCGCCGCCAGAGTACCCGCCGCAGCGTCGTCCCCGCTGGGACTGACGGAAATCTCGGCGCCGTAGCTCTCGCATTCACAGCTCGACCAGCCGCTTCCATCCGCCGCGCAGCGCGACGTCCCGACTTCCGCAGCGGCGCTGCAGTCACACATCTTCGTCTCGTTCGGCGCACAGGCCGTCGGTGCTCCACCGCTGCCCGCCGCGCCGGCAATGCCGCCCGAGCCGGCTTGGCCGGCGGAGCCGTCCCCCGCGCCGCCGCCCGTGCCCGCAGTTCCGCCGCTGCCAGTCGCACCACCGCCGTCGCTCGAGTCCGACGAGCACGAGCTGGTGCCCACCAGGGCGAGCGCGATCAACCCGGATACCGCACCAGCAAGTGCCGGCAAGCGCTTCATCGACATCTTGTGCCGCTCCTTTGCAGGACCGACACGATTGTGCGCTCCCGACGCCCTGGACTCAACCCGTGGTTCCGCGGCGGACCGACATCAATATGGAACTAGCTGCTGTCGGGCGTGATCAGCTCCCTCCCTTCGACACGCAGGGGATGCTTGCGTCCGATGGTCCACGTCATGTCGTCGGCGGTGCCTGTCACGGTGATGCGACCGCCGTGGATGCCTTCGAGGTGGCACCAGAGGCAGTCGCCCGCCATGTTGAAGGGGTCGTCCGTGCCGCCTTTGCTGCGGAACAGCAGGTGATGGGGCGTCATGTCGTGGCGTGAGCACACCGGGCTCGTGCATTCGTAGCGATCGCGGGCGTAGATGTGCGACCACTTCTCGCGGCGGTTGCACATGTGCTTCCACGCATCCCAAAACTTGTTGCACAAGAAGCGCATCGTGCTGCCGTCCAGGCGCGGACCCATCACGCGCTCGAAGCAACGCAGCGCGCGGGAGATGTCGCGGCTGACCCGCAAGCTCAAGCGGATCGGCGCCCCCGCGGACGTTTGGCCTTTGGGCTCCTCCATGGCCGAGTGGTCACCCTGAAGGATGCGCGTCTCGATGGCCTGCACCTGTCGCACCTGCTCGTCCGTCGGCGGCGTGCTCTGGTTCAGCATCCGCGCGGCGTTCACGTCCTCTCGAAGGTGCTTCACGGTGCGGCGGCGCGCGCGGTCCACCCATGCTTCGGCGCTGCCCGCGGTCGCGACCGTCGAGATGGCCATCGCCGCAGCGTGACCGACGCGCCCACTGCGCAGCGCCTCTTTCACCGGCGCGTGCAGCCGGCGCGCGAGCGTCAGCTTCGACTTGAGCGACGACGCGCTCATGCCCAGACGTTCGCGCGCGTACTGCGCGAGACTCGCGTAGCCGAGGCGGAGCCACCCGTCCATGCGCTGAAACGACTGCGCCGCTTCCCCCAGCGCGACCTCGCGCGCGGTCATCTTCTTGTTGAGGGCCACGATGCGCTCGTGGAGGTCGCCCTCCGAGACGTTCTCCGGGATCTCCAGCGCCTGACGAGCGGGGACGTTGTGCTCGCACAGGCGCTCCGACTCCTCGCGCCACGCGGCGAGCTGCTCGAGCCACGCGAGCCGCTTGGCGTCCAGACCCGCAGCGGCCTTCTCCATGGGAATGAGGCGGTCGATGTCCGTCGGCGTGAGCTCTTCCGCGGCCTCGGCGAGCATCGCCTCGAGAAAGAAGTCCGACCCCTGCCGCGAGCCCACGAGGTGCTCGAAGAAGCGATGCGTCCAGGCGAACAGCAGCGCGTCCTTTGTGCTCAGCGTCACCCTGAGCGTGCACTCCACGTCCGCCTCCGCGGCCGCCAGCAAGCGCGCGGACATTTGGCCCACGATGTCGCTCGGCGCGGGCTCCACGCGGCCACCCGCGGACGTTTGGCCTTGGCCGCTCTTTGGACCCGCGGACATTTGGCCTGCTGCACCCCCCTCCGCGTCAGCCTCTGAAGACGCCTGGCCGGCCGAGTCGTGACCCGCGGACATTTGGCCTCCTGCACCCGCCTCCGCGTCAGCCTCGGAGGACGCCAGGCCAGCCGAGTCGTCACCCGCGGACATTTGGCCTGCTGCAACTACCTCCGACGCCTCCGAGTCCGCGGACGTTTGGCCCGCGTTCAACCCCGGCATCGGCATCTGTCCGCTCTCGGCCCGCTCCGACACGGCGGCAAACAGGCTTCGCAGCTGGCGCACCGTCGATCGCGAAGCCAACGCGGCCAGCGCAACATCAGTATCGGCCGACGCGTGCCGGGCGACCAGCTCCGCCATCGACCAGCCCACGCGTCCGTCGAGCAACGCCCGGCGCAGCGCGGGCAACTCCGAAAGCCGCCGCGCCAACGTCCGCGTCTCGCTCACCCAGCGCGCGCTCCGCCCGCAATTCTGAAGCGCGTACGCCTCCAGCGACGAATACCCGAGCTCATGATGCCAGCTCTTTCGCGCAAACTCGTTCAGCAGCGTCCCGAGCTCCAACCGGTCGCGCCCGTTGCCCAGGGCCAGCTCGAACAGGCGCTCGTCCGCGGCTCGAACACGCTCCAGCGGAACTTGCTCCGTGCGAGAATGCTCCGCCCGCCGGCGGATTCGTCCTGCGAATCCAACGCCACCCGGCCCCGGCCGTTGCCCCTCCGCGTCCACCTTCGACGGCGCAGTTCCGTCAAACCGGGAGCCCTCGCGCACCTGCAATAGGGCACGTTGCGAGCAAGCAAGCATCCTGTCGAGAAATGACGGACGCATCTCAGACGTGGCCGCGCAAGGCAAGGCTGTGATCCGCGGGCGCGACGAGACCGGCGGACGCAGTCCGGCCACACGTGGCAGTGCGGATGCCCTGGAATCAATGGATCGCAGAGTCGACCTACGAGGAGCCCGACGTTGGAATGGTCCCATCCCCAATTGCATTTCGCCATCCTAGCCACACGAGCAGCATGCGCAAGGGGTAGGATGACTTTGTTTGACACACCTCGAGATTAGGTTGGTTCGGCGCGGAACCACTCGTGAAACTGTAGCGACGGATGTTGTCGCAGGGTTCGCATAGGCCGACCTCGCACAGGACACCGATACGCGCCTTGTGCGTCCAATGTCCGCGGAGCGACGCGCCCACGCGCCCGCGCCCGACGCGCGGACATTTGGCCTGGGCTGCGGGGGCGACAACCCACCGACGCCAGAACAAGATGGCACGCAGCCAGATGTCCGCGGCCCACGCGCCCGCGCCCGACGCGCGGACATTTGGCCTAGGCTGCGGGGGCGACAACCCACCGGCGCCAGAACAAGATGGCACACAGCCAGATGTCCGCGGCCCACGCGCCCGCGCCCGACGCGCGGACATTTGGCCTAGGCTGCGGGGGCGACAACCCACCGACGCCGGAACAAGATGGCACACAGCCAGATGTCCGCGCCTGCAAGGAACGGCTCACGGGGCCAAGCGCCAGCATCCGCCTCGCCAAGCCAGATGTCCGCGCCTGCAAGGACTGGTTCGCGTTGCAAGACACCCGCCGGTTCGCGCGGCTGTCTGCGTACCTCACTCCCCTCCCGGCCCCAGCCAAATGTCCGCGTCTGGCCACCGCGTTCGACCACCGCGTCTGACCACCGCGTTCGACCACGCGTCTGACCACCGCGTTCGACCACCGCGTCTGACCACCGCGTTCGACCACCGCGTCTGACCACCGCGTCTGACCACCGCGTCTGACCACCGCGTTCGACCACCGCGTTCGACCACGCGTCTGGCCACCGCGTTCGACCACCGCGTCTGACCACCGCGTTCGACCACGCGTCTGGCCACCGCGTTCGACCACCGCGTTCGACCACCGCGTTCGACCACCGCGTTCGATCACGCGTCTGACCACCGCGTTCGACCACGCGTCTGACCACCGCGTCTGACCACCGCGTTCGACCACCGCCTGGCCACCGCGTCGGGCCACGCGTCTGCCTGCCACCGAGGAGGTCCAGGCGGGAGCCAAATGCCCGCATACCCCCGTACATGGACCAGCCACGAGGACTTGGCCACGGCCAGATGTCCGCGCGCGATCCCCGGCCTGCAACAGCAAACCAGATGTCCAGGACCTGGCCGCGGCCAGCTGTCCCCGCACGCCCCCAGCCTGGAACAGCAAGCCCGATATCCAGGACCTGGCCGCAGCCAGATGTCCGCGCGCGATCCCCCTGGACCAGCCAAGTGTCGGCGTTCAGTTGCCGCGTCTGGCCACCGTGTGTGCCTGCTACCGAAGCTCGCTACCGAGGCTCGCCGCCGAGGCTCGCCACCGAGGCTCGCCACCCAGGCTGCCTGCTACCGAGGCTCGCCGCCGAGGCTCGCCACCGAGGCTGCCTGCTACCACCAAGCTCGCCACCGAAGCTCGCCACCGAGGCGCGCCACCGCGTCTGCCTGCTACCACCAAGCTCGCCACCGAGGCTCGCCGCCGAGGCTCGCCGCCGAAGCTCGCCACCGCGTCTGCCTGCTACCGCGTCTGGCCACCGCGTCTCGACTGCACCGGGGACCATCATCCTCGGCCAAATGTCCGCGGGTGCAACTCCATTCCCGGACCAGCCTCTCATCCTCGCCCAAATGTAACGCCCCGACCAGGGACCCACAGCCGCATGTCCGCGTGCGGCCCGCGCGGCTCGAGGTCGATCCTCATCCAAATGTCCGCGTTGGCTATCGACCCAAGCAAGGAGACCCCGCCAGCGACCAACTGGCCCCAGAGCCAACGGCCAAATGTCCGCGCCGCCTTGCCAAGTGCCATGGCCGACGCCCACCCCCGTGAAGTCCGCGACGCGCCCAGTCGACCAGACGCGGCGGAAGCTTGGCACCTCGGCGCTGACGTCCACCCATCGACAGCTCTCAGTGTGCGCGCGGCGAGGATCGGACAGCTCGGTCCCCTCGTGGCTTGCCTGGATTGGCGAAAGGGCATGGCACCACCGAAATACCTAGGCGCGTCCGTAAGGTTCTGCCTCATGCAGCGTTCTCCAGCCATGCGCTGGAGCTCCATCCCAAGCCTTGTCTTGGTGCTCGTGTCCGCGTGTCGCCATCACGACGGCCCCACGCCGCCCTCCGCAAGCACCACCACGCCGCCCTCCGCAAGCACCACCACGCCGCCCTCCGCAAGCACCACCACGCCGCCCTCCGCAAGCACCACCACGCCGCCGCCCCCCGTCATCGATCGCCGCTGCGACAAAGACAGCGACTGCGCCGTGGCGCACATCGAGACCTCCGGCAAGTACGTGTGCTGTGACGCCTGCGGAACCACGCCCGGCACGCGCAAGTGGCACGCCGATCTCCAGCGCTATTGCGGCAAGCACCCACCCGGCGACTGCTATCCGCTCGCCTGCCCCGCCGGTCGGTCGATCGCGGTGTGCGACCACGGAAGCTGCGGCATCACGACCAACGGCAGCGTCACCGTGCAGCGCCGCTGCCTCCCCGCGATGGTCTGCGACGCCTGGACCGGCTGCACCCTCGCCCGTGGCAACGATCAAGACGGCTGGTTCGTGGAGGAATCCGCCCGCGTCCCACGCGGCGAATTGGCGGTTCCCGAACGCGTCGCCGTTACCGGCGGCAAGGCCGCCGAAGGCTTTCGCCTGCTCCCGCCTGGTGTGACCTGCGCGCCCCATAGCGTCCCTCCGATCCTCGACTCCCCGCCCGCGTGCACGATGAAGTCGAGCCACTGCATCGAAGGCTCCTGACGGGTTCTTGTGTTGGTTCGCCGCGGAACCTCGCGCTCCGCCCGCCTTGCCAATCTGTGCCACGGACGAGGCACACGGATTGCTAATCTGCAGACAGCATGAAGAACGCACTGCTGGTCGCAGCAATCCTTTTGTCGGCATGCGGGGGCTCGACGGACACCACCAATGGTACCGGCGGAAGCGCGGGCACAGCCGGCTCGGACGCGGGCACGGGAGCCACTGGCGCCGTTGGCGGCGCGGGTACTGCAGGCGCCGCGGGCGCGGGCATCGGTGGCACCGCCGGCGTCGCGGGCGCGGGCATCGGTGGCACCGCCGGCGTCGCGGGCGCGGCAGCCAGCGGCGGGACCGGCGCCGCTGGACAGTGCGACGAGCTCATTCAAAAGCACGACGCCGCTCTGAAAGACGCCAAGGCGTGCTCTCTCCTTTCCCCCGCATCGACCTGTGAGTTCCCGGTCGACCGCACCGTCTACTCCTGCGGTTATCTCGACAACGTCAACGGGGCCAACACCGCTGCCATCGACGAGCTCGGCAAGCTGAAGGAAGAATGGAAGACCCTCGGCTGCGCCAATCCGATCGTTTGCGCAACCGGAGGTTTTCCCGCCCAGCTCGCGACGTGCAAGCCCTCCGGCCAGGGCGGAGACTCCGGCATCTGCACCGTGAACTGAGCTCCGCACGACCAATTCTGTCGTGCTTGTCAAGAGCGAAGTAGCAACACGGCGATCAGCTTTGTCTGCATCTTGGTTCTCCTGCTTGGGCGACCGCGGCGTTGCCGGGCGCGCACATGTGAACGCCCGGCGTCATCAATTGCACACCTGCGTCAGATGCTGACGCAGGCGGGCTCCGCATGTTTTTCGTTGGTTTCAGCGTGTTGCGAGGATTGTCGATCCCGGCCCCCCGGCCCCTCGACTTCGAGAGCTGCATGACCCCAAGACACAGCAACCCGCGTGCCAGCCTTCGGGGTCCAAAGTAGTCCGGAGTGCTACCCTGGATCCCGCGACGGATTCAGTCGTCGGCCAGGTGCTCGCGAAGGGCCGCCATGAACGCCCCGGCCCCCGCCCGGGGCGTGAAGTGCAGCCCACCCTTGGGCTTGAACTTGTGCACGACGACGACGACTGTGTCGCTCTTTTCGCCATCGCGAGCCAATCGCTTCACCGACGACCACGGGATGCAAAGCTCCGTCTCCTCCCCCAGCTTGCGCTGTCCGCGAAGGCGAGCACCAAAGGTGAGCACCAGCGTCACGCCAACCGCGAGCGAAAGGTAGAAGGCCCAGTCCGGCGGCCACAAGATCACCTTGACGGCGTACGTACCGACCACGAACGCGGCGAACACGAGCCAGTAGGCCCCGCCTGTCGCCGTGGACTTCCGGCCGCGCACCACCAGGCCCGCATCCGTCACGACGCAGGATCCCGGTCCGGAGATCTCGATGGGCACGCCGGCGGTACCGATAGCGGGAGGGTCGAAGCTGCCGTCGAAGTGCATCGTCACGAAACGGTAACATGCCGCCGTGCTGGATGACGCTGCCACCAAGCACTACCCAACGCGCGTGGTCCCGCCCCCTCTCTTTCGCGTGAAGGGTGTGCTCTATCTAGGGACCATTGCGGACTTCGAAAGGGAGGTTCCCGGAGGCCTCGCTACGTTGCTCGCGGAGATCGCCGATCCCGAGCTGCGAGACTTCATTGGCCAGCCGTTTCTTCCATCCAGCTGGTACGACGTGCTGCCCGCCCCACGACTGATCCGCGCCGAGGCCGCCGCGCGCCGCTCGGACATTCCGAGCTATCTGGCCCAACGCACGCGATATCAAGCCGAGCGTGACCTGGGCGGCGTGTATCGCTTTGCGTTGCGCATCGCGAGCCCGGCTCGCGTGGTAACGTTCCTGCCCAAGGTCGCGGCGCAGATGTTCGACTTCGCACGCGCGTCCATCGAGACCCGAGAAGAACGTCGCACCACCTTCGTGATCCGCGGCATCCCCTCCGAATGCGGATTCTGGCTGAAGACGTCGTTTCAAATCTACACCCGGGTCGCCCTCGAGCGCGCCGGCGCCGCGAACATCACGACCGACGCGGCGCTGCACTTCGACGGCGACACCGCGGGTCACCGCATCGAACGGCTCGAGGTCGACGTCCGCTGGACCTAGTCGACCGCCCGGTCCATGGGAATGTTGGTGCGGCGCGAACCCCGTCGCGTCGAGCCCGGCGCGGAGGTTTGGCCTCGCGTCGAACGCGGTCACCCGCTGCCACGCGGACGTCTGGCCTCGCGTCGAACGCGGCCACCCGACACTCGCGGACATTTGGCCACGGATCGACGCGTTGTTCAGCGGATGACACTCGCAGACATTTGGCCACGGGCCGTGCCAAGGAACTCTACTCGCCTGCGGCGGCTCTTCTCGCGGACATTTGGCCAAGGGCCGTGCGGGGCCGACGGGACTCGCCTGCACCACGCGCGTGCTCCTCCGCTCTCCGAGCTGAGAAACGTCCGGCTCCGCACTCGAGCTCCGACGGCCAATCGACACGCAAGGAGGCCGACGCCGCTCGCCTGCGGCCGCTCTACTCGCGGACATTTGGCCAAGGGCCGTGCCGGGGAACGCCACTCGCCTGCGGCCGCTCTACTCGCGGACATTTGGCCACGGGCCGACGCGATGTGCAGCGGATGACACTCGCGGACATTTGGCCAAGGGCCGTGCCGGGGGAACGCCACTCGCCTGCGGCCGCTCTACTCGCGGACATTTGGCCACGCGCTCTGCGGGGCGGATGCGACCGGAACTACTCGCAGACATTTGGCCACGCGCTGTGCGGGGCGAACGCGACCGGAACTACTCGCGGACATTTGGCCACGCGCTGTGCGGGGTGAACGCGACCGGAACTACTCGCGGACATTTGGCCGAGGGGCGGACGAGACTCGCCAGCGCCGGAGCTCTCGGCTCCGCTCGCCTCACCCGGACCCGAGGAACGTCCTGATCCGAACATCAGCTCCGAGTCCGTCCGACAAAACGAAAGAGGACCCGTTTGGGTCCTCGATCATGGGCGGGGCGGACGGGACTCGCCAGCGGCGGCAGATCCTTCCGTCGCTCGTCTCTGCTCGAGCTGAGAAACGTCCTGATCCGAACATGAGCTCCGAGTCTCGGACGCACGCAAAAAAGCCCGCCGTGAGGCGGGCTTTTGGGCGGGGCGGACGGGACTCGAACCCGCGGCCTCCGGCGTGACAGGCCGGCCGGTTCCGAAAGCTCTTCGGCCGGTTGCGGCCCAAATGGGACGGTCGTGGGACGGGATCTCGTGCCCGCCGCCCGGCGCGTGCTCGTGGCGGTCGCCAACGGCGCTCAGGTGCCCTGGGACGACGTGGAGGCACTCGTGGACGGCGTGCTCGCGGACGAGACCGTGGCGCTGGCCCTGGCCGTCAGGGAGGCGGGCCAGCACGCGGTCCTGCGGGCAGTGCAGCTGGCCGCCGTAATCGCGGCCGCGGGCGCCACGGTGGCCGAGGAGGGCAGCGGCGGGTCGATGGAGGGGGGTGCCTCGTGAGCGGCGCGGAGGCCCGGGCCGTGCGCCGACCACCGCGGTTCAAGCTCCTGTTCACCGACGGCGAAGAGTGGAGCCAGATGATCTCCACGGACCAGGCCGGGGTGTTCTTCGGGAAGAGCGGGCGGGCAATGCGAGCGATGATTCTGGAGCGAGCGAAAGGGGCAAGCGACGTCGTGTTCGACGGCGTTTGGGCAAGGAAGCTTGGGAACCAGTGGAGGGTCAGGGTGCATCGTTGCTGGATGGCCGCAAGCTGCATGCCAGCAGTTCCTGGGTAGCCGCTCACGCACCAGTCGAAACCGTCGGGACCGCGTCAAGTGCTGCCAAGCGCGTTCGCGCGCGTTCGGCTGTCCGCAGTACGGCGTGCCTCTCACCCTGGCGCAAGAGCGCGTGCCGAGTACTTGCGCGCCATTCGTCTTCGGCCAATCCGCCTTCCTGGAGCGGACCAGCGGTGAGATTCTCAGCCCAGCGCTCGCAACGGGTCGCGTAGGGTTCCAGGCCTCGCTTTCGGTAGGTCCTGGCGTTCTCTTTCAAGATTGTGGCGACATCACCTGCCCGCTCCGGGATACGTACCAGCGACTTCGCCAGCTCATCTCCGAGCGCTGCTCGGTTGTTGTCCCCGTTCGGCGTGTCAGGCTGTTCTGCTCGTTCTGTCTCTACTAGAGCAACCGCGTCCTGCAGTCTGCCGACGGCCCGAAGCGCTTTCGCGAGTTCGAAGGTCTCGAAGTAGCCCGGGGAACGCAGGTGAATCGCCTGCGCGATCATCATGGCTTCGTGCCCGAAGCCGAGCTCCCGCAGCCCCGCGCCCAAACGGCCGAGTAGGTGCACGTTTGCCGTCTCAAGGAGCAAGTCGAATAGGCCAAGCGCGCTCAGAATCAGGTCAACGCCTGCGCGTGTCGCATCGCGTGCTGCAGCCTTCACAAGCGCATGTCCGAGAGACGACGCCCCTCGGTCCCCGAGTTCCTCCACCACCACCAGCGGCACCAGCCCCTGTGCGCTCTCCGCAAGCGCCATCCACTCGGCCGAGCCTGCCTCAATTCGGTCGCAGTGATTGGCCGCGACGCGCAGGAATTCAACTTGCGTGTGGATGGGCGTGCGACCCGAACAGAGAGAGAGACCGTCAACAACCAGAGAGATTGCCTCAGATGACGTCGTTCGAGCGTCCGTTGCCAGCTCGAGCGCCGCAGATATCAACGCCAGCCGCAAGTACGACGGCAGCACGTCGCGCGGGCCCTCAAGACTGGCGCGAAGCAAGTCCATCTTCCTGCTATTCGGAATCCGCGAACGGCAAAGCTGAAGTCTCACTTGCGCCAGCTCTATCGCGAAGCGTCGCTGGCCGGTTGCAGCGTGAAGCTCGGCGGACCGCTCCGCAAGGTCCTCTAGGACCTCGGTGGCAAGCTCGATTCCGCGCTCGTCCTTTCCCCTGACTAGGGTCTTGCATCCGTGATGAAGTGCCGTCGCCAGCGCGTTCGCTTCCTCGGAGTCGTCCCGAGCCGCGCGGGTTCCGCTGTTGACCAATTCAATGAGCCGACTCTCGGCCGCCCTGCGCACCTCGCCAAGGGTCCCAGACGCGGAACGCGGTATCTGTTCGGCGAGTTCGCCGACCACTTCGAGCGGCAAGACCCCGACGGAAGGCGCGTTCGGTACGACCAACGAGATGTGCGCCCAGAGCAACTCTTCGGTGGGCGCGTTAGCTACATCAACGTATTCCTTCTTCAGCCTGCCTGACGCCGCTACTCGGGCTTCATCGGAGAGAAGGCGAAAGCCTCGAACAAGCGCCCTGGCTCTTGGACCGCGTGCTTTTAGCTCGTCCAGGAGCGAGTAGTCGCGGACCCAGCTTTCTAGCAACTCAGCGACCGTTGACTGAAGCTGGACGCGCAGCTTCGACACAGCAAACTCGCCTACGAGTCGGTGTGCTGAAACCGAATTGACACCTGCATCACCGCTGACCCGCAGTAGCGGCGCACGCACCCGCGAGCCAAGCGCGGTTGAGGCAGGTAGCCAGCTGGTTGGAATGCCGGGTTCGCCAAGAACGGCGACTAGGCCAACACGCGTTTGCTCATCGGGACTCAGATGTTGCCACACTTTCTCGACGGATTCGGCGAGTCTGCCGGCCGGCGGCGGGACGGCCGCCTGCGTGTACTCGGAGAGGGCAGCTTCAAGGTCCGGCGCGCCACGCACGGCTTCGGCCACCACCTCGGCTCGAAGCGGACTGAAGTCTGCTGATTCTCCGACGAGGCGAAGCCGGTCACGGACGCCAGAAGGGAGCTCGCTCATGTTCAGGGCTCGCCTGAACGCCTGCTCAAACTCCGCCGGCCCGCTTGGCTCCAGCTCGATTTCTGGCACGCCAAGCACGCCGGGTCCAGCGACGACCACCGCGCCGCCGAGCTCGGCATCGAGCAAGTCCGTAAGTGTTGTGGGCGCGCAGGGCCCGTCAACCGCGTCGAGTACAATCAGGGGCGCACGGAAGTGCTTGTAGAGCACCTTTCGAACCGTGGCGCAGATCGCCGGCAACGAACGATGATCGCAAGCAGGGTCCCCAAAACTCTCCACAATGATAGACAGCGCTTCGCGCAGGGACGCATTCGGATCTGAGCCACCGCCGAGTTCTACGTAGCATCCCGCTCTGCTTGCTGCGATCTGTCGAAGCACTTGAGTTTTCCCGTCACCCGGGCTTCCTCGCAGCGCAACAATGCGCTCCCCCTGATCCACCAATTCCAGAATTCGCGACGCAGCCTGATCTAGGCGCAGCGACTTACCAGTGCGCACGTGCACTGGAGCACGCAATCCCGGTGGCACCGCGTGTGTCAGTCTGGGCAGTTCAGTCCGCGATAACCGCGGATAGCGCACTGCGATGGGCTCCGTGGCCTCCGTCTGCGGGTCGAACGGGAAGCGAGGATCTGGGGCGAATTTCCAACCACCGGCACCGATCCTCGTCGCACAACGCAGCCAAAGCCGTACCGCCGGGCGCCCTGAGGACTCCGCAACTTCGAGTCGACCGATGGCGTAGCCATGCGTGCGCTCAACGCTGGTTCCAGCGGCAGTCTCGTAGCTCTCGAGACCAAAGAGCGACCGACCTTGGAGGGACAACAGCCCTTGTCCTGAAAACGGAGAGCCGCTAGCAACATCGCCGACGTGAAGGTGGCCGTGCAGGTGAACATGCACGTGGGGGCCGATTTCGTCGTGAAAATGTGCTGCCTGCTCGTGCGCCAGCCACGGGACGGGGTGGTGGGTGAGGAGAAATGTGAAGTCTCGCAAACGCGCCCAGGCGGCGGCGTCTCCCCCACAGACTGCATGCATCTGCGCGACATCCAGCACCAAGCGACGCTCGGAGTCGCGGGGCCACAGTTGGAAGGCGCTCGAGTTCAGTCCGATCACGCCAATCGAGAGTCCAGAAAGCGGCAACTCGCACGCGAAGTCACCCGGCAGACGGCCTGTCTGGGCACTCGCCAGACCGGACAGGACAGCCCTCCGCCACCAGTTGCTGTACTGCTTGAACGCCTGCGTGATGCAGCGTCTATGTTCGCCGGGCTTTTCGCTGGCACCGAATAGGTCATCCCGGACCGCGGCTTCCCGAAGACCGGAATTCCATATCTCACGCAACGCGGCAGTATCCTGACGCGGCCGTTCCAGGTCGTGATTTCCAGGAACGCAGAAGAACTTTGGGTCGCAGCGCAGCTCCGAGAGAACCGCCCGGAGGCCATCTAGCTCCAACGAAAAGCCGTCGAACTCTTTCTTGCTGCCGCGTTGGACCAAGTCGCCCGTGAAGAAGATGGCGTCGACCCCGCCAACTTTGGGGACAAGATCCCGTAGATCGTCAAAAAACGCCTGCTTCTGCGCTGGCCAAAGACGCGGGCTCCCCACCATTCCGTGGTGAAAGTCGGTCAGGTGGAGCCAGGTGAAAGTGCTCATGGTGGATTCCGCGTGCCGCGTAGCTGCCCGTGCTCGCCCCCATTCCTCGCGCGAGCTTCGCCCAGCGCCCTACCCGGCGCCATTGCTGCCTCGCACCCTCCCGTATGCGTCGCAAACGACTGCGATGTCGTCTTGCAGAACCCCGTCCCGCGGCACCTTCCCGACCTCATACAGCTTGTGCGCCACCGTCGCGTGCTCGTACCCGCGCGCGATCGCCGTGGTCGACCGAAGGTCAATGCTGTGGTCGAGCAAGAACCCGTGTTTCGGAAGCGCGCCACATGCCGCCCGGAGTGCGTGAGCGCGTGCCCTGAGCTCGTCAGCCACCCCGGCGCCTGAGCCCATTTCGGTCGTGCCCTGGTTCAGCGTCAGGTACACGCCCGACAGATCCGCCCGGAACAAGAAGATGGCGTACACGCCGCGGCTGACGCGGTCCGTGACCCCTGGATCCAGGAGCGCGACCCAAGGAATGGTCGCCCAGTTGCCCTGGCCGACCGACCAGCGAACCTGCAACCGACTCGTACACTCCAGCCGGCCGATCGCCGTCGAGAGCTCCGTCATCACAGTCCTGAGTGGGTGGGCCTTGAAGCGGTCGCGCTCACGCGCGCGGCCGTACTGCTTGAGGACTTCGCTCAGCCCGGCGCTGATTGGATCCCTCGCGGTGGCTGATTCGGGAGCGCCCATGAGCCGAGCATGCCTCTGGACCCGAACCCCGATCAAGCGTTGGGCGCCTCGCCGTTGTCGGGCGTCAGGCACCTTCGTCCAGCTTCGTGCCATCGGGCAACGTGTGCGCGTCTCCCGGCTCACCCCGAATCCACCGAAACGCACCGCCGTCGAACTGACACACCCTGGCTCGTGGAAACCAATCCGCGCTGGCCGGTCTAATGGCCATGGGATTGAGCAAAACGGTGCACGGGTACTTGAAGACGTCGATGCCTCGTAGGTAGTCGAGCATGACGACTCCGGCGACGTGAGCCCAATCAGCGCCGTAGAAGCGCCCAACCCTTGATCGCGGAAGCGACACGACGGATCCCCATTGAATCGTGGAGCCGATCAACGCGGTGACCAGGAAGCCCGGGTCGCCAGACACGGGCCAGGTCCGATTTGCGCACACCGCGATCAGGTTGACCGCCGATCCGGTGCGCGGCAGCTGCTCTGCCGCGTTGAGAACCGCGGTCAACACCCGTTGGTCGTTCTCTCCATCAACTCTGCGGTAGTTCGCCACCACTCCCGGTTGGTCCGGCGCCTTCACCTGGACGTGCGCCGGTTGCCCCCCGGGGGCTTCCAGCTCCAAATCCACGTCAGTGTCGCCGCCGGTGATGGGCTCCCACCTCTTGAAGCTCCAGCCCGTGCCGACCAGGTAGTACGCCACCATCGCGGGGGCCAGCTCGGCAACCAGCTCGTTGTGGCGACGATCGTTCGGGTCAACGCCGGTGGAGCGCGTGCCTCGCTTCGTCCGCTTGAGGAGTCGCTCGAGCAGCGGTTCTAGGAAGCCGAGTCGTTCTGCCATCTTGAGCCAATTTCCGACTTCCTCCTTCCAATCGGACTGGAAGTCACTCGACAGCCGGTAGCGAATGAGCGGCGAGCGCCATTCTTCCGGCGAGCCAAACAGCGCATCGACGAACGCAAGCGCTTCCACGCGCGGCACCACGTGCAGTTCTTCGGCAACGACAGATGGCGATGGAGCTTCAGTCGAGATGGGTGCTTCGTCCTCTGCTGACACAGTCCCCTCGCCTCCGAACCCCTCAGCCCGCGCCCAGAACGCCCAGGACTAAGGCGCTGATCCCTTTCGCGGCTCCGTCCACGGCGGCCTTTTCGAGCATCGCGCCGACCGTGTTGTTCAGCACGCTCCGAGTCTGATCCCAAGTCAGCCTCGAGATATCCTCGGTTAAGTACTCCTGCAACGTGGTGCTCGCCGCGAAGCTCTTCTTGATCTCGCGCACTCGCTTGGTGTCCAGTGCTTCGCTGGCAGTTTCGAGAAGTGGCAAGACCTGGTCGTGCGGCAAGAGCAGCACCTCGCGGTTGCGGGCGTAGTGTGGGATGCTGTGAACCGACTTCAGAAACTGCTCGACCTCGGCGTGGCCACTGGGATGCTCGAGCAGGATGGGCAGCAGGCGATCGTCCTTCCAGCTCTTCAAGTTCTCCGCCAGGACCCGTTTCAGAGCCTTCACCTGGAACGCGGCGCGCAACGTGTCGGCGAGGTGTTTCTGCACGTCTGCCCGAGCCGCCCATCGCGCCCAAGCGTCCCGTCGCAGCGCAGCAAGCCGCCGAGGCGTGAGCCGCAGCATTCGGGCCGCCTCGTGGTTGCTGTTCCGCGAATCGAGCACGCCGCTGGTTTCCAGCGCGTAGAACAACAACAAGTCGGCATCGCGCTTGTTCAGGCACTGAAACCCATACGTCCCATATGAGCCAAGAAAACCCTTGGCGAACGCCAACAAGTCTCGATCCTCGGCCTTCGTTAGCACTTCTTCCATGTCGTCCCCCGGGGTCACCCCGCAACCGGCACCTTGTGCCGCCCAAACCAACGTTTCAGTCCGTCCACATCAAAAATCCGACTCGCGAGCAGCTCCGCTTCCAGCCTGTCAGGCAAACAGGGCTGGAACTTGCTCACGGATACGTTGGGCACGTCGCGTGCCGTGCGCAGCGCGAGATCCTGCCAGTCCACTTCATGCAGTCGTTCCATGACGGCACCAACTTCAGCCGCGGCGATCGGCTCGCGGCGGCGGAGCGAAAGATTACCGGCGACCCATTTGCCCGCGCCGTGCTCCTCCATTCCCTTGGCGAGGAGCGCGTTGATCGCGCCGCCGGCAAACGTGTGCCAAGTGGCGCCGTCTTCCAGCATCTCGACCGGTGCCTCGCCGTCCTCCACGAGACCCGCGTAACTCTCGCGAAGCAGCGCGAGCTCACGGCTGCCAACCGGACCAACCCAGAGCGGCTGATGCTCCGAGCGAAGCAAGCGCTTCACCTCCGCGCTGAGCTCGCCAGAGCCAGCCGATGGAGATCCCAGCCAGGTCGGGACACGACCTCGCGGAGCCGGCACGACCCGGCAAATGCCCCGCGTCCAGTCGATGTCGCCCACTTGCCAGGCGCGCCCGGCGAGCCGGAAGCACATCTCTTGTCCGCGCTCGAAGGCGAGCCGAAGGAACGACGCTTGGACTGTTCCGATGTCCTGGATGCCGTGAGCGACTCTGAGAAGACGCGGTGTGGAGAACACGGCGTACAGCTCGAAGAAGTGTTGTCGCCCGTAGAGCCGTTCGCCCTCGAGCCCCAGCGAGAGCAGGCCCTCCGCTTCGTGGAGGATCTGCCGCTCCTTCATTGTTGCGATGAGCTGATCGACCTCGGAGTCGGACAGCGCCCTGAATGGAAACGCGGCCCCCACCCACTCCCGGATCCGATGCGAGGAGATGCCGTTCTGCTGCAGGCTGAGCGCCAAGGTCTGATGCGCCAGTACGTGGGCGGCTCGGCTCACAGGGCGCACGTCTTCGACCCAGCCTCGCTCGGCGAGCTCGAGCAGGGCCAGCGCTTCGAGCAGGGTCTCTGGGGTCTGACACAGGAACGTGCAGTTGGATCGAGTCCCGGCGCGACGGCCCGTGCGGCCCATGCGCTGGAGCAGGCTCGCCACGCTCGACGGTGCGTCGACTTGCAGCACCAAGTCCAGGTCGCCGACGTCGATGCCGAGCTCCATCGTGCTCGTGCATACGATGGCCGTGTTTTGGCCTTCGGTGAATTGGCGCTCGGCGAGCTCCCGGTCAGCCCGACTCACGGCGCTGTGGTGGACGAACACGTCAACGCCTTGGCCCCCCATCGCATCCGCGACGCGCTCGGCCTGACCTCGGGACTCGACGAAGACGAGGCTCTTCTTCCCCAACGCGAGGCGCGCAGCCTCGCGAGCCACCGCGTCGGCGTTCTCGTAGAGCTCCACCGCCAGATCCCGCTCAGCCGGGCCGCGCGGCGGATCGACGCGGCGGTACGGGCGTTCGCTCGAGCCGCGTAGCCAACTGCCGATTTCGTCGGGGTTTCCAACGGTGGCAGAAAGTCCGATGCGCTGCAGGTCGCGGCCGCAGAACTTTGTCAGACGCTCCAGGATGCTGACCAGATGAGCTCCGCGATCGTCGTCGGCGAAGGCGTGGATCTCGTCAATGACGACCGCGGACAGCTCAACGAATAGCCGCCGCGCGTCTTCCGCCGAGCCCATGAGCAGCACCTCCAGGGACTCCGGGGTGATCATCACGAGGTGCGCCGGTGACTGCTTGAAACGGCGCTTGGCTGCGGCGGAAACATCGCCGTGCCACTTGAACGCATCCAAACCCACCATCCGCGCGTAGGCCTGGATCCGCAGCTCCTGATTGTTCAAGAGCGCGCGGATCGGACACACATACAAGGCCGCAACGGGGCGGGTTTCGTCGGTGAGGATCCGTGACACAAGCGGGAAGACACTCGCCTCCGTCTTGCCCCCGGCCGTAGGTGCGAGGACCACCACATTCGCGCCGTCGAGGATCGCCTCTGTCGCGAGCTCCTGGACGGGTCGGAGCTCTCGCCAACCCAGCTCGTGCACGATGGCGTGTCGGAGCTGCGGGTGAAGACGATGGAAGCTGCTCATGGTCAGCCGTCTAACCGCTTGCGCTTGCCGGCAGGAGCTTCGTCGCCGGCCGGTTCGCCGTTCGGCAACTCTTCCTCGTCCGGCACGGGTTCGCCGCGTCGGGCCGCCAATTCCTCGGGCCGAAGAGCCGCTTCGTCGATTTCGAGCCGGTAGTCCTTGCGTGGATCGTAGTCGGCGTGGAGGTCGACGCGATCGAGCACGTCCACCAGCTCCCGAAGGAACAAGCGCGGGGTGACGGTCACTTTACCACCGAATCCGGCCGTCACCTGATCGACCAAGGCCGACAGAAAGGCGTCGTCAATCGTCGTCGAGACTCGCTCCGGCTCGTGGGCGGGGAACAGCGAGCGGACGCGGCGGCCCACTTCGAGCAGCCTCCCCGTGTCAAAGGGCGCAAGTCGCACCTGGGGCGCCCGCAGATTGTCGTGGCGTGGCTCGTCGCCGAACCGCACTGCCACCCGCTGATAGAGCGCTGGCTGACTCTTGACTCCCTTGTAGCCATCGAAAAACTCCGGCGTCCCCGTGACCACGAGGTAGAAGCCGGGCAGCTCATTGTTGCCGAGCATGTCCATGAGCTGTCGCAGCGCATTCAGTGATTTCTCGCGAGTCTGGGCCGGCATGCGCTGAATCGTCTCGACCTCGTCGAGCACGACCACCAGGCCTGCGTGTCCGGACTGGCGCAAGAGCAGCAATACTCCGCGCAGGAAGGTCAGTGCCGCCTGTCCGTCAACTCCGCCCTTGATCCCGGCCTTCGACGTCACCGAGCGATCGACGTGCGGTTGGCCACTGAGCCAACCCAAAAGGCCCTGCGCCAGCCCGAAGTCTCCGCTCCCGAGGGCTCGGTGATACGCGCGCAACACCTGCGAGAAGGCTGGGTTTTTGGCGCTGAGCTCGGCCAGCTTGTCCTCGAGGCGCTTCTCGACCGCCTCGGCAAAACCAGGATCGGTTTCGCCCAGCCCCTGCAAGCGCGTCACCTCTTCGCCGATCTCGTAGAGCCAGGCGTCCACAACGGCAGCAAACGCTCCCTCGCCGTCGGCATCTGTCGTCAATCGCTCGACCAAGCGCCGATACACCGTCTCGAGGTGGTGAAGCGGAGTGTCGTTGATGCTGATCTGCACTTCGCTGGTTGCGAAGCCGCGCTGTCGGGCATGCGTACACAGGAGCCTGGTGGCAAAGGTCTTGCCACTGCCGTAGTCGCCCCGAATGAACTTCGATCCCCCGCGGCCGCCGGCCTTCGAGACGAAATCCAGCTCTTCGGCGACCACGCTCATCAAGGCGTCGAGCCCTGTGGCGAAGTGGTGCAAGCCGGAGCGGGGAACCAACCCCGACCGCAACGCGGCAACGATTTCCTGAGCTTCGGCGTTGCTCACGAGTCCTCCGATCCGCACCAAACATATTGCTGCTCGCCGCTCGGGAGCACTTGCTCGTCGAAGCACCGCGCCTTGAGCTTGTGAAGCTTCCGCTGAAGCTGACGCATGAAGCCTGGGATGCGCGCGCGGGGACGTTGCAGCGCTTTTTCGAGCTCGGTGACGCGAGCGCGCCCATTCTTTTTCAGCGTGACGAGTGCCGCCCGCTCCGAGACGTCGAGCTGAGCCATGACCGGCTCGGGCAAGCCGAGCGGCACATCCAGAGCGCTCACGGCCGCTTCGGTGCGACGCGCGTCGAAGAGATCGTATTGGCCGGGCTTGGTTCGCGGCTTCTTCGCGGGGCGGCCCGCCTGAGACGCGGGCGGGGTCGGCGTGTCGTCGGGAGGTGGCGGCAACTTCGATCGGCCCGGCTCAGCTCCGCCGTACCACCAAGTCGGTTCGGTCGCCGGCACGCCACCGGGAACCAACCAGGCCAGCGGGACGACCATCTCTTCCAGCGAGCAGCCACCGTGGAAACCCACCTGAGGCGGCCCGCGATACGCCCCGACCTTCCAGGCAAAAGCCTTGGGCCCCGCTTGTCCGCCCAGGCCGTCGTCGGCGATGGCGACAAAGCCGTCCGGCAACGCCTGGCCGCTTTCGACCTTCATCCAGCGAGGGGTTTTGCCGTCGCCGACCCGCAGATCCTTGCCGCAGAACGGGGAATGGCCGTGATCTGCCGTGAACAGCACCCGGCGGCCGTGCTTGAACGCCGTTTCCAAGCTCGGCACCAGCCCATGAACCTCTGTCGGGCTCACACGAAGCTCAGCACCGGTATTGGAAGAGCCGATCTGATCGTCCACGGCGTTGAACACTGCAGCAACGACCTCCTTGCTGCGATCTGCCAACGCAGCAAGCAGGGAGCTTCCACCATCCGAGAGATCCCCCTTCAGGAAGAGCTGGGCCGAGTGGCCAGCCAGGGCCTTGTTTTGTCGGAAGCGACCGGGGTCGGTCTTGCGCTCGCCCTGCTCCCGCCACTCGACTTCGCCGATCCATGGGTCGTTGGGAAGCTCGCCCAAGAAGAGCGCTCCGCGCGCGTGACTCGTAATCGTCGGCAAGGGCGAGAGCGCAGGAATTCCTCGAGCGCGTTCGTCCGACCCCAGCGACAGGCCAATTCCGCCGCCGATCTGCGCCAGCTCGCGGAGCAGCGCGAGAAATACCGGATAGCTGCAGCCGTCCAGAACGATGACATACAGCGGCTTCTTGTCGCGGAGCGAGTCGGCGAGCTCGCCCTCCCGCCACATTCGATGGAGCGGCACCACGCCCGGAGCGTGAAGAGCACGCACGTACCCTTGCGCCAGCAACTCGGCCCAGCCTCGATTCTCGCGGTCCCTCCGTGACCGCCAGGTAACGAGAATCTTGTCCGCTTGAGCGCGGTACTCCGCCGTTGCGGCCGCCGCCCGACGCAGGCGCGCTGCGGACAGATCGGCGAAGGCAGCGTCCAACTGATAGCGCTCCACGTACGCAGCCACGTCGGTCGGTGTGATCTCTGGCGTCGCCAGCCAACGAGAAAGCCGCGCTAGCTCTCGCAGCACGCGAATTTCACGATCCTTCATCCTGGCCGCGCGGTGAGACGAGATCCAGACGAGCTCGGTCTCGGGGATCGGCTCCCCTCGCGCCGCACGCTCGGCGACTTCGTAGCACCGCGTGTCGAGACCCAACGGCAAGAGGGTGCTCTGCGCGAGGACACTCGGCGCCAACAGCTTGGCGCCCAAACTCGCCGCAGCGTCGAAGTACGGGGCCGCTTGATCGGCCATCGCCTCGATGGCCTCGCGGGCGAGCTGCACGATGGTCGTGCGAAGAACCGGCTCGGCCAGCCTCAGATCCGGATCGCCACGCGCTTGATCGAGCTCTCCCCACACCGCGGGCGGTAGATCCGCCTCGATTTCGAGCAGGATGCCGCGTTCGACCAACGCCGTGAGACGAGACGGGGAACGAAGCGCCCACGCCAAGACCCGCCCGGCAACCGCGTGCAGGATCGGGAGATTGCGCTCCAACAGGTGGCGCACGGCCGGACTTGGGTCGGGCGGGCGCGACAACCAGCTGGCAAGCAAGTCGCCGGGACTGGTCTTGCGCACTCGCTGCCCGACACACACGTCCAACAAGAGCTCGTCCAGCATGCGTCGGTCGATGACCGTCGGCACCGTTCGCTGCGACACCGCGGCGCGGAGCTCGGAGAGGTGACTGAGCGCGAGGTCCAGTAGCTCCGGGTCATCCGTGCCGGTCACCGGTGTCTGGAGAACTGCCGCCAGCACATCGTTCGGATCCAGGGCATGAACCCGCGCCGCCTTCGCTCGTCGGATCAGATCAGGGGGCAGCGCTCGCGCAATCTCCTCCGGCAACAGCGCGACGAACGGTGCGCCGCGACTCTTCCAGAGCACCCTGCGCAACCCGAGCTCGCTGCGGGTGCGGTGAACGTTCACGCTCACGGTGCCCACGCCGATGGCGGACGGAAGCTCCCCGTCCAGGCCTTCCGGCTCTAGCGCGAGCACGTACTGACCCGCAGCTACGCCTCCAGCGCCCTCGAGCAGCTTCCTGAGGAGAAGATCGGCCTGCACGCGCTCTAGTCTCGCTTTCTCACGTGGACCTCGATGTCAGCGACCCCGGTGCCGAGCCGCTCGAGCTCCGCTCGCACCTCAGTAACCACGCCGTCCACTGCTGCGGGGTCGCCGAGCACGACGTTCTCACGCCTCCACACGTGGGTCTCCGGCGGCGGCGAAGGGGGCTCGATCACCGGTGGGGCCGGCGGCGGCGGTTGCGGAACCGCGGGCTGCTCGACAAGGCGACCGACCAGCTCCTGCGCATGACCGTTCCACGCTTGGATCGCTTCCCGCGTCAGCTTTCGCTCCTGCTCCGGCTCTTCCAGGAGTGTCGTGAGCGCGCTCAGGTGCGCTTGAACGGCGTCGGCGAGCACGGGATGTTGTTTGGCTCGCTCCAGGTGCCCACGCGAGGTCTCGTCGAGCGCGCTCAGTGCGTCCTCCATCTGTTGTGCGTCCGCGACAACCCGACGGATTGGGTCGCTTCCCTCGTCAGGCCAGAGCTCCAAGAGGTCATTGAGCCGGCGGCAGGAGTCGGTCTCCGCCTGCTCCAATGGTGCGAGGCGCCGGAGCGCTTCCTTGAGCTCGCCGAGGCGCCGAGTCGCCTCGGGGGCCAAGCCAAAAATCCGCTTGTGGAGCCCGCTCAACAGGCCACGTCGATTTGCGCCCGCCAACTTGAGCGCCTCGCTGTAGCGGTCCTGCTCGCCAAGGGTACGGTGAAGCGGTGCCGCGTCGCCCAACTTCAGGCTGGGGACGAGCTCGCGCAACCGGCTCCATTTGGCGGGTTCGAGCACTGGAGCGCGCGCCAGCGTCAAGCCGGTCTTTGCGCGGCCGTCCAAGACGACGTCCACGACCTCCCGTGTTCCGCTGCGTAGCACCCGATAGCTGTAGGCGCGCGCGAGGAACACCAAGAACAGGTTGCGCACCGGCACCGTCAACCCATGCTGCTCGGCAAGGTGCCGATCGATGTCGTCCCAGATCACGCTCTCGGTCGTGGCTCGATCCAAGACGTCTCGAACATAGCGAGTGTCTCGCCGGAGCGACGCGCGGGTCTGGCCCAAGTCCACCAACTCGAGCGGGCCTCCCAGATTGCGCAAGATCTTCTCGTTCGAGTCGTCGAAGGATGCCGTTGCATCCGGGCTCTCCGCTGCCGTGACCAGCCAGTCCGCGAGCACCTGGAGCTCTGCCGGGCGCGGCTCGGACGGGAATCGCGGGTGCGTCGGGTGCAGTCGATCCAGCAGCCCCTCGGCAAAACGCGCCAGGTTCTTGTGCAGCTCGGGCTCCGGGATCGTAGGCGTCTGCTCGCCTAGCAGTGACAGGGCTTCCCCGTCGTCCTTGTAGACCTCACGCAGCAAGTCCCGAATTCGACCTTGAAGCATGTCGACTCGTTTGAGCGCTTGGTCGACGAGCTGGTCTCTCTCGCCCTGGGCACAGTTCTTGAGCAGCTCGGCTTGCCCCTCTTGGCTCGCCAGATACTCCGCTGCGCAGAGATCCGTGAGCAGGCCCATCTCGTGAGGAGTCAGATGGCGGGGCAACCAGCACAGCGTTGCCATCGAGCCATCCCGCTTCCGGACGGTTCGGGTTCGTTCTCGGTCGTGCTCGACCGCGAAGCCGGGCTCATCCCAGGGGTAGTCGATCAACAAGCGAAAGCTGTCGCCGCTGTCGGGCCTGAACCCGGAGTTAGGGAGCTCGCGAATGTTCACCAGCCCGACTGAGCCCCGGCGGGTCGTGCCGCGCCAAACCACTTCGTAGTCACCGTCGCGTTGACCGTTCTGGAACCAACGCCGGTCGCTCAGCTTGAGCTCACTGGCCAAGAGCTTGAAAAACGTCTTGAGCCGGACGTGGTGAACGCCGACTTTCGAGCGAGCGCGGCCTAGATACTCGGAAATGTCAGCGCGCTGCACGGCGACGCTCACCACCGCCGTACCGCCGCTACCAACGACCTGGAGTGACGGGACCTTCTGGCTCAGCGCGATGAGATCTTGAACTGCCTTCGAAACCTTGCCCCGCTCCGTGTGACCTTCGACATCCGCGTCATTCAGTCGCACCAGGCGCTCGACCGTCAGACCGGCGGACCCCCGGAGGCGAGGAGAGATTTCGGCCAAAAGCGCAGTCTTCACGAGCTGGTCGAGCACGCGTCGTCGTGCTTCGTCGAAATCGCCCCCTTCCTTCAGCATCGTCTGCATGGCTGGTTGGAAGCGCTGGTAGTACAGCCGGTGGATGGCGCTGAGGTCCTCTTGCCGCCGCGCCGCCACGACGCCGCTCTCCGGAAACACCGCCTCGAACGCGCTACCGACCGGCAACAGATCTCCGAGAGGCAGGTTCGGATAGTGGACGACGAGTAGCTCGTAGAGCAGCCTCAGCGCAGTACGCTCGCGCTGCATGAGGGCCGAGACGTCGATCAGCATTTCGATCAACGCCGGATGAAACGGATAGACGTCCCGCAAGTAAGCGACATCAGCCTTTTGCAGCACATCCGGCAGGATCTTTTCGTGCCGCTGCGCGAGCCCGTCCAAGACGGTGCCGAGCGCGACCGGGTCTTTCTTCTTGAGAACGCGCTCCTTGCAGATGTGTCGGAGCTCCACGTCCTCCAGCTCCGTCACTTCGAAGCGTTTCGAGTGGTGGTCCAAGTGCGAGTACAGCTGGTCTTCGTCGACCAGGTCCGGAAAGAACTCCTTGATGTGGCGCTGACGGGCCACAAAGACGAACAAAGGCACGTCACGCCTGCGGTCCGTGTGATCGACCATCACGTTGAGCTGATTGATGGCTTGCTTGAATTCCGGCGCATTCTTCTCGCTCAGCCACAGCAAGAGCTCGTCTATCAGGAACACGACGCCGCCGAAGCCCTGCGCTCGCGCGTGCTGTGCTAGGCGCTGGAGCCCATCGGCCCAGTTCGGATCGATACCGGCGCTTTCGACGTCCCGCCCTTTCCATTCGAGGTACGCGCGCGCGAGATCTTCTCGCTCCTCGGGCCCCCCCGTTGCGAGCTCGTCGAACGCGGACGGTCCGTCCACGACCTCGGCCTCGCGCAGTCGCTTCCAGAACGTCTCCCCGTAGCTCTGGGCCTCGCGGCGGGCTTCCGCGATCACGCGCTCGACGTCCAGGAACTCGAACGCGGGCTTGCCGTGACGAGCCAGGGCCTGGTTGAAAGCTGCGTACACCGCACGGTCGAACCCAGCACCACCGTGCGCCATGGTGAGCATGTGCAAGCGCACGACCAGGACGTTGGCGCCGCGAATCCAATCGCGATGCTTCTTTTCCAGCTCTTCGATCAGCGGATCCGGCTTGGCCCATCCAACGTCGTGGTTCTCGAGCAGCAGCCCGAGATAGGCCATGAAGTGGCTCTTGCCCGAGCCGAAGCTGCCATGCACGAAGCGCCCCTCTTCCTCGCCGCGCTCGTGGGCGTGTCGCAGCCGGTCCATGACGACTGGCAGCTCCTTTCGGACCGTGGGCGTCAGCACGTAGTCGCGCACGAGATCTGCGAGCGCTTTTGGGTCTTTCTCGTCGGTCAGACGAACTACGTAGCGGAGCGCACCGATGTCCTCTTTCGCCGGCAGATCGAAAACGTCTGTGATTGTCGGACTCATCGCTTGGCTTTCCTTGGAGCCGCCGGGCTCTTGCTCTTCGCCACCGCGACAGCAGGCGGCGGTTTTGGCGGGGGATGGTGCTCGGCCCAGGCAGCGAGCAGCGCCTCGGTCACGCCGTCGGCGCCGACAACGTCGCACAGGATGGCTCGGAACTCGGCCGCAGCCCCCTCGTCATCCCAGGCCACATAGGGCAAGAGGAACTGCACGCCCCAGAGCAGCCCGTACCGCTCCTCGAGCTTCGCACCCGTTGCTTCGGCTCGTTCGTCCAGCTCGAGCAACGCCTTTGCCCGCTGCGTCGCCGTCCACCCGACCCAGCCGTAGAGCGGCTGCTCTGCGCTCGGCACCTCGGTGAACGCGATGAACCGCTCCTTGGGGACGTCGAGCTTGCCGCGGTGCTTCCAGTACTCTGCGCGGAGGAAGTCACCGGAACCGTACTTCGGTGCCGGCGCGGGCTGCGGGCGCGGCCTGGGTGGCGCCGGCTGGTGCTCTGGATCTGCTTTGTGTCTGGCCTGCTGGGCTTCCCAGGCATCTTCCTCGTGCTGAAGCAGCCAGGTCTTCTCCCATGCTGCACGCACGGTGAGCCCTTTCGGCTTGTAGACGTGGTGCTTCACGTTCGGCACGGACTCGGACCACAGCGTGCTCGCCACCATCCGCTCGAGATCGAAGCTGCCAGAGCCGCTGAGCAGCTCGGCGACCGCTGCCACCGCGGCGTCGTCCTGCAACTTGACGGTCAGCTCCCGAGCGGTGAAGGGGCGCGTGTACGTCTTGGCCTCGTCCTCGACGCGGTCGGCGAACCACTCAGCCAGGGCCTGTTGTTCTTCCTTCGCGTGGTCGGGGCAGTACCAGCGCCGTTTGTAGGTCGCTTGCTCTACCAGACCGAGCTCCCGGGAGGCTTCGGTTCGCTCGAGGCGGGCGCGCGTGACGTCACGCCACTCTGCGGGAATGCTGTTCGCGTCCGCAATGGGTTGCCAACCGTGTCGCTCGAACCATGCCGTGGGCTGTTCGTCGGGCTCTTCACCGTTCGCAATGGCCTCGCGACGCTGAGCGTCCTCTTGCGCGAGTGTGATTTCGAAGGCCCGTTCGCCTGGCGTGAGCGGCAGCACTTGGTCCGCGGCGCGGATCTCCCCCTGGGGCGCCTCAGGGTCGATTCCATACAGGCGGTAGCAGAGCCAATCGAGCTCTTCTTGCAGGCCGACCATCTGCCGAAGGTCTGCCAGGTCTTCTTCTCGGCGGGCTTCCAAGGCAGAGCGGAGGGCCGCTGCGCCCGCCGCGGCTTTGGCATTAATCACCGCACGCGCAGAGCGTTCGACGCGCTGGTGCGCGAGCGCGTCCAGCCGAGCAGCGAAGGACTCGAGCGTCGCGTCGCGAGGCGCCGCCAGCGGAAAAGCGCCAACCTTCGCGCCATCATGCTCGAAACGCGGTTCCCATCCCTCGTCACCAATGCCGCCGCCAATGCCACCAACGCCGGTTGGCTGGCATGTTTGCTTCAGCCAGAAGCAGGCTGTCGAACTGTTGAGCTGGGCGAGAAGGCATAGGTGCTCGATTTCGGTCGCCCCCCGAGTCAGCTTGATGACGGGCGCGTGCCTATTGAACACCCTGCCGCCGCGGTCCAGAACAAAGTGGTTGTGCGTTGCCTTGAACGCGAACGCGATGGAGAGTGGGGTTCGGTTGGCCGCTGCGGTGTACTGCATGTACTCGTACCACTCCAGTCCAGCATCCAGCATGACACCTTGAAATGTCGCCCGCGCGGCAAGCGTCGTACGGAATGGCCACAGTCTCAGCAGTCCCTGCACTACCCTGGAGGGGGGCAGCCTGGCGAAATCGGCGGCAGGATCATACGGGAACCACACCTTGTCCAGCGGGTGGGCAGCCCAGTCTCGTACATCCTCACCCTTCAACAACCACCTCCAGTCCGGGGCGTGATACCGGCACGCAACGAACGCAGGGAGCGAGAAGACGTCGTCGTTTCCTGTTCTCGCCCCTCGACCGATGGGCGGTTCCGCCACGGAAATCACTGTGACGCGATTGTCGCGGATTGCTTCCTTCAGCTCCGCTGCACCGCCGCCACCGATGCTCCACGAGTGTTTGGCAAGGACGGAGCGTTCAACCGGGGCGACCGAAACAAATTCGTTCTCGAAACCGAGCCTATCGTGCCCGGCAAGGATGGAACGCCAGACGTTGCCTTCAGCGGGTACGGCGGGTTTCCCGGGTTCACCTCGCTTTCCCATCACCACGGGCACCGGGTCCGTGCCAGACGGCTGTCGGCGGGCGAACAGAATGACCGTCGGCGTTGCATGCCCCGGGATGTGAGCGCCTGCCGTATCCACTACTTTCGTCAGGCGATGTCGAGGCAGGACATCGTGCACCAGTGCCTTTCCAAACTCCCGCTTCATGAACGAGTTCGCTGTGATCTCGCCCACGAAACCGTTTTCGATAGTCAGATCGAGCATGCGCTCGGTGAACGGAGCGCCCAGAGAGTACGTTCGATACGCCGACACGTATCGCTGGCGCTTCTTTTTCCCATGGCCGACCTTTTCTCGGTGGTACGCCTTCCGTGCCGCGTCCTTCTCCGTGATGAACGGTGGGTTGGCTACGATGGCGTGGAACTTGTCCTCCAACAGAGGTCGCAGCTTCGCCCGTACCTCGCTTTGCGTGAGAGCAGCAAACGGCTTGCCGGCGGCAAACATCTGCCCTTGCGCGTCATCCAGCTCGATTTGCTCCAGCGCATCCGCCCAGAACACTTGCGGGTGCAGCCGACTTGCCACCGCAAAGTCTTTCTCGCCAAGCAGCTCCAGGGCCGTCATCACCAACCGCGCGCGCGCCAGGGCGCAGGCGTAGTCGTTGAGATCGATGCCCACGACCCGCGCCAGACAATCACCCACGACTTCAGGAAGCGTCCGCTCGGGATGCTTCGTCTGCATTCCAGCGACCATCCGCTTGAAGGCGGCCAACAGGAAGTGCCCCGAGCCACACGCTGGATCGAGGACGCGAACGGTCTCGATCCCGAACTCTTCGATCGCCGGCGTGAGCGTCTGGTCGAGAATGAAGTCCAAGATGAAGTCCGGCGTCTGCCGCAGTGCGAAACGCGCTTTCACCACGGGGTCGAGATCTTCGTAGAGGTCGCCCATCAACCGCCCATCGAAAAGCTCCTCGTCAAATCGGTAGTGAAGGTCGCCGGTTTCCGGGTCTCTCGCACGCCAAAACTCCAATAGCTTTCGCGAGAGCGCATCCGGAATCGCCGCGACTTCGGCGGCCTGGGGTGCGAACAGCTCCGGCAGGCCGCCCTCCTCCGCCGCCAAGTCGCGATACACCCAGCCGAGGTACGCCGTGTCGCCCAGGTTCGGAGCGAGCCGAGCGAAGAGCTCGGGCGAATCGGAGTCGACGATCCGCCGCGGTCGAAGCAGTCCGCGGTCTTCGAGCACTCTCACGTACACGCTCTTGAGGACCCAAAGCACAGCCGCGCGACGCGCCAGCAGATCCGTCCAGACCTCGAAGTCCTCACCCACGTGCTCGTCCGCATGAAGCTTCAGAGCCCGCTCCCGCACGCCGCCGCGCTCGACCATGCGCGGGCGGATAGCCGCCGCCATCTCGGCCACGAGCGCGGCCAGTCCTTGGGTCAACTCGGTGCGTTTCGCTGGTTCCATTCAGCCCTCACTCAGCGGCGGAAGTGGGCCCGAGAGCGGCAGCGTCGCACCGGGAAGATGAAACACCGGATCCTTCTCGTTCAGCAGCGGCTGCCGTTCCTGGATCACCCCAGGGATCACGAACGCCCAGAAACCGCGCTGCCCACCCTGTGTTTCGTCGTACAGCGCGCGCACCAGGTGCGCCGCGTCGCACATCTGGAGCAGCGCCGTGTCGCCAAGAACGGTGCGGCAGTCGGGTCGCCCTCTTTCGCGCAGCAACTCCTCGAGCAACGCTTCCGCCGCCCGCGTCAGTTTCCGGCGGCGCGCCTTCATACGAAGCGCGCTTTCGAAGTCGGCGAAACTCGGCTCCATGCGCTCGAGCAGCCGCTGCTCAAAGCTGATGTACTCCGCATTGGGAATGGCGGCAGCCACGCTGCACCCGTAGTCCGCGTGATGCTCAGGGGGCGTGACGAGCAGGCGCCATTCCCGTCGTTCGGCCGCATCCCTCAGTCGGGCGACCAGGACTTGCTCGGGGGTTCGATCCGGAGCGCGCAGGTCGTCCGGAACCGGATCGCGCGCGGCTTCCGGGGCCTCGATCGCATGCGCCGCAGCGGGCAGCAGGGACTCTCCCTCGAGCCGGTAGTCGCCGAGTGCCGCGATGATCCTGGCGAGCTCGTCTGCCATCGGGAATACGACGTGCTCGCCGAAGCTCTGACGCACGTGCTCCTCCAGCTCGGTGACGGTCATGGGCAGGCGCCGACGCGTCAGCACGTAGGCGATGGCCTCGGCGCCAGCGACGGGAGCCTCAAACAGTTCGCCCCCATCCGTCAGCGCCACGTCGAACAGCAGGCGCGCCACCAGCGCCACCACGTCGTGCTCGTACTCAGGCAAGAGCGGCCGAAGCGAGCGCCGGGCGGCATCTGGCTGCGCCGGTGGCCACGCGGCTATCTGCCGCGCTGTCTCCAAGAAGGACTTGAGCACCTCCCGATCGAACGCGGGCCGGACCACCAGCTCTAAACTTCCGTCATCGAGATCAGCGATCCAACGCATTCGGACCTGCTGCAAGCTGACGAGAAGGCGGGTCAAGCCGCGCGCCAGCGCATCGTCCTCCGGAAGAAGCTCGATCATGTTTTCAGTCAGCGCACGCGCGGCGTCGCCAAGAGTCAGCACGCCACCGTCGGCGCTGAGGTGCCGTTCGATGTTGTCGAGCGCTTCCTCGAGCTCGCGCATCTCCAAACGATCGAGGGCTCGATCCTTGGTGCGACTGACTTCGCTCTGCAGCACACCCAGGCTCTCCGCGAGCTCCGTCTGCACCAGTGGCGCAGCATGAAAACCGAACAGCCCCTCGACCACTTCGCGCTCACGTGCGCTGAGCGGCTGCGAGGCGCGTGCCCAGAGTTCCGTCAGCGTCGCCGGAGGCGGTCCTCCTCCCGAGCCACCCTCTGAGAAGTCGTGCAGAACTTGAACGACCTGGCTGATTCGGCCAGCGCTCACACCCTCCAGCGCAGAGAGCTCCTCCCGAGTGGCGTCCGCGAGCTGCCCGACGGTTCTATACCCGGCCTGCGCCAAGGAATCCCTGAGTCCGCTGGGCAGCGGCAGTCGATGGATGTCCGTTGGGTCACCATTCAACGTCGGCCACAACGCTCGACGTTCGCCCACTACGGACTGCTCGGGCGGCACGCCCGCGTCCAGCAGCGACTGTCGGACAGCTAGCACCTCGCGCAGCTTCTTCTTCCCGAGCCCGCGCAACGACATGACCTGGGACTCGCTGAGGGCGACCAGCTCGCCCTGCGTGCGCACGCCGGCTCTGCGAAGGATGGCAGAGCTCGTCGAGCTCAGCGCGGTGGTGGTCAAGGGCGCGGCCGCCGCCGCGGAACGAACCGGCTCGGCGGCCGCTGGCGGTGTGGACGTTGGCTTTCCAAGCGCTTCCAGCAACGCGGCTCGCATCGCGACCGCCGAGGGGTGGCGACGCTCGGGGATCGGGTCCAACGCCTTGCGGAAGAAGGCGGCCAGTGCTGGAGCGTCGAGCTCGTCGTCGGCAATGTCGGGTTGCTCGCCGGGCATGGGCGCGCGTCCGTTGAAGGGATGTCGACCCGTGTAGATCTCGAACAGACACAGCGCCGCAGCGTATCGGTCCGAGACATGGCTCCAACGCTCGAAGCTCGGATCTTTGTAGAGCGCGGTGCCGATGAAGGGCGCATCGTTGGAGTGTCCGGCCAGCGAGAAGTCGATGAGCGTCAATCCCCGGTCACCCACCATCAGGTTATCCGGCTTGATGTCCTTGTGAGTGACGTCACTCTTCTCGAGGAACGCCAGCGCAGACAACAGATCCTCAGCGTACTTCCTCAAGATCGACGGCGCCGGTTCGCGATGCTCCGCCAGCCACCGAGAGAGCGGCATGCCCTCGACTCGCTCCATGACCAAAGTGAGCCGCTCGGGCACCACGTAGGACAGGTCCACCGCGCGAACGACGTTCGGATGCTCTCCCAAGCCGAGGAGGGCGCGGTGCTCACCACGAAGCGCATCCTCCGCGCCCTCCGCAGGGCGCGCCACCTTGAGCGCTCGTGCGGCACCGCTCACCAAGTGCCTGGCCGAGTAAACCGTGGCCAGGCCGCCGGTACCGAGCTTCTCGCGCACCTCGTAGTCGGGGCCCAGCCGCTGCCCCGGCTCGAGGTTTTCCGGATCGAGGCGTGGCGCCGGCGCCGGGCTCGCGCGTCTTGACGAACCCACCGCAGCCTCAACGGCCTCGATGGCTCCAGCCAGGGTCGGGAAACGGTCCGTCGGCCGCAGCCCAATCATCCGCTGTATGGCAGCGTCCAGCGCGCTCGGCACGGCGGCGTTCAGGTCACGGGCGCGAGTCGCAACGCCGTTTCTCCTGAGCAGCGCCGAGGTGCTTTCGAACAGCGGGCGGCCGTTCGTGACCATATATCCCAGAACCGCGCCGAGACCGAACTGGTCCGAATGAGCGTCCGCGTCCGAGAACGAATGCACGACCTCGGGCGCAGCCCAACGAAGTCGTTCGTCGTCGACTGGTGTGCTGAGGTGCAAGGACGTGCCCGCTCTGAGTTGTTTTGCAAAATCGAATCCGGCGACCCGGAGATCCGGCTCGGTAGCGTCGGGCGTGACGAGGACGACGTCGGGGCGCAGCATCCGATGGACCACGCCCTGCTCGTGCGCATAGCCGACGGCGCCGGCGAGCTTCTGCCAAAGCCAGACCAAGCGGCGCACGCCATCGCCTCCGCGGTTCGCTCGCTCGTTCTGAGGGATCCAGGATCTGAGAGAAATGCCCGCGAAGTGTTCGAAGGGCACGCAGACTCGAACGCCGTCGTCGCCCTCGAAGAACAAGTCGGCACCCAGGACGTTCGGGTGCGTGCCAACGCGAGCCAGCACCTGCGCCTCCCAGCGCCGCCGCTGCAAAAAGCGCTCCCGATGGGCCGGGTCGGCCAGCGGATCGAGCGTGTAGACTCGCAATGTGCGAGTCGTGTCGTGCAGCGTGTTGCGAGCGGCGTACTCGGTGTAGTCGTCGGTGGTGTCGAGGACGTTCTCGAGCTCGTACTCGCGGATCCGTCGTGGCGGAGCGAGGGTCTTGTCTACGCCTGTGAGCAGCTCGTGCAGCGTGCGGGCGCAGTGGTCGTCGACCGGCGGCGACGCCGGACCCGAGCGCGCCCGCTGGTAGACCGAATGCGGATCGCTGATTGCGTCCAGAACGGAGCGCTTGGTGTGGACGTGCAGCCGACTGAGTGGCCCCTGGAGCTCGACGCCGGCCGCATGCGACAGGAACACGAGAAAGTCGACCCATGGTCGACCCGCATCAAAGCTTCGGCGCCGCAGCTCGGACGCCAACACCTGCGCGGTCTTCCGATTCAACCGGAGCGGGCTGCGGACGGGCGCCGGCACGTACCAGTCGAAGTCCGTGCCTCGGATCCTTCCCCGGTAGGCCTTGATCTCCACCACGAAGAGCGCGTGGGGGGCGACCACAACGGCGTCCAGCTCGTAGATCCCTCCGCTGCGCTCGACGATCCAGGGATTGCCGTAAACCGTGCAACGCTCGTCCAGCCCATCGACCAGGAACTTGATGGCTTGTCGCTCGGCGTCGTGTGCCGGCTCGCCAACCTTGATGAACTTCGCAGGCATGGAAGTCCCGTGCGGCTCAGACCAGGACGACCTTGGCGCGCGGGAAGAAGCGCTTCAGGTCGGCTTCCTCGTACAGCCCGCCCTTTTCCTGCGCGACACCCAGAACGTAGTCGAACTGCTCGCCCCGCGATCGCATCCGCGAAAGCTCGGGATCGATCACGACGGGCGGCTGCCCGGCCAACCCGAGCTCGACGGCAACCAAGGTCGCCAGGGTGAAGTCGCGCCAGTCTCGACAAGCGACCGTAAACACGTCCTGAAAGTAGATCCCTTCCTGCGTCGTCACGACATGATGGGCCAGCTGCCCGCCGGTCCCCGGCAACTCGAGAGCCTTGTGGTGGGGTTTCATCTTGTGGAGATCCGCCTTCGCCATGCGCGTGGGCAGGTCGAGACGCTTCGCCTGCGCCGTGAGGTAGTCGTCTCCGTTCTCACCGCTGGGACGTGCACCAATCTGCTCAAGCCACCCGTCCAGCGCGCCTCCATCCAGTCTGGCAAATGGCATCAGTTCGACCGCCGACGGAGGGCTGAATGCGAGCGGTTGCGTGACCGCGGCGTCTTCTCGCAGCAGCTCCAGAAGATCTTTAGCGCCCATACGGCCACGAAACTGCCGCCACGTCGCAAGTCCGGGCTCACGCAGCCGCGGCGGCCGGTGACCTAGGTGCTCCTCTCGAAGCAACGCTTCCGCAATCACCGCAGCCCAGATGGCAGTCGGTCCAGCTCCTGATGAAACGAGATTTGGCTCTCCCATGGGCATCCTCGCCGCGCTCCGCCGGCCGATCCCGACTGGCGGCTTGGCGGGTGGGATACTACTTTGATTTCAGCGAGATCGGAGGGAGTTTCGAGGTCGGAATGCGCCCGCCGGACGCGCAGATCGCGCTCCAGCGACCGGGCCGGTCGCAGCAGCGGTCACTTGGGCCTCAACCTGCCCCATGCGCGCCGCGCGCTGAGCGCGAAATCGCTCAATCGCGAGGTGCCTCTCGAGGCTCGCGCTCGGATCCGCGCGTTGTGGCCGCGCTAACGCTGCCGCTGGCGTCTGGCCTTGGTGCTCGCCGCTGGCCGCCTTCTGCGACTCGTCGGCCGCGCCACCGACGGTTGCCCGATAGAGATCAGCTCGAAGCCTGGGGACGATGCGCTCGGCCGAATCTCGACGTGGCTTCGCCGACGACTCGGAGTGACCCCGCACAAGTTGATGCTCACGATCAGGTACCTGAAGACGACGGGCACGACCGGCGCCATCACGGGGCCGTCAGCGAAGTTGAAGAAGACCAGGGCGGCCCTCACCGCACTGTGCTGCTGATCCATGTAGCTGCCGAGCTGGGTAAGCCAGTCACCAAGCCTTCGCTCCGTTGGAAGCTTCTGCAGCTTCTTCACCTCAACGACAAGCGGGCCAAGGTCGTCCTCCACCAGCAGGTCCACTTCACTCGAGCCGAACTTCGTCCCGAACGCGGGGATGTCGCGTTCGACCAGAAAGCGACAGAGGTCGCGCTGGAGCGCCAGCTCCCCCTTGCTGAGCATGTCTGCCCGAACGCTGTCGCCGACGACTTCCAGTCCGAGCTTGTACGCGCGAAGGGCCCGCTCAACCGCGCCTTCCGGCCGAATCCGGCGTTGAGCCGCGATCTGCACGAGCTTCGCCATTTCTTCCAGCGCTCGCTCCGAGGGCACGGTCTCGCGCGAACCGAGGGAGCGTCGGCTCTCGCGATGGGCACGCCCGTCGAAGAAGTATCCCGCCGGTTGCAGCCCCAATGCCCGGGCGAGCTCTTCCCTTTCTGGATCGGCCCAGCACGCAGCCAAGCGCCCAACGCTCCGGGTGATGACCCGGTCCGTGGCGGACCATGTCCGTGTCGATGGGGTCGAGGTCCAGCACAGAATCGTTGCGGGCCCCGCTGTCCCGGTCGGAAGCGAAGCTGTGCCGTCGCGCTCGAGCGCGCGGCGAGCAAGAAGCGGACGAACGCGTGAGACGTACTCCGCGATCCGTTTTCGCGCGGCCTTCGGCTTGGGAAAGTCGAAGAAGCTCGACTTCACGACCGCCGAGTCGAGCTCGAGGTGCACCTCTGCAGATGGGTCGATCTCTCGCCGCAGCTTCGCCCAGAATTCCTCGACCTGCTCCGCAGTTAGGAGCTCGAGCTTCTGCTGAAGCAGGGTCGCCACTTGCTTCCGGATCTCCGAGTGAGGCGCCAGCGCCATGAGCAGACCCTCGAGCGCCAGATCGCCGACGAAGCTAACGCGCAGTGCAACCTCGAGCTCTTCGAGCTGCTCTGCCTTTTGAAGCCCCGTGACGAGTGACGTCAAGCGTCTCAGGCGGACTCGCCAGTCAAACTCCTGCCCGTCGGGAAACCGCATGCCGAAAGGGGGCGACGGCTCCTTCGCCGCGGCTTGGAGCAGGGCCAGGACCTGCGCCAGAGCGCCCGTGTCAACTCGGGCGCCCGCGGTCAACTCCTGCTCCATTCCTGGCAGGTCGAGGGCGTCGCGAACGTACTCGGCTGCCTCGAGCACCACGTCCTGCACGTCCTCGTCGTCCCACAGCCTCGTGGCATCCGTACGGGCGGAACGAATCCGATCGATGCGCTCCAAAAGGTAATCCGCGTGCGAACCAGCCATGCCGACACTGGTTAGTTCGCTGGCAAGCAGCGCACAAGCGCGCAGTCCAGCGGGTACCGCGCGCTACGCGCGCGGCTTGCGTCGGAGAGGTTCGCTAGTAGCCGGCACTTGGCGCGGAGCCTTGGCGCGCGCTCGCCACCTGGCCGCCCCGATCGCGCCCCGGCCCCAGAGCCCGCCCGCGGTGGCGATGTCGATGTTGGCCAACTCCGTGATGGTCATGCGCATCACACACTTGAGCAGGTACCTCCGCGCAGCTGCTGTGTCGCCCACGTTGACTTCGGGATCCCCGGGCTCACGGCTAGCTTCGGCGATCTGCATCGCGATCGCTTGGACCCGTCGGTCGGCGATCAGGGTTTCGTAGACGCTCACACGCCACTCTCGGTCTTCGTTGGTGCTCTTGTTGGCCATGTCGGCAGCATGAAGATGGAGGTGGCGAACGGGCAGACGCACAGGCGTCGCGCAAGGTCGCAGCGGTCGCGAAATTGAAACAGTAATTAGGAGAAGACGAGCGCCAGCCGACCACGAATGGTCTTGGTTACGCTGGTCGCGATCGGCTCTTCCGTGGCTGCTTCGCGTGCAGCCGTCGCGACAGTGCACGCCCGTCGCCAATCGCTGCCCGCGCCATTGCCAACAGTACCCTCTGGACGCAGTCTCGATTCGAAGGAGGTGCGGCATGCCGACCTTGAAAAGCGTAATGAAGCAGAACCGGGGAATCGTCGGACATCTGACCGTGGCGGAAGCGCTCGAGCTCGAGCCCGAAGATGTCGCGGAATGGGCGGACGAGGTCGGGCTGCCCCAGGTCGACGGGGTGCGCGTCTTTGGAACGAACGACCTGGCGGCGCTGGAGCAAAGCCTCGAAGACAGCGAGGACGACCAAGGTGACGAGTCGGATCAAATGCTCGATGGCGCCGACGACCATGACGACGACCGCGATGACCCGGAAGACGACGACCGCGACGACGAAGACTGAGCCGGACGGGCAGTGCGGCCCGCGCTACGATCCGGCCATGCCGGGCCGAAAACCGCGTTCCGTACTGCCGCTCCTTCGCAGCCGGGATGCGCTATTCCGCCACTTGTGCGCCGAGCTACCCGGATGGGACGCTTGGCTCTGGAACACGGCCGAGCAGGGCCGACAACAGCACTACGAGCGTGCCGGTCTGCGCTCGGCAGAACAGGTTTGTAGAGACCTGGAGCCCTTCCTGGTCGAATGGATCGACGCGATCGGTCTGCAGCACGCCGAGCAGGCCTTCCGTCCGTTCGCCCTGGAGACGCCGCGCCCCGACCTACGGGCAGAGCATCCGGGCGCGGAGCCGTACACGCCGGTCCGCCAGGGTGCTATCCCGGGTCACGATGAGTGGTTCAAGTTCCTGAACGACAAAGGCGCGCTCCCGTCCCGAATGCTCATCGGCCTGCTCGGCGCGGCCGCGTGGCTGCGCCACCCATCTCGGCCATCTGGACGTCCCGGCGTTCCTCGGCGCGAGCTCGCCATCCTGTGGGTGGAAGCCGCGCTCGTGCCCTACGTTTCGTCGAAAGCGTATCGGGGCGTGCTCGCAGGCAAGGCGGTTGTCCCTCCGCACCACGAGATTGAGCATTGGACCGGGCAGTATCGCAGCGCGCCCTTGGGATTCTCGCTGTTGGCGGCGGTGGTGATCTGGTTGGCGGCTCCCGCGCCCTACGACAAGGAATACGACGGGGTGGTGGGCCGAGCTCCACCGGACCCCGACGTGTTGGAAGTTCCCAAGTCGGCAATCGACACCCTCGCGTCCGAGCTCCGTGAACGCGCCCGTGCACGATAAAGGGGCCAGGGCTTTATCGCGCGTGCGTTGAATGCGTGGCGCCTCACGCTAGCGGGGCGATGTCACGAGACGCCGAAATCCGTCAAAAGCTAGTCGATGCCGCCCACCTGGTCGCTGACGCGATCTGCTTGGCGCTCGGGGCCGGCCCGACCGGTGCCGAGCCCGTCAGGGTGCGGCACCGGCGACAACCTGGGCCACGCCTGGCACGCCCTGACGGCCCGGTCTCGGACATCGCGCGGGCGGCAGCCAAAGCGGCGCTCAAGCGCTGTGGCTGGACGCCGCCTGCACGCTGAAACAACCTCGGAGAACGCGATGAGCCAAGAACGAAGAATCACGAGAAATGCCACCCGGCGCCAAGGCGCTGGCTCCATCGAGCAGCTCCCGTCCGGGCGACACCGTGCCCGTCTGCCGCGCGGGGTTGGCGCCGGAAGGACCCTCGGCGTCTACGAGACCGAGCAAGAAGCCAAGGAAGCGCTCGACGCCGCGCTCGAGACCATGGGCGAGGTCATGCGGGAAGCCAACACCGGGATCAAGCTCCGCGATTTCGCAACCAAGGTGCTCGATCGACGCGAGCTCGACGGCGTCCGCGACGTTCAAAACGAACGCTACCGCGTGAAGGAGCACATCCTGAGCCATCGAATTGCGGGTCTGCCCGTCACGGACAACTCGCTCAGTCGCTCGGTGATCAAGGCTTGGAGCCGCGACGTACAGCAAAAGCGCGGGAAGATCTCGTGGCGCGGCGCCGTCCAGAACGGCACCGTGCGTAGCACCGGCAAGCGGCTTTCTGCGGAGACCGTCAAGAAGATCCAGCTCGTGCTCAAGCTCATCTTGGACGAGGCCGTCGAGGACGGACTGCTGACCTCGAACCCTTGCGATGTGCTCAAGTCGCCCCGCAACGAGCGCACCCACGAGCCGTGGACCTACCTGATGCTCGAAGAGCAGCAAGGGCTGATGACGTGTCCGGACATCCCTGAGCCGGACCTGTTGCGCATCATCTTTGCGGTCGGGACCGGCCTGCGCCAGGCGGAGCAGTGGCACCTGGAGCTCGCCGACGTACACGTCGACGGCGACGCGCCGCACGTCGTCGTGCGCTACTCCACGGGTAGAAAGGCCACCAAGAGCGGCAAGGTGCGCAAGGTCCCGCTCTTCGGAATGGGCCTGGACGCCGCCCGCCGCTGGCTCGAGCTTCTGCCCGCTTACGCCCCCAAGAACCCGCTGGGCTTGATGTGGCCGACGCCTTCCGGAGCGCGCCGACAGCGCTCCGAAACCTATGGTTTCCCCGAGCACCTGGCGCTCGCGGACATCAGCCGCGACGTTCGCTGGCACGACTTACGCCACACGTTCGGCACTTCGCTGGTCAACGGCTTCTGGGGGCCGAAGTGGTCCCTCCAGGAGGTCGCGAAAGTGATGGGGCACTCGTCGGTGAAGGTCACCGAGCGCTACGCGCATGTCGATGACGCGGTGGTCAACGAGCTCGCCGCCAAGACCAACAACATCGTGCCCACGGCGAGCAGCACCGTCGCCCTGCAGCCGTCTACGAATCCGTCCCACGCTCGTCCCACGGCGGGGCGCTCCGGCGCCCGTCGCGGCCATGGACAAAAAAGAAAAGAGCCTGCGGTTACAGGCTCTTCCCAACGTAGCGGGGCGGACGGGACTCGAACCCGCGGCCTCCGGCGTGACAGGCCGGCGTTATAACCAACTTAACTACCGCCCCGTAAGCGGTAAGGACGCGCTCTATAGCACAGGCAACCCGCCGGTCCACAAGACAAAAGTGCGCTCGTGTGGAGCGCTGGGAGTGGCGGAAATCATGCTGGAAGTGCGTGGGGGCCGCGACGGGGATCGCGCCGGACCAACCCCATGATCGGACAGCCCTCGAAGGGCGGTATCCTCGGGGTCGTGTCGGGGCAGGACTATCGCGATGGTCGGGCTGCACTTCGGGAGCAGAACGCGGTCCTGGAGGAGGAGCTCGCGGAGCGCGAGGCGGAGCTCCAGCGTCGGGAGCACGAGCTGGCGGAGAGGAACGCAGAGCTCCTCGCCAAGGACGCGGAGCTGGCAGAGCTCCGCGCCCGGGTGCCGCCGCCAACGCCGGCGGGCGATGGCAAGCGCCGGTGCACCGCGTGCGAGCGCGTGAACGACGCCCACTACAAATTCTGCCTGGGCTGCGGAGCGGACCTGTCGTCGGCACCACTGGCGCCGGAGCAGTCCGACGCCGTTGCCGCCGCACACGAGCCACCGCAGCGATTCCTGGCCATCGCACTGGCCGTGGTGGCCTTGATGGCGGGCGTCATCGCGGCCCTCGCGATGCGTCCGTAGGAGAGGAGTGAGCAGATGCGATGGTCCACGATGGGGCTCTGGGTCGGCGCGCTGACGTTGGCCGCCATGGTCGGCTGCGGCGGTAGCGACTTGAGCAGCTCGGGCTCCGGCGGCGCCGCCGGTCAGGGCACCGGTGGAGGAAGCGGTTCCGGCGCCACGGGCGGCAGCGGAGCCGCCGGCGGCACCTCTCCTGGCGTGGCCAAGCTCGTGTTCCAGACCAATGCGGCCAAGAGCTACTGCCGCACCACGGACGGCTGCTCCACCGCGACCAGCATCGTGATCAAGGATGCAACCGGCGCGGTGCTGAGCCGGTCGCCGGGTTGGTGCTACACGCCGTGCGACACCTGCGAACCCCAACCCTGCCCCGGCGCCGCGTGCCTCGAGCAAGGCGAGCCGGTGACGGGCGAGAGCGTGACCTGGGACGGCAGCTACTACCCGAGCAACACCTGCGGCAGCGGCAGCCAGTGCGTCGACCACCTGTACGCGGCGCCCGGCAAGTACACCGCCGTGATGTGCGCCACCCCCGGCGCGCTCACCCAGGATCACACCGCCGGCGTCCAGGTGTGCACGCCGTCCGGCCCCGAAGAGTGCGTGGAGGTGCCCTTCGACTTCCCCTCCGCCGACACCTTCACGGGCACGCTGCCGTAGGTTAGCGCTCGAAGGTGAGCTCGTAGCTGCAGCGCTTGGCGCCTTCGGCCACGCACTCCACGCGCTCGGCCGAGAGCAGCCGCGGTCGCCGGACGTGCGACGCGAGAGCCTCCACCGCGCCCAAGGGCGCGAAGCAATGCAGCCGGGAGTGACCCTTCCACCCGTACACGCGCACGCTGAGCACGCCGTCGATGGGATCGAAGCGCGCGTGCATGGTGCCCGAGTCGTAGAGCTGCCTCCAAGTGGTGGGCAGATACTTCTCGAAGCGCTCCGGCGTACCGAACACCGAGACCATCGCGCGACCGACGGGCCCAGCGCCCGTGAACCCCACCTTCTGGCCGAAGGTCCGCGCCATGCGCTCCTGCTCCCAGCCGAGCTCGTCGGCCAACACCGTGATGACTTCTTCGATGCCCTCCACGCCGTACCAGTCGCTCGCCACGAAGCGCTGGGTCACCAGCGCGAGCGCCGTGGGAGAGAGCCGCTTTCGCGCGCGCGCCACGGCAGCGGGGTCGAGCTCGCCGAGAGCCTTGCGCACGGCAATGCCCAACTTGCCCCTGAACGCCGTGCCCTCCATGCGGCACCCAGTGTAGCTCACCCCGCGCGGGTGAAGCGCCCCGCGCGACATTCGTAGCGACGTAGCGTCACCTTGCCCGCCACCCAGCGCGCGACCAGCAGCGCCACCCCCGTCCACACCGCGCGCGCGCCGCGCGGCGCGACTTCCGCAGGCAACAGCGGCGAGAGCTCGCCCATCGGATCGCGCAACACCAGCGAGAACGCGGGCGCCTCGATCTTTGGATGGCCGAGCTCGCAGGTCATCTTCGCTTCCGCGAGCTCGATGTCGGTGAGCGGCGTTTCCATGGCTCCCGCGCGCACGGCGTGGGGCCCGCCCGGACAATCGCCGCCGAGGATCACGTCGCCGTCGAGCATCAACGCACCCCGCGGCGTACAGCCCGACAGCACCGTCTTCGCTTCAGCGTAGTTCGGTTCCTGCTGCACGTTGAACAGCGTGGTCTCGGCAGTCCCCGACGCCGTCGAGCACACCGCGTAGTGCCAGCGTCCCTTCACCGCGCCGTAGCCGGCAACGCCCACGCCACAGGCAGCCGGAACGCTCAGTGGCAACCCGCGCTCCCGAGCGCCGCGCGCCGAAAGCTCGTGGGTCGCGAAGGCCGTGCAGTGTTGATCGCCGTCGCTGCAAGGAGTGGTCATCCCGCGATGCATCACGAGCAGCCGCTCGCCCTCTGTCGTCATCGCGAGGTGCCCGCGCCGTGCGCGATCACCCGCGCTCATGCCGCCGAGCGCTACGGGCGGAAGAAATCGAAGCTCCGCGCGGGACCCGAAGCTCTCCCACGCGCTGAGCTCGCGCCCCTCCTCCTGCACCCACGTCACTGCAACGGCGTCATCCGTAGCCGCCGCCGCGACCTCCAAGACCTTGGCTTCAGCCTTCTTGTTTGTCGGTTCCGCGCGGCCCACGTCGCGCGCGTCCCCCGCCGGCGCTCCCCCGGCGTCGAGGGGCGCCACCCTGAGGGCGCCCGAGGGCGTCGCCCACACGAGCAGCACTCGCTCTCCGGCGCTCACGAGATCGAACGCCACTTCCGCGGCCACGGCGCGCGGCGGCGGAAGCGCGGCGAGTGGCGCCGAAGGCGACGCTGCGGCAGGTATCGACGCCGACGGCGCCGGCGCCCCGCCATCGGCGCGATCGCAGGCCACTGCCGCGAAGAGCACCACCATCCACGCCGCCCTCATCCGCACAGCATAGCTCCCGAGGCAGCGATCCGAAGGCCTGCTGCTATACTCCGGCCATACTTTTCTTCTACTGGAGGGAGCTCATGCGCACACGCATCGCACTCGGTTTGGCTTCGGCGTTCTTGGTCGTGGCTTGCGGTGGCAGCAGCGACGACGGTCTGGGCGGCGGCAATCCGGATGCCGGCAGCGGCGGCGGCTCGACCAGGGGCACCGGCGGCGGCGCGGCGGGATCGGGCGCGACGGGTGGCGCGGCAGGCGCAGGCGCGACCGGCGGCGCGGCGGGCGCAGGCGCGACGGGCGGCGCTGCGGGCGCAGGCGCGGCGGGAAGCGGCGGCACGGGCGGCGCGGCGGGAAGCGGCGGCGCGGCGGGAAGCGGGCGCGACCGGCGGCGCGGCGGGAAGCGGCGGCGCGGCGGGGGCGGCGGCACCGGTGGAGCGGCGGGAAGCGGCGGCACCGGCGGCGCAGCGGGAAGCGGCGGCACGGGCGGTGCGACCTGCGCGCAGCTCGAGGTCCAGTACAAACAGACCTTGGCGGACGCCAAGGTCTGCGACCCCACCATCAAGATGCTGCAGTGCACTTCGAAGGTGAACGACGAGCTGTCCTGCCCCTGCCCTACGTTCATGAACCCGGCGAATGCCACGGCGGCGACCACGTTGCAGAAGCTGCAGACGCAGTGGACCAAGCAGGGCTGCAACGTGGGCGTGATCTGTCCGGCAGTGCTCTGTCCGGCAGTGCAAAGTGCGCAGTGCGTGGGCCCGGGCACCAACGGCCACTGCGTCGACAACGGCTTCGGCCCCGTGTAGCTGGGGTTGCGAAGGGGGCGCGGCGCGGGGCAAGGTGATCCCATGCTCCGCCGACCGAGCGCCGTGCTGCTGCTCCTGGGCTTGGTCTGTCTGCTCGGCGGACTGGGCCTCGGCGGCTACGGCCTGTGGGGCTATCGCGGTGCGCTTGCGGACCGCGCCCTCGAAAGCACCAGAGGCACCGTGCTCAAGGTCGACCTCTCCAGACAGCGTAAGGACTCCCGGACGGGCGCCCAAGATCCCTTCTGGCACGTGGTGCTGGTGACCTATCGCTACGCCGTCGCCGGCCGGAGCTACGAGAACAGTCGCTACGCCTTCGACGAGCCCCAGGAGAAATTCAGCCAGCGGTCGGATGCCCAGGCCCGCGCCGCAGTGCTCACCCGGAAGGTCGGTCAACAAGGCGCGCTCGAGGTGCTCTACGATCCCGACGCTCCGGCCCGCAGCGCGCTGGCGCGCCGCGAAGCCACGCCGGCGTTGGCCGTGGTCGGCCTCGGCGGTGTTGCCCTCCTGCTCGGGCTGCTCTTGTTCGCGGCCCACGTGTCGCGCCGCCGGACGTACCGGCGACTTCTCGAGCTCGAACGCGCAGGGTGAGGCGCGACGGGATTCGCGCCGGACCAACAAGAAAATCGGGATAGCGCCTGTCAGGTCGGGGGCGCCAGCGGCGTGTTAGCCTCGCGGCATGCAGCTCGAATTCGTGGGCGCGGCCCAGACGGTGACGGGTTCCAAGCATCTGGTGCACACCGAGCACGCCACCGTGCTCCTCGATTGCGGCATGTGGCAAGGCCGCCGCCGGGAGTCGATCGAGAGGAATCAGTCTCTCGGGCTGAATCCGCAAAAGGTAGACGCGGTGATCCTGTCGCACGCGCACATCGATCACTCCGGTGCGTTACCGATCCTGGTGAAGCGCGGCTTCGACGGGCCGATCTACACCACCAGCGCCACGCGCGACCTGTGCGCGGCCATGCTGGTGGACGCCGCGATGATCCAGGCGTCCGACGCGCGCTACATCAACAAGCTCATCGACCGCGGCGACAGCGACATGGAGCGGGTGGAGCCACTGTTCGACGAGCACGACGTGGTGCGGGTGCTCGATCACATGGTCACCATTCCGTACAACCGCCCGCTGCCGGTGGCGAACGGCATCAAGGTCACCTTGATGGACGCCGGACACGTGCTCGGCAGCGCCATCACCTGCCTGGATGTGGAGGAAGGCGGCAAGACGCGACGGCTGGTGTTCACGGGAGACCTCGGGCGCAAGAAGATGCCCATCCTCGAAGACCCCGAGATCCCGCTGAACGCGGATCTGCTGATCACCGAGAGCACCTACGGGGATCGCCTGCACACACCAATAGAAGAGGTGGACGACGAGCTCGCCGCGGTGATCAAGCGCGTGTACGAGCGCGGCGGCAAGATCGTGATCCCGAGCTTCGCCCTGGAGCGCGCTCAGGAGATCGTCTACGCGCTGAAGAACTTGAAGAACCAGGGCCGCTTGCCCAAGATCCCCGTGTACGTGGACTCTCCCCTCACGGTGAAGATCACCGACGTGTTCAAGCTGCACCCGGAGTGCATGGACGACGAGGCCACGGAGCTGATTCAGGGACGGAGCTCTCCCTTCGAGTTCGACGAGCTGCGGTACATCTCGCAGCGGGAGGACAGCAAGGAGATCAGCGCCTCGAACGAGCCAGCCATCGTGATCAGCGCCAGCGGCATGTGCGAGGCGGGCCGCATCCTGCATCACCTGCGCGCCACCGTGAGCGACGACAAGAACGCCGTGCTCATCGTCGGCTACCAGGCGCCGCACACCCTCGGGCGCCGCTTGGTGGAGGGGCGCCGGGAGGTGAAGATCTTCGGCGTGGAGGTGCCGCGGCGTGCGGAAGTCGTGGTGCTGAACGGCTTTTCGGCCCACGCGGACCAGAAGGATCTCATCGAGTACGCTCGGGACGTGCGCGACAAGGGTCAGGTCAAGGACGTGGTCCTGGTGCACGGGGATCCGAAGCCGCAAAAGGTCTTGAAGGGCCTGCTCCAAGATGAGGGGTTCGATCGCGTCGCGATGCCCGGCCCGGGAGACCGGATCGACTTTTGAGAAACCTGGCGGCGGCCGGCGCGTAGCCTGAGCACGATGGAGAGAGCGCGAACCCAGCGGCGCCTGCTCCTCGGCGTCGTGCTGCTGATCGCGATCGCCGCGTTCTTCCTGCTGCCCACACGGCGCTGGCTCCTGTGGCTGGCGGAGTGGGTGCGCGGCGCGGGGGCGCCCGGAGCGGCGGTGTTCGCGGCGGTGTACGTGATCGGCACGCTGCTGTTCCTTCCGGGGTCGGTGCTCACCCTCGGCGCCGGCTTCGCCTACGGGCCGCTGTGGGGCACGCTGTTGGTGTGGCCGACGGCCACGGTTGCCGCGGCCCTCGCCTTCCTGGTCGGCCGCTTCGTCGCCCGCGGAGCCATCAGCCAGCGCGTGGAGGCGCACCCCAAGTTCTCCGCGGTGGACGAGGCCGTGGGCGAGCAGGGCTTCAAGATCGTGCTCCTGCTGCGGCTCTCCCCGCTGTTTCCCTTCAATTTCCTCAACTACGCGCTGGGCCTCAGCCGCATTCGCTTCTGGCCCTACGTGCTGGCATCGTTCATTGGCATGCTGCCCGGCACCGCCATGTACGTGTACCTGGGATCGCTGATCACCAGCGCTTCGCGGCTGACCCAGGGCGCGCCCAAGGGTGGCACGGCGCAGCAGGCGCTGTACTGGGGCGGCCTCGTGGCCACCGTGGTCGCGACGATTTTCGTCACCCGCGTGGCGCGCCGCGCCCTCGCCCGCGCGCTGCCGGACGGCGAATGATCCTGGTGTTCGCCAAGGAGCCGGCGCCCGGTACGGTGAAGACACGGCTCGCCCAGCGCATCGGTCCCGAGCGCGCGGCCGAGCTCGCGGTGGCGTTCCTGCGAGACACTTGGGAGCTCGTGGCGAGCATGCCGGGGCTTTCCCCGGTGCTGGTGCTCGACGGCGCGACGCCCTTCCCGGCGGAGGTGTGGCCGCAAGGCGACGGCGACCTCGGTGCGCGCATGGAACGGGCGCTCCGCCGCGGCATCGAGGCGGCGGGCTTCGCCATCGCCATCGGTACGGATCTGCCGGGGCTGCCCGCGGCGCGGCTTCGGCAGGCTGCGGACGCGCTGCAGAGCGGGCGCGCGGCCTCGGTGCTCGGCCCCGCGGAAGACGGCGGCTTCTACCTGATCGGGCTCTCGCGCTGCCCGCCGGGAGCCCTCTCCGGATTGCCTTGGAGCACGCCGAGCACTTGCGAGGCGACGGAAGCGCGGCTCACCGAGCTCGGGATGCCGCCGCTGCGCCTGGAGCAATGGTTCGACGTGGACGAGGCCAAAGATCTCGAGCGCGTCCGGCAGCACGGCGGTGCGCACGCCCGTGCGGTGCTCGCGGGCTGGGAGCGCCGGTGATCAGCGTCGTGATCCCCACGCTGAACGAGGCCGCGCGCATCGGGGGGCAGCTCGACGCGCTCGACGGCATCGGCGAGGTCGTCGTGGCCGACGGCGGCAGCAGCGACGGAACTCCGGACATCGTGCGCGCGCAGCGCGGGGCGAAGCTCGTCGTCGCGCCGCGAGGCAGGGCCCGGCAGATGAACGCCGGCGCCCGCGCGGCGCGGGGCGACATCGTCGTGTTCCTCCACGCCGACGTCCGTTTGCCCCCCGACGCTGCCCACTGGATCACCAAGATCCTCGCGCTCCGGAACACCGCCGCGGGCGCGTTCCGGACCTGGACCGTCGACGACCGCGTCCCACCCCGGCGGGCGCCCTGGCTCCACCTGGCGGATCTGCGCTCGCGGTACACCCGCCTGCCCTACGGCGACCAGGCGCTCTTCCTGCACAAGACTACGTTCGAGGCCGTGGGCGGCTATCCGGAGCTGCCGCTGATGGAGGACCTGGAGCTCGCGCTCCGCCTGCGGCGCGTGGGCAAGATCCGCACGGCGCCCGCGCGCGTGCACGTCTCCGGACGTCGCTTCCTCGCGCACCCACTGCGCGACACCGTGTACGTCAATCTGTTCCCGGCGCTGTATCGCCTGGGCGTCGCGCCCGAGACCCTGAAACGTTTCTACGACGACGTCCGTTGACCGAGCGGCATCCCGAAGGTGTCGGCCACGGCTTGGTTCGTCACTTGCCCGCGGTGCACGTTCACGGCACTTTCAATGCGCGGATCCGCCGCCACGGCGCCGTCAATGCCATGCTTCGCCAGGGTCAGCGCGAACGGCAGCGTCACATTGCAGAGGGCGTACGTGCTGGTACGCCCCACGGCTCCGGGCATGTTCGCCACGCAGTAGTGCACCACGTCGTCCACGATGAACGTCGGATCCCCGTGGGTGGTCGGCCGCGTCGTTTCCACGCACCCGCCCTGGTCCACCGCCACGTCCACGATCACCGCGCCGGGCTTCATGGTGCGGAGATCCGCGCGTTCCACCAGCCGCGGCGCCCGCGCGCCCTCGATCAGCACGGCGCCCACCACCAAGTCCGCCATCTCGAGCTGCTCCCGGATGGTGTGCCGGTCGGAGAACACCGTGGTCACGTTCTTGGGCATGATGTCGTCCAGATAGCGCAGGCGATCCACGTTCACGTCCAGGATCGTGACGCTGGCGCCGAAGCCCGCCGCCACCTTCGCCGCGTTGGTGCCCACCACGCCGCCGCCCAGCACGCAGATGTGCGCCGGGTGCACGCCGGGCACGCCGCCCAGCAAGATGCCGCGCCCCTCCTGCGGCCGCTCCAGGTACTTGGCGCCTTCCTGGATGCTCATGCGCCCGGCCACCTCGCTCATGGGGGTGAGCAGCGGCAAGCGTCCGTGCTCGTCTCGCAGCGTTTCGTAGGCCACGCAGGTGGCACCGGACGCCACACAGCCCTTCGTCAGCTCCTCGCTGGCGGCGAAGTGGAAGTACGTGAACAGCACTTGCCCCGAGCGCATCAACGGGATCTCGTCCGGCTGCGGCTCCTTCACCTTCAAGATCAGATCGGCGCGCTTCCAGATCTCCTCGCGGCTGTCCACGATCTCCGCGCCCGCGGCGCGGTAGGCGTCGTCCGCAAGGCCGCTGCCGGCGCCGGCTCCCTTCTGGAGCAACACCGTGTGCCCCGCCCGCCGCATCTCCTCCGCCCCCACGGGCAGCAAGGCAACGCGGTACTCGTGGGATTTCACCTCTTTGGGAACGCCGACGATCATGGGGCTGACATAATCACCGCCCCCGACTCTGGGAAGTGACGAGCAGCAACGGGCGCAGCCACAGCGGCCACGACGCCCCCAGCGCCCAGCCGGCGATCACGTCGGAAGCATAATGCACGCCCAGATACACGCGGGAGATGCCGATGGCGACGATCAACGCGCTGCCGACCACGATGGCAAGGGCGCGCAGCCGGGGTCTCCGCGCGATGACCACGAGCATGAGCGTGGTGACGATGGCCGCGGACGCCATCGAGTGACCGCTCGGAAAGGAGTAGCCCCCCGCGGCGGCCAAGCGCAGCGCGACATCTGGCCGCGGCCGCGCGAACAAGAGCTTGAGCAGGGCGTTCAGGAGCCCCGCCCCCACCGACGCCGTCACCACGAACAGCGCGACCTTCCGGTGTCGATCGAAAAACTCGAAGCCGGCCACGAGGGCCGCCACCACGCCGAGGCTCCAGCCGTTGCCGAGGAACGTGATGACTTGCATCACGTCCGTCAGGCCATCGCTCCGAAAGCCCATCGCCACCGCGCGAGCCCTCTCGTCCAGCGCGCCCACCCACGGCGTGTGCAGCTCCACCGCCAGGGTCGCGAACACCACCGCTCCGGCCGACAAGCTCAGCCAGCGCAGAGCAATGACGCCGAAGGGATACAGCCGCTCAGCTCGCCCCATCGAGCTCCGCGAGCCCCTCGGCGATCCCCTCCGCCAGCTCGTTCAAGTCCGGCACCAGATCCCAGTCTCCGGTCAGGCCGAAGTTCAGCTGCCCGTTGTAGGACAGCACCGCCACGCCCACGGGGTTATTGGCGAAAATGGGCACGTACGGAAACGCTTCCAACAGCTGCCCGCCGCGCAGGTACAGCGGGAACTGCGGCCCGGGAACGTTGGTCACCACCACGTTCACCATGCGCTGCAGCGCCACGCCGCGCCCCGCCAGGCTCAGCAGCGTGGGCGGCGCGAACTCTCCGAGCTTCACCCAGAAGTCCGCCCCCACCGCTTGGCCCTTCTCCTTCAGGTCGCGCATCGCTTCGCGCAGTTGGGCCAGCCGCACCACGGGATCCGCCTCTCCCACCGGCAGCTCCGCTGCCATCATGCTCACCTGGTTGCCCCAGGTGCCGCGCGCCGAAGGATCGCGCACGCTCACCGGCACCATCGCCTTCAGCGACAGGCCGTCCACGTCCTCGCTGCGCGACAGCAACAGACGCCGGAGCCCGCCGCTCACCAGCGCCAGCACCACGTCGTTCACGGTGCAGCCGTGGGCGTTCTTGATGCGCTTCACGTCGCTCAAGGCCATGCGCACCACCTCGAAGCGGCGATGCGGACCGATGGGCGCGTTGAGCAGCGTGCGCGGCGCCAGCTCCGCCGCGCTCTTGCCGAAGGCGGCCATGCTCTTCACCACCTCGGACGCGCGATCCAAGATCTTTTCCGGCTGATCGCGCACGCGCCGCACCAGATCCCGGATCTGTGACGGTCGCTGCCCCAGATCGCGGAGCGCGTCCCCCGCCAGCTCCGCGTCCGTCGGCTCGGGATCGGGGTTCCAGGGCGCCGGCTCCGTCTTGGGCGCATCCGCCGAAAGGTCCAAGAGCACGGTGCCCAGGTCCACGCCGCTCACGCCGTCGATCATGCAGTGGTGCGTCTTCTGGATCAGACCCAAGCGTCCGTTGGGCATCTCGAAGATCCACATCTCCCACAGTGGCTTTCTGCGATCGAGATGACGACTCTGCACCCGTCCCATCAGCGCCAGCGCTTCGCGTTCCCCCGCCGGCCTGGGCAGCCCCGTCCAGCGCACGTGGAAGCGCAGATCGAAATGCGGATCATCCACCCACACCGGCCGGTGCAAGCTGCCGGGCACCCAGCGCACCTTCTGTCGAAAGCGCGGCACCAGGTGCAGCCGGCTCTCGATGTGCTCGAACACGTCCTTCTCCGTCAGCCCCGGATCCTTGAAGAACGTCAGCGAGCCCACGTGCATCTGCGCCGTCGGGCTCTCGGCGTACAGGAAGCCGCAATCGAGAGCGGACAGGCGTTCGTGGTGGCTCATGGCCGCCAGAGTGCCACCGTCCCACGCGCAGAAAAGGCTTTCCGGAAATGCCGCGTTCCTGGCCGGTTTTTCCCGCTTCATGCCGGTCCGCCGCGAACCCCGGCGCGAACGGCCGTCGCGCCCCGCCAAAGCTCCGGCGCGCCGCGTCCGTCGCGCCCCGCCAAGGCTCCAGCGCGCGACGGCCGTCGCGCCCCGCCAAGGCTCCGGCACTCGGCGTCCGTCGCGCCCCGCTTCCGCGGCGAGCCAACAAACCAGCCCCACGGTCGCACTGGGACGAGACCGGGATGACGGCAGTCAACCAACGGCGCCTGGACTCGAGGGCAGCGTGCTTGACCGACAGGAGGCAAGACAGAACACTCGAAGGAACGGAATCTGTCGGCGAGGGTCGCCGCGGGGAGGATGGAACATGCCCAGCTCTTCATGCGCCGTGAAAGCCGTGAGCGCAGCGCTCGGCGTCGCGCTGGCCGTGATCTTCACTGGCGCAGCGGGCTGCTCGTCGAGCGAGAGCCCCAATCAAACGTGCGAAGCATGTCGGAAGGCCTACTCGACGTGCTCGTTCAGCAACCTGCAGGAGGCACTCGACTTCACGATCGATTCCCGGGACGAAACCGGATGCGCCGGCAGGATCCAAGGCGCGCCCGTCCGCATCACCTGCACCCCGCTGGAGCTCTGCCACAAGGACGGCAGCTGCCAACCCGTCACCTACGCCGACGGCGCGCTCGATCTGGGCGGCCTCGATAAGTGTTTCTGAAAGCCTAGAGAGCGGGGCTGACACGATCATGGCCTCACGCCAAATCGGCCTTGTTGGCGCGGTGGCACTTCTCGTAGTGGGCTACGTGTGGATTGCGGCTGCTCCGTCCAGCGATGTCATGGACACGAGTCGAGACCCGCAACCGACTGCGCCGAGACCTCGCCGTCCTGCAGCCATGCATCCGAACGCGCAAGCGGCGACGCAAGCTGACGCGGGCTTCGACGCTGCCGAGGACGCATTTTCTGCGTTCTACGTTCCGCCCAGGTTCCCGCAGTCCGGTCCGGACCGCGTTCGCTGCGGCGACTCGATGTGTCTCAAACGGCAGGAGCGCTGCTGCGCCGGCGATGAAGGGACGTTCTGCCTGACGCTTGGCAAGCCCTGCCCGTTGTACTCCAACGAGTACGAGTGTGACGAAAGCGACGACTGCCCACCCTCCGAAGTGTGTTGTGTCGTTGGACGAACAGCACAATGCACGCCGGGCCCGTGCGTTCCGGAGCGACGAAAACTCTGCAGCCGAGACGATGAATGCGCCTCCGGCACATGTCTTCTGGGTGCCCGGTGTCGAACCGCGATCGCTGGGAGCGTCAAGTTCCCGGAACTGCCCCCGAAGGCTGCATCTTCCGGCTCTGAACTGCGCGCGCCGCGTTGACGCGAGCAGCCCAGCTCAAAGCTCCGGCGCGCGGCGTCCGTCGCGCCCCGCTTCCGCGGCGAACCAACAAACCAGCCCCACGGTTGCACTGGGACGAGACCGGGATGACGGCAGTCAACGGCGCATGGACTCGAGGGCAGCGTGCTTGACCGACAAGAGGCAAGACAGAACACTCGAAGGAACGGAATCTGTCGGCGAGGGTCGCCGCGGGGAGGATGGAACATGCCCAGCTCTTCATGCGCCGTGAAAGCCGTGAGCGCAGCGCTCGGCGTCGCGCTGGCCGTGATCTTCACTGGCGCAGCGGGCTTGGCGGACCCGGAAACCCAGGCGGGTGCTCACGGCGACCTCTCTGGTGAACGCTTTGGTCGCCGGGCTGCGCTTCGCGTCCGCGCGCAGCGGAGCGCCCTGATCTGCGCTGCTTCCGCCAAGCAAGCCGTCCGCGCGATCCCGGAAGATTGCGCCCCGCAACGCCGCTTGAGGTGAGGTGCAAGGCAGTCCGTGCATACATCCACGCTGAGACGCTGCAGCCCAGTTTCCTGCGCTGCCGCGCTATTCTCGTCAGTTCACCTCATTCTGGCCGTGAGCGCCACTGCTCTCCAGCACACGTGCGGGCTTTGCGACCAGTCGATGCGCCGCGAGGCGTGCTCCCAGAAGCGTCGTCCGCTCGCGGAAACGTGCAACGAACTCCGCAAGAGACTGTGGATCGCCACCGATGCCTGAAGGATCACCTGCGCACGGATGGCAAAGACCGCCGGCAGCAGGGTCGCGGGTCAGTCTTCTCTCTACACGACAGGGTCGGTGCGAGGGGAGGATGGGAGCTGACCATCGACGAAGACCGCTGGTGTGGATGGACGAGCACCTTGTCGCCGGATCAGCGCCTCCTGTGATGAATCGGATGTTGGACAAGCGAGACGTTGCGGCAAGGGCGGAGCTTTCGTCCCAGGGAGACCTTTAGCTTCAGGCGCGACAGAGGTGTACAGCCGCGTTGGCACGCGGGGCTCCGCGTCCCAATGGTCTGATGGGAGGGAGGGCGGGGTCCTTTGGACAAGAGCACCTACACCTCTTGGCAGATTCGTGGTTCCACGGACGCGAACGATCTGGTTCGGTGGCTGAACGGAGTGGCCCTTGCATGCCAATGACCTCCACGGATCAAGGGTCGGGCGGCGAGCTCGTGCGGCGGACGTCGGACCTCAGCCGAGCAACGCCAGCACCGCGCCACGCACGTAGTCCCAGTCGCCCCACTCATCCTGGCAGCGATACAGACGCCCGCTCGGTCGAGCCGCACGAACCGAGCGTGCCACTCACCGTCGGAGCGCCTGCACACCAGGCACGCCAGGAAAGCCTCACCGCTTGCCCCGGAGCGCGCTTCCTCGCCTGAGCTTCGACCTCATCCACGAGTGCCGCCGATTCAGCTCCCGTGAGAAGCAGCTCAGTCCGGCGATGTCGCTCGCACTTTTCTCATCGAGGACGCCATCAACGGGCGCGAACGCGGTAGAGTTGCCGCTGGCAGCGACCCGGCCTGCAACTACACGAAGCACCAGGTTGCGTGGCAGCATTGGACGCTGGACATCGCGAATATCGATCAGCTCGCCGAGCCCGCGGTGCTCGACGAGTGCATTGACAAGTACACGGAGCGCTGGGGCCCGCCGCAGCTATCAACCAATGGCCATCGCGACTTCTGCTTCATGGGCTTCTACCGCTACAACCTGAGTACCAGGAACTCGATACGCGAGTGCTTCTCCCTTCAGTGTGACAAGGACGCTTTGGGGTGCATCGACGGCAAGTACATCAACGGAGAACCCTGGCTTGCAGGCGTGGCACAGCAGTAGCCCACCTGCCGTAGTCCTCGCCCTGGTCCGCGCGCCGCGACCACATGCTCGCGGCGTCCAAAAAAGGGACGGCGCCAAACACGATTCAACCGAAAGGCCAGTGGGCGGGACAGGTTTCGAACCTGCGACATCCGGCTTGTAAGGCCAGCGCTCTACCGCTGAGCTACCCGCCCGGTAGATGGTGGTTCATCGTCTACCCCCTGACGCCTGTCAAGGCGAGGCGCCGAGCCGTTTCCTCCGCAAAACCGGGGCTCGCCTAGTGCCCTCACTGAAAAGTTCCGAGCACACGACAACCCTTGGCATGTAGGTCAGGTACTTACAGACCTTCCTATTTACGTACATGGGCCGAGTACTGCATTCTACCTACGATGAGCCCCCGTCCATCCCGCATCGTTCCGATCGCGCTTCTGCTGCTGCTGTCCGCGTGCAGCAAGAGCGACACCACCGTCAGCCAGAGCGGTCCGCGTCCCGGACCCGAGGCCACACCCGCGCTCAGCGTTCCTATCGGCGGGGGGCCGGGAGAGCTCAAGGCAGACATTCCGGATGAGGGATCTCCCGAAGGCCCGACATCCTTCGTGGTGGATGCCGCCGGTCGTATCCACGTGCTCGACAACATCAACGCCGCCGTTCTGGTGTTCGAAGGCGGCAAGCAGGTCGCGAAGGTGGATCTGCCGGCGCGCGCCTTCGACGATCTCGAGGTGCTCGACGACGGCACCTATGCGCTCCTCGATCGGTTCACGGCACCGGGCATCACCTTCGTGCAGCCTGACGGCAAGATCACCTCCCTGGTTCCGCTCGATCCCGAGCTCGTCGGCGATCCCGCGATGATCACCGCGCTGGTCCGCTACGACAGCTCCCTGTGGGTCGAGATCGAAGAGGAACGCCTGGTGCGCATCGCCACCTTCGACGGAGGTCTGGCGCAAGGCGACGTACTGCTCGGCAAGCTGCCGCGGAACGGCTCCACCTTGGGCGTGAAGCTCAGCGGCAAGAGCCTCGACGTGACCCTGGATCCGGTCCCGGGAGAACCGGCGAAGACCTTCGCCCATCTGAGCTTCCCCGAGGACGTGTCCCAGTGCTCCTTGCTCGCCAACGGTCCGGACGATCGCGTGCTGGTCGCCGCGCGCCTGTTGACCGAACCCGACGATCCAGACCAAGAAGCCGTGGAGACGCACGTTCTGGTGTCCCTCACCCCGAACGGAAAGGAGCAGTGGCGTAGCGAGCTCCCGCCCTTCCCGGATGCGGCCCGCGTGTTCCGCGGCGTGCGTGTGGGCGCCGACGGAAACGTGTACGCCCTCACCAGCTCCGACACCGGCGTCACGATCGTGAAGGTGACGCCGTGACCCGCCGCTGGCTCCGAGCCGTCACCGGCGTCACGCTCGCGATGGCCGTCGTCGTCCTCGCCCAAGGCTGCATCGTATCGACGGAACCGCCGACCGAAGACGATCTCGGCGAGGTCGAGCAAGCGGCGTCCACCCCGCCCATGAGCCGCGCCCAGATCCTCGGCATCGCCGCATCGGTAGAAGGCTACTCCTACTGGTGGGGCCACGGCGCTTGGGATCCGAGCGGCCCCGCGTACCCTGGCAAATGCTCAGGGAGCTGCGGCAAGAGCTGCAGTCACTCCGCCACCGCCGGCGGCCCCGAGTACGGAGCGGATTGCTCCGGCTTCGTGGCCCAGGCGTGGCAGGTGCCCACCGAGAGCGACGTCTCTCAGGACCACCACCCGTACACCACGGCGGACTTCCGCTACAGCGAGATCCACTGGAAACGCATCAAGCGCAGCGAGCTCCAGCCCGGGGATGCGTTGGTCTACCGCTCCGGCACCCACGGGCACATCGTGATCTTCGAGCGCTGGACGGCCGGCGGCCAGGCCGTCGTGTACGAATGCGCCGGCTGCTCTTCGCTCTGTGGCCACCACCCGCGCACCATCGGCAAAGCGTACGTCGCCATCCGGCGGAACGGCTTGCAGGACTCCACCTGCAAAGAGCTCGTCGACCAGTTCGACTGGAAGAGCAAGGGCTGCGACAACAACGGCAGCACCGCTGAGTGCGGCGGCAAGGGCATGAAGACGTCGGACTGCAGCACCTGCTGCGGCAGCACCTGCGTGGACGACGCGGAGTGCGGTTCCGGTCGCATGTGCACGCCTTCCGGTCGCGGCAAGACGTACTGCTGCCAAGCCAAGGGCAAGACCGGGCAGAAGTGCGTGGACACCTCGCAATGTCCCAAGGGGCAGGTGTGCATGTGGAGCAACGGCAAGGGTTCGTCCTTCGTGTGCGCCGTCCCGCAATGCCTGGACTCACCGGGCGCGAGCGGAACCAACACCGGCACCGGTACGTCCACCGGCGGTGGCGCCTCACCCGGCTCCGCCGGCGGCAAGTGCAGCTACTCCCCCGCGGGCGGCCACAGCGGCCAGCTCAACTGGCTGTTCGCTCTGGCCGCGGCGCTGCTGTTCATCTCGCGCCGCCGCCCATCGCGCTGATCCACCGCGGCGCTCGCCTCCCGCTCGCGGCCCTGCGCCGCGACGCGGGAGGGATCCGCCCGCGCCCGAAAGCGCAGCAAAGCTGCAAAGTTCCGATAGTGCGACAGCGCCCTACTTGTGCGGCCCAGTAATCTAAGCACTTACAGAGTTTCCTATTTACGTACATATGGGCCCTCGTGCATCCTACCTACGATGAGCCCTCTTCTGCCCCGCATGCTCCCCGTCGCCATCGCGCTGCTGCTCTCGGCGTGTAGCAAGAGCGATTCCGACGCAGGTCAGAAAGCCCATACCGCCGGACCGACGGCAACACCCGAGCTCAGCGTTCCCTTCGGCGAAGGGTCCACGGCGCTCGGTCGCGACATTCCCGAAGAGGGATCCCCCGAAGGCCCGACGGCGTTCGTGGTGGATGCCTCAGGTCGCATCCATGTGCTCGACGGCGTGAGCGATGCGATCAAGGTGTTCGAAGGAAAGCAACAGGTCGCGTCCGTGGCGCTGCCTTCTCGCCCCTTCGACGATCTGGAGCTGCTCGACGACGGCAGCTACGCCCTGCTCGATCTGCACTCCGAACCGGGCATCACGTTCGTCACGGCTTCGGGAAAGATCACCGCACTGGTTCAGCTCGATCCCGCGCTCGTTCCCGAGCCCTCGCTCGTCACCGCCCTCACGCGTATCGATGGCGCTCTGTGGGTGGAGGTCGAAGACGAACGACTGGTGAAGGTCGCGACACTCGCGGGTACTTTGGCGGAGCCCGAGGTAGCCGACGGCAAGCTGCTCCGTGACGGCGCGACACTCGGCGTGAAGGTCAACGGTGACGCCACCCTCGACATCACCGAGAGTGCCGCCGCGGGCGAAACGGCGAAGACCTTCGCTCACCTCACCTTCCCCGAGCGCGTCGCGGAGTGCACGTTGCTCGCTTCGGGCCCGAACGGCCGGGTGTTGGTCGTCGCCCGGCTGGACGCCGAGCAGGCGGATCCGGAGCAAGACCTGGACGAGACGCAGGTGCTCGTGTCCTTGGATCCGAGCGGCAAGGAGCAGTGGCGCAGCGTGTTGCCACCGCTCCCCGGCCTCGTCCGCAGCTACCGACCCGTGCGCGTGGGCGCCGACGGCAACGTCTACGCCCTCACCACCTCCGACACCTCCGCCACGATCGTGAAGGTGACGCCGTGAGCCGCGCACTGCTCCGGGCCGTCGCGCTGTTCACGGCCGCCGCCGCGGCCCTGGTCCTGGCCCAAGGCTGCGTCGCCTCCACCGAAGCGCCCTCCGAGGACGACCTCGGCGAGGTGGATCAGACGGTGACGTCCACCCCGCCCATGACCCGCGGTCAGATCCTCGGCCTCGCCGCCAGCGTTCCCGGCTACTCCTACTGGTGGGGCCACGGCGCCTGGGACACGGCCAGCAAGAAGTTCCCTGGCAAGTGTTCCGGCAGCTGCGGCAAGTGCTCCCATTCCGCCACCAAGGGCGGCCCCGAGTACGGCGCCGATTGCTCCGGCTTCGTGGCGCAAGCGTGGCAGGTCCCGACCAAGGGCAACGTGTCCACGGATCGCCATCCCTACGGCACCGGAGACTTCCGCTGGAAGAAGATCCACTGGAAGCCCATCAAGCGCAGCGAGCTGAAGCCTGGCGACGCCCTGGTGTACAACTCCGGCGGCAAGGGCCACATCGTCCTGTTCGAGAGCTGGACCAAGGCCGGCAAGGCCATCGTGTACGAATGCGCTGGCTGCAAGACCGGTTGCGTCCATCGCGCCCGCAGCATCGGCAAGAAGTACATCGCCATCCGTCGCAACGGGCTCGAGAAGGAAGACGACGCGGGCACCGACGCCGGCACCGCAGAAGATTCCGGCAGCACTCCCACGCAGGACGGCAGCGTACCGCTGCCCAAGCCCAAGCCGCCGGTCTCGAACCTGCCTTGTACCGAGCTCTATCAATCCATGGGTTGGAAGAGCAAACAGTGCGAAAAGGACGGCAACAACGCGTGCGGCGGCAAGGGCATCAAGACGCCGGACTGCGACGTTTGCTGCGGCAGCACCTGCGTGATGGACAGCCAGTGCGGCTCCGGCCAGATGTGCGCGTACGACGGCTTCAAGAAGTGCTGCCAGGCCAAGGGCAAGAGCGGACAGAAGTGCTTCGACACCTCCCAGTGCCCCGCGGGCCAGGTGTGCATGCCCGAAAACGGCGAAGGCTCGCCCTTCGTGTGCGCCTCCCCCGCCTGCTTGGACGATTGATGTTGGTCCGCCGCGGCCACGTCCCGCACGGACGTGGCCGCGCGTCGCGGCAACGTCTCCGTCACTTCGCCGGCGCGCGCACGTCGCCGCGCGTCGGCGTCACTCTCGCGGCGCGAGCACGGCGGCGTCACTCTCGCGGCGCGAGCACGTCGGCGTCACTTCGCCGGCGCGAGCACGTCGGCGTCACTTCGCCGGCGCGAGCAAGTCGCTGCGCGGCGGCGTCCACGGCGGCACATGGGGCGGGCACGCAGCTTCCGGCTGCGGCACTTGCAGCTCGGCAAAGCCCATACCGCGCTGATTGTCGAAGCGCAGGTCCCCGACGATGAGCCGCCCCGGCTCGGAGATCCAGAACGGCACCCGCGCGAAACGGAAGAACGCCGCGGCGTGGCAGCTCGTTTCGTCGAGGGCCGCGAGCGCTTCGCGGCGCGCTCGGAATTCCCCGCGCCACGCGACGGCAGCGCTGTCCGCCGCCTCCACCCGCGAGAGCGGCGCGGTGATCGCGTCGGGTAGGCTCGGGCACGCGTTCGCCGCGTGCACGCCGGGCAGCGCCGCGACGACGGCGCGCCGCAGCACCATCACGTCCCTCGGCGTCGTGGTCACCGCGATCGCCGTCCAACACTCGGGGCTGCCCGGGAACGGCGAGAGCACCAGGTCCCGGACCGTTTCGTCGCCAAACCGCTGCGTCACGGCCGTCGCGAGCTGGCGGCGCGCCAGCGCGCCGCCAGCCACGAACGTCGCGAACACGACGGCACTGCCGCCAATGCCCACGACGACGCGTGCCGTCGCGCCTCGCCGCCACAGCACGGCAAAGGTCGCGACCAAGAGCGTCGCGATTACGAACCGCATGGGCCGCGCGACGAGCCCGGTGACCCAGGGCAGCACCAGCGTCGCGCCGGCGAGCAGCGCCAGGGGAATGCGGAGCCAGAGCGAACGCGCAGCGAACAGCACCGCCGGCACCGCGAAGCACCAAAATAGAGGCTCGATGATGAAGATGGAATCGCCGTAGACCCAGCCGTCGTACAGCGGCCAGAAGGGATGCACGCCATAGACGTTCGAGGCGTCCATGGCCATGTGCAACAGCGGGCCGAACAGCGTGAGCGCGCCGAGCCAGCGAAGATCCATCGACGAGAGTCCGCCCTTGCGACGAACGAAGAGGCGCATCACCCAGAACGTCAGCGCCGCCAGGAGCAGGCCGACCACCACCGTGTGCGTGTGGCCGCGGTGGTGCAGCAGGTAGCCGAGCTTGCCCGGCGTGATGGCCACGTAGGCGAAATCGGCATCCGGAAGGTTGTTGCCGATCACGCTCGCGGCCCAGGCCAGCCGGCGAAAGCGCGCCGACGGCAGCGCGCGCCGGGCGCGCAGCTGGCAGACCGCCTCGGCCACCAGGATCCCGGCCAGGGTGTGGGTGAGGTTGTCCACGCTCTTGGTTTCGAGCACGGCGCGGCGGCGAAGGAAAGGCCGTGAATTGATTGGCTCGACAGGGCGCCGTAGCCTCGGCCCATGTCGCGCATTGGGATCCCCTTCTTGCTGGCCCTCGCCCTCTCGAGCTGCCACGGCGAGCCGCCCGCGGTCACGCCGACGCCGAAGCCAACGCCGCAAGCCGCCGACAAGCCTCCGGTCTTGCCGCTCATCCCACGCACGGTGCTGTTCGGCAATCCCGACAAGACCGAGCCGCGGCTGTCGCCGGACGGCAAGTGGCTGAGCTACCTAGCGCCGGAAAAGGGCGTGCTGAACTTGTGGGTGGCTCCACTTGCGGATCCTTCCAAGGCGCGGGCGCTGACGCACGATACCGGGCGTGGCGTGCGGGGCGCGGAATGGGCCTACGACAGCCAGCACGTGCTCTACGTGCAAGACGACGGCGGCGACGAAAACTGGCGGCTGTTCAGCGTGGGCGTGGAAGGGGGAAAGAGCCTGGATCTGACGCCGGTGAAGGGAGTGCAAGCGCGGCTCGTGCATCGCAGCCCGAAGAAGCCGACCACGGTGCTGGTAGGCTTGAACGAGCGCGACAAGAAGTGGCACGACGTCTTCGCCGTGGACGTGACCACGGGCAACCGCACGTTGCTGGAGAAAAACGAAGGATTCGCGAGCTACCTGGCCAACGACGACCTCGAGCTCGTCCTCGCGGTGAAGAACACCGACGACGGCGGCAGTGAGATCTTCCGCAAGGTTCCCAAGAAGGGCTGGGTGTCCATCTTGGCCGTGCCCCCGGACGACGCGCTCACGACGGAGCCGCAGGTGCTGTCCCGGGACGGCAAGAACCTGTTCCTCCTCGACAGCCGCGGACGCGATCGCGCTGTCTTGGCTCGCTTGGAGCTCGACACGGGCAAGGAGGAAGTGCTCGCGGAAGATCAGAAGGCGGACGTCGTCGAAGTGCTCACGAACCCAGCGACCCACGAGCCGGAGGCCGCCGCGGCGGTCTACGCGCAGAAGAGCTGGCTGGTGCTGGATCCGAAGCTCACGGACGACTTCACGCGCTTGGCAAAGGCGTTCCCCGGCGAGCTCGACGTGGTGAGCCAGAGCGACGACAACCGCCACTGGCTCGTGAGCTACTCCCTCGACACGGGCCCCAAGAGGACGGCCCACTACGATCGAACGACTCACGCCGTCACGCCGCTGTTCGTGGATCGCCCCGAGCTCGCAAAGTACGAGCTCGCGCCCATGGTGCCGGTCACGATCCGAGCTCGCGACGGCCTCGAGCTCGTGAGCTACGTGACCTTTCCGCGAGGCGCCGGCGCGGGCCCGGACGCAAAGCCCGCGCAGCCCTACCCCATGGTGCTGTTCGTGCACGGCGGCCCGTGGTCCCGCGACCACTGGGGCCTGAACCCGTGGCACCAGTGGCTCGCCAACCGCGGCTACGTCGTGCTCAGCGTGAACTATCGAGGCTCCACGGGCTTCGGCAAGGCGTTCGTGAACGCCGGCGACAAGCAGTGGGCTGCGAAGATGCACGACGACCTGCTCGACGCCGTGAGCTGGGCAGTGGAGCGGCGCATCACGCGCCCGGGACAGGTCGCGATCATGGGCGGGAGCTACGGCGGCTACGCCACGCTCGTGGGGCTCAGCTTCACGCCGTCCACCTTCGCCTGTGGCGTGGACATCGTCGGGCCCAGCAATCTCGTCACCCTTTTGGAATCCATCCCGCCCTACTGGGCGAGCTATCGCGCGACGTTCTCACGACGGATCGGTGACCCGCGCACGGAGGAAGGGCGAAGGCTCCTCCGCGAGCGCTCGCCCCTGAGCCGCGCCGACGCCATCGTGCGACCCTTGCTCATCGGCCAGGGTAGGAACGATCCGCGAGTAAAACCCGCGGAATCCGAGCAAATCGTCGGCGCCATGAAGGGCCGCGGCGTGCCCGTCACCTACGTCGTCTATCCCGACGAGGGGCACGGCTTCGCCCGCCCGGAGAATCGCGACAGCTTCAACGCCATCGCCGAGGCGTTCTTGAAGCAGTGTCTCGGCGGCCGGCGCGAGCCGTTTGGCAAGGCGTTCGAAGGGGCCAGTCTCGAAGTCGTGGAGGGCGCCGACGACATCGAAGGACTCGCCCCGGCCCTTCAGCGATAGCTCGGTTTTCCTTGAGCAATCCGGCCGCGAAGCTCATCATTTGGGCCATGCGCCGCTTTCTCGCCTCTCGCATCGCCGGTCTTTGTGCGGCGGGCGCCGTCCTGTCGCTCTCGTCCCTCGCTTCCGCGCTGTCGCAGCCCGACAACACGGTGATTCCGGTGATCAACGGCGGGGTCACCACCTGCAGCGACAAGAACGTACAGGTGTGCCTGGACCAGGAAGAGGGCGGCAACACCATCAACGCCCTCTCGTCCGCCGCCGTCACACCGGAAACGTTCAATCCCACCTGCGGCCTCACCTTCAAGGTCATCGCCCGCGGCGCCGGCTACCTGAACACCTTCGGCTGGTACAACGTCACCAGCGGCAAGCCGCCGGACTCGGATCTGCATTCCTTCCTCGAGTGCAACGACGCGCCGGGCACCACCAAGGTCCTGAACATCAAGAACGACCCCGCCTACCAGGGCGGCGAGATCGGCTTTTTCATGGCCACGCCGGAAGGCGCCAGCGGCAACTGCCCGCAGTTCAACCCCGGTGGAGGGCCCGCCGCGGGGGTCGGCCACATCTACTACTCCGAGCGCAAGTACAACCCCGACGCCATCGGCTCCAACAGCTACATCCACCTGATCATCTGGAACAGCGTCACCCACAAGGACGCCTTCTACTTCGGCTGGGAGGACTTGCTGAGCGGCGGCGACAACGACTTCGACGATCTACTCACCCGCGTGGACGGCATCACCTGTTCCGGAGGCGGAGCCGCGTGTGACACCGGCCAGCAAGGCATTTGCGCCGAAGGCACCTTGCAGTGCAAGGACGGCGCCCTCACTTGCATCCAGAATCAACAGCCCGGCACCGAGACCTGCAACGCCCTCGACGACGACTGCAACGGCCAGGTGGACGAAGGCGATCTGTGTCCCACGGGCAAGGTCTGCGACAAGGGCACCTGCGTGCCGAAGTGCGGCACCGGCGAGTTCGAATGTCCCGCGTCGCTGGTGTGCAACTCCGCCGGCCTGTGCGTCGACCCGGCCTGCGAGACAGTGAACTGCAACGCCGGCGAGATCTGCGTCGGAGGCAAGTGCCAAGCTCCTTGCGACGGCGTTACATGCCCCTATGGGCAGGTATGTCGGCAAGGCGCGTGCAAGGATCCGTGCGACGGCCTGACCTGCGATGCCGACTACGTGTGCGAGCTCGGCGTGTGCACGCTGAAGTGCTCGTGCAAGGGCTGCGACAGCGGCAAGGTGTGCGACACGACGTCGGAGAAGTGCGTGGATACGGGCTGCTCGCCGGATCCCTGCAGCGCGGGTCAGCACTGCGCCGCGGGGCAGTGCGTGGACGACTGCGAGGGCGCCCAGTGCCCGGCCGGAGAGAGCTGCAAGGCCGGGCAATGCACCGACGATCCCGACGGCGGCGCCGGCACCGGCGGCGGCACTGGCTTCGATGGCGGCATCATCACCGGCGGCACGTCCAGCGGCGGCACCGGCGCCGGCGGCGCCGCCAGCGGAGGCTTCCCGAGCAAGGGCGGAACGGACGCCGGCAGCGATAGCGGTTGCGGCTGCCGCGTCGCGGGTGATCGCAGTGGGAACATGCTGTGGCTGTTCGCGGCCGGCGCCGGATCCGCCCTCGCCTGGATGTTGCGACGCCGCCGACGTTGAGGCGAAGCGACCCCCCGGGGCGGATTGCCTCGGACCATTCCTGACGGTGAACGCGGGGGAGACCGCTGGATCGCGGCGGCATGCGCCTTGCTGTTCCTCCTTGCGACCGAAGGAGGACCCATGAGCCCGATCGCATCGATCGTCACCCAAGCCATCTCCGTCGTGCGCGAGCTGGCACAGAAGGACGTTTTGACCAAAGCAGGACTCGCCAAGACCGGCGGCACGCTCGGAACCCTTGCCACTCCAATCGGATTCGGCGCAGGTCTCGTGTGCGGCGTGGCTGCGGGCATGCTGCTGGCACCCAAGAGCGGCGCGGAGCTCCGCGCCGAGCTGGTACAGAAGGCTCGCAGCGGCATGAACCGCGTGAAGGACGCCCTGCCGACCGGCGCAAAGCCGAACGTGGAGAAGAGCCACGAGACGTCGGCGGTCCTGTCCTGATGCACCGCTCTGCGCCGGTGGCGGCGCTCGCGGCGTGCTTGCTCGCGCCCGCCGTCGCTCACGCCTACACCATCGCGAGCAGCATCACGGACGGCTGCCATGAGAGCATCACGCAAAACGCCCTTCGCGCGGTTCGCGCCGAGGGGCTCGCTGCAGCCATCGCGCCCGTCACAGGTGACGACGCCGCCCTGATCGACGACGCCCCCTACGACGTGGACGGCGACATGGCAGATCTCGGCGCCGTGTCCCTCGTGCTCGGTGATCGCAACGTCGACTTGCACGGCAACGCACCCGACGACCTGGACCAGCTGGCACCAGTGCATGGGGATCCCAAGAATCAGCCTCAACACTGCTTGAGACGACCGGGGGACGACGAGCCGAACGGCTCCGCCGACGCCGTACAGGCCTGTCAGGACCTGATCCTCGCACGCGTGAAGGCGGCTCTCGCCGGCTTGGACGAGAGCGGCAAGGTCGACCCCTCGCGGCGAACCACCATGAAGATCTCGCTCGATCTCCGCGGCGCCGTGGATGTGTCTCTACCGACCTTCTACCTGGAGATGGGCCGAGCCCTACACGCCGTGCAAGACGGCTTCAGCCACACCTGGCGCAGCGAAGACCAACAGCACATCACGGTGGTGCTCAACTACTCCGAGGTCGTCAACCAGAGCTACGACGAGGCCAAGGACGGGCCTCCCCACTCGGCGGCCCTGGACGAATGCAGCGGTCTCGACGCCTTTCGCAAGAAGCGCCTGAGTCTGGCAACGGACGCGTCTGCCGCGCTGCTGCGGGCCGTGCTGGACCCTACCTTGACCACTGATGCCGAACGCTTGGCCGCGGCCCAAGGCGTGGTCGATCAGTACCTGAGCTACCAGTCCGGCTGCACTTACGACAACGACTGGTGCGACGCGCGGGAGAACGAGTATCGCGACAACCCGGGCTGCGGCTGCACTGCTCCGGGCGCGGGAAGCACCCGGCGAAGCGCGGGTCTGGTTCCGCTGTTGCTCCTGGCAGGGCTCGCCCTCTTGCGGAGGAAGCGCGCACGTCGAACACTTTCGGCTGTGGGCGCGTTCGCCCTGCTGAGCTTGGCGGCTCTGCCCGCGCGCGCCGCGGAGCCATCGGATCCGCCTCCCGAGCCCAACGCCGTGTGCCCGGAAGCAGGGATCAAGCCCGTGGACGTCACGCCGGATTCCAAGCAGGGTCCCGAGCCTTTCCCCTTTGGCGTGTACGCTGCAGGCGGCATCTCCGTCACGCGAGCCGCCTTCGCGGTTTCCCTGGGCGGGCGCTACCGGCTGAGCCCCGAATGGATCGTTGGCTTGGACGGAGAGCTCAATCCCTGGATCTCACGTCAGAAGAAGGAAATCCGCTCGGGCGTCACCAATGCGTACGCGACCCTGGTGCACCGCATCCCCCTCTCCTACGAACGCATCAATCTTCGGAGCACGCTCCATCTGGGCATCTCCCGTATCAACTTCGCCCTCTACGGCGTGCCGAAGGGCACCATCGGTCCCTACGTCGGCTTCAATCTCCTCGGGTTGGACTGGGAGATCAGCCGTTCGCTCTACTTGGTGATCGACCCCGCAGACGTGGCCTTACCGATCCCTCAGACTAGCGGAGTGCCCTTCGTGTATCCGCAGTATCGCTTTACCGTGGGTATTCAGCTGGGAGCCTGACTCACGCCATGCCGGGCTGCTCGCCCGGGGGGGAGCCCGGCGGAGCCGGGGTGGGCGGGGTGCTCGGCGGTTCGCGATCGTCGTCCGCATCGTCCCCTTGCACGAGCTGACCGCCCACGTACTCGAGCATCAGGCGCCGCGGGCCGAACATCTTCTCCGGTTCTGAAACCGCTAGCGCTTCGCGCAACACGTCGTCCATGTGGTCCACCAGCACGATGCGCATGGCGCGGAGAACGCGTCGCGGGATCTCGCGCAGGTCCTTGCGGTTGTCCTTCGGGATCAGCACTGTTTTGATGCCGTTCCGGTGCGCGGCGAGGAGCTTTTCCTTCAGTCCGCCGATGGGCATCACACGACCCCGCAGGGTGATCTCCCCCGTCATGGCCACCTCGTTGCGCACAGCGATGCGCGTGAGCGCGCTGGCGATGCTGGTCGCCATGGTCACGCCGGCGCTCGGACCGTCCTTACGGACGAAGTCGGGGAAGTGAACGTGAACGTCTATCTTCTGATAGAAATCCGTCTCGAGATCGAGCGCGTTCGAGCGTGAGCGGATGTAGCTCATCGCCGCCTGCGCGCTCTCTTCCATGCCCTTCTCGAGCAGGCCGGTGATCACCAGCTTCCCTTTGCCGGGGACGACGCTCACCTCGCAGTCGAGGATGTCGCCGCCGTACTCCGACACGGACAGGCCGTGGGTGAGGCCGATGGCGTCGTCCTCTTCCTTCTTGCCGAGGCGGTACTTCGGCACGCCGAGGTACTTCGGCACCTCGCTGCCGCGGATGCCGACCTTGGCCTCCTTGCCTTCCTTCACCACCTGCAGCGCGACCTTGCGGCACACACTGGCGACCTCTCGCTCCAGATTTCGGACGCCGGCTTCCTTCGTGTAGTGGTGAATGATGGTGCGGATCGCGTTCTCGCTGATGTCCAGATCCACCTCACCGAGCCCACACTCCTGCTTCTGCCGCGGGATCAGGTAGCGCATGGCGATGTTGAGCTTCTCGAACTCCGTGTAGGAGGAGAGCTGGATGATCTCCATGCGATCCTGGAGCGGCAACGGGATGCCCCCCAGGGTGTTGGCCGTAGTCAGGAACATCACCTGGGACAGGTCGTAGTCCAGGTCCAGGTAGTGGTCGTTGAAGTTGTGGTTCTGCTCCGGATCCAGCACCTCGAGCAGCGCCGCCGCGGGATCCCCACGAAAATCCGTGCTCATCTTGTCGATCTCGTCGAGCAAGAACACGGGATTGGCGGTGCCCACCTTCTTGAGGTTCTGCACGATCTTGCCGGGAAGAGCGCCGATGTACGTGCGCCGATGGCCGCGGATCTCCGCTTCGTCCCGAACGCCACCCAGGGACAGGCGCACGAACTTCCTACCCGTCGCCCGCGCGATGCTCTTGGCAATGCTGGTCTTGCCCACGCCGGGCGGACCCACGAAGCACAGGATGGGTCCCTTGAGCTGCTTCGTGAGGGCCTGCACGGCCAGATACTCCACGATGCGCTCCTTGCACTTCTTGAGGCCGTAGTGATCCTCTTCCAGGATCTTCTCCGCCTCCACGATGTCGAAACGCTCCTCGGTCTTTTCGTACCAAGGCAAGCTCAGGATCCAGTCGATGTAGTTGCGCACGACGGTCGCTTCCGCGCTCGTCGGGTGCATCATCTTCAGCTTCTTGAGCTCCTTCTTGACCTTCTGATGAGCTTCCTCGCTCATCTTCTTGTTCTTGAGCTTGTCCTCGATCTCCTGGATCTCGCTCTTGAACTCGTCGCGCTCGCCGCCACCCAGCTCCTTCTGGATGGCCTGCATCTGCTCGTTCAGGTAGTACTCCTTCTGCGTCTTCTCCATCTGCTTCTTGACGCGGGAGCGGATCTTCTTTTCTACCTGAAGGATCTCGATCTCCGCCTGCATGAGCTCGTACAGGCGTTCGAGACGAACCTTGGCGTCCACCGTCTCGAGCAAGCTCTGCCGATCCGCGAGCTTGATGGTGGGTAGGTTGGCGGCGATGGTGTCCGCGAGCTTCGACGGCTCGTCGATGCTCTGGACCTGCATCAGCACTTCCGGCTGAACCTTCTTGTTCAGCTTGACGTAGACCTCGAAGGTGCTCTGCACGCTCCGGATCAACGCTTCCAGCTCCACGTCGGAAGAGACCAGCTCGTCGAGCACTTCCGTCTCGACCAGGAAGTACTCCGAGCTGTCCACCCAACGGGTGACCTTGGCCCGCTGGCGGCCCTCCACCAGCACCTTCACGGTGCCATCCGCCAGCCGGAGCAGCTGCACGATGGTGCCGATGGTGCCCGTCTGAAAGATGTCCTCGGGCGTGGGATCGTTCGTCTTGGCGCTCTTCTGCGCGGCGAGGAAGATCTCCTTGTCCCGAGCCATCGCTTCGTCCAAGGCGGCGATGCTCTTCTCCCGGCCCACGAAGAGCTGAGAGACCATGTGCGGGAACACGATGATGTCCCGTAGCGGCAGGGCGGGCAGCGGCCGGCGTTCGACCGCCGCGGGCTTGTCGTTGTCGTTCTTGAAGAACATCGTCATTTAGGGACGCCCCCAGGCGTCGAAACGTTCAGCCGACGCCCGCCTGTTCGTCTTTCTGGTAGACGATGAGCGGGGCGTCGCCTTTGGTGATCACGTCCTCGTTGACCACCACTTCCTTGATGCCGGACTTGCTGGGAATGTCGTACATGCTGTCCAGCATGGCTTCCTCGAGGATGGCGCGCAGACCGCGCGCGCCGCTCTCGCGTTCGAGAGCCTTCTTGGCGACCGCTTGAAGCGCACCCTTGGTGAACTTCAGCTTCACGCCATCCATCTCGAAGAGCTTCTGGAACTGCTTCACCAAGCTGTTCTTGGGCTTGGTGAGGATGTCGATCAGCGCTTCGTCGGTGAGCTCGTGCAAGGTGGCGATCACGGGCAAGCGACCGATGAACTCCGGGATGAGACCGAACTTGAGCAAGTCCTCCGGCTGCACTTGATACAACAGCTCGCCGAGCCGGAAGTCGTGCTTGCCCTTGATGTCGGCGCCGAAGCCCAAGCGCGTTTGCCCCAACCGGCGTTGGATGATCTGGTCGAGCCCCACGAAGGCGCCGCCACAGATGAACAGGATGTTGGTGGTGTCCACCTGCAGGAAATCCTGCTGCGGATGCTTTCGGCCGCCCTTGGGAGGGACGTTGGCCACCGTTCCCTCGATGATCTTGAGCAGCGCTTGCTGCACGCCTTCCCCGGAGACGTCCCGGGTGATCGAGGGGTTATCGCTCTTGCGGCTGATCTTGTCGATTTCGTCGATGTAGACGATGCCGCGCTGCGCCCGCTCGACGTCGTGGTCGGCGTTCTGGAGCAGCTGGACGATGATGTTCTCCACGTCCTCGCCGACGTAGCCGGCTTCCGTGAGCGTGGTGGCGTCCGCGATGGCGAAGGGCACCTTGAGGATCTTCGCCAGCGTCTGCGCCAAGAGCGTCTTGCCGCTGCCCGTGGGTCCGAGCAGCAAGATGTTGCTCTTGCTGAGCTCCACGTCGTCCGTGGACACCTTGCTGTCGATCCGCTTGTAGTGGTTGTGCACCGCCACGGAGAGCGTCTTCTTCGCGCGCTCCTGGCCGACCACGTACTCGTCGAGGATCGCCTTGATCTCCGACGGCTTCGGAATCGGATCAGAACCGCCCGTGGGCTCGTCCTTCTCGACTTCCTCCGCAATGATGTCGTTACACAGGGCGATGCACTCGTCGCAGATGTAGACCGTAGGTCCCGCGATGAGCTTCTTCACTTCCTTCTGCGACTTGCCACAGAAGGAGCAGCAAAGATTGCCATTCGAATCGTCTCGCCGTCGCTCCACTTGTTACCCACGTCGCCGTGCCGGGCCTTCGATGCCCGACGTCCACAGGTCGCTCTCGCCTACTCTTACGGAAAATCGCGAGAATTCTAGAGCCTTGCTCCAAACCCCGCAAGCAAGCGGCAATCCGCCGCAAATCGGCCGCTGGGGCCGGGCCGCGGGGGGCCGAGCCGCGGGGGCCCGGAGCCGCCTCACTCGCCCTTCTTCTTGGGCTCGAAGACCTCGTCGATCAGGCCGTATTCCTTGGCCTGAGCCGCGCCCATGTAGAAGTCGCGCTCGATGTCCTTGACGATGTCGTCCCGGGAGCGGCCCGTGGACCGCACCAAGATGTCCGTCACCACGTCCTTCATGTGGCGGATTTCCCGGGCCTGGATCTCGATGTCCGTGGCCTGACCCCGGGCGCCACCGAGGGGCTGGTGGATCATGATGCGGGAGTGCGGCAGGGCGTAGCGACGCCCCTTTGCCCCTGCGCCCAGGAGCAGCGCGCCCATGCTGGCCGCTTGGCCGATGCAAATGGTGCTCACCGGGCAGCGCACGTACTGCATGGTGTCGTAGATGGCGAGGCCCGCCGTCACGACGCCCCCGGGAGAGTTCACGTAGAGCTGGATGTCCTTGTCCGGATCTTCGCTTTCCAGAAAGAGAAACTGGGCGATGATGATGTTGGCGACGTCGTCGTCCACGGCGCTGCCCAAGAACACGATCCGGTCCTTCAGCAAACGGCTGAAGATGTCCCAGGTCCGCTCGCCCCGATGAGTGGTCTCCACCACGTGGGGGTAGATGATGCTCCCGACGGGGGCGGTGGATTCCAGCAGCTCCAGGGCTTGCTGGCGGGTCTCGGGTCGCTTCGTCATCCTCGGCTCCTCCTCGGGAACTCCGGCGGCGCCTCGCCGCCGGAAGTCATCTTGATAAGTCTCGATCGCTGCAAGGACCAGGCCCCCCTGCCCCCGGCCTTCACTTCTCGTCTTCGATCTTGGCCTTCGACTCGATGATGTCGAGCACCTTGTTCTCCAAGATCATGCCAACGAGCATTTCTCGACGCCGAGGGTCGGAATATTCCGCGCGCAGCCGAGCGACGTTCTTTCCGCTCTGATCCGCGAGCTCCTTCAAGCCTTCCTCGATCTCGGGGTCACCGATCTTGATCTCCTGCTTCTTGGCGATCTCCGCCATCAGCAGGCCGGCCCGAACCTTGACCTCGCTGTCCTCGCGGATCTTCGTGCGGAGCTCGTCCCCCAGATTGCCGGTCTGACCCTGGCGGCGCGCCTGACTCAGCACCTCTTGTTCGGTGAGGCGCATCTGCCGCTCCACCAGGCTGGGCGGAATGGGAATGGGGTTGGCCTTCACCAGCTCCACCACCAGCTGTTCCGCGACGGCGTTCTCCGACGCTTCCTTGGCCTGCTTCTCGAGCCGCTCCCGGATGTCCTTCTTGAGCTCCTCCAGGGAGTCGAACTCCCCCAGGTCCTTGGCCAGCTCGTCGTCCACCGCGGGCAGCACGCGCTCCTTCAGTGCCTTCAGAGTGAGGGCGAAGGTCGCGGTCTTTCCCTTGAGCTTCGGGTGCGGATGCGTGGCGGGCATCTCCACGTTGGCCTCGGCAGTCTCTCCCGCCTTCTTTCCGACCAGTGCCTCCTCGATCGGACCGAGCAACGTGCCGCCACCGAGCTCCACCTGGAAGTCCGATGCGCCCGCGTCCTCCACGGCCTTGTCTCCGACCAGCACCTGGAAATCGATGATGACGACGTCACCGGATTTCGCAGGACGCGCCTCTTTCGGCTCCTCCAACGTGGAGTGCTCATGACGAAGCGCTTCGAGCGCTTCGTCTATCTGCTTGTCCTCCACCTTGACGGGCGGGCGCTTGGCCGTGAGCCCTTCGTAGCTCACCGATTCGATCTCCGGCACCACCTCGAAGCGCGCCTTGTAGGAGAAGGGTTGGTTGTCCAACACCTCTTGCGGCTCGATGGCCGGAGAGTTCACCGGTTGCAGGTTCTCCTTGCTCACCGCCTGGGGAAACGTTTCGTCCACCAGCCGCTGTGCCACGTCCGCGGCGATGCGCGCACCGAACATGTGGGCGAGCACGCGGCGAGGCGCCTTGCCCGGTCGGAAGCCGCGCACGCGGGCGCTCTTGGAGACCGAAGTGTACGCCTTGTCGAGCTCCTTCTTCACGCGGTCGGCAGCGACCTGCACGTCGAACTCCACGAGGACGGGACTGAGCTTTTGTACGGTGACCTGCATCGTTAGGCGCCGACACATTCCACGCTGCGCGACACGGGTCAAGCACAGGAAATCGCGCACGCAGCGTTTTTTAGGCCATGGAACAGCGGCGGCGCCGAACCGGGGTTTCGCTGGGGGGACGAGCCGGGTGGTTCCGCGGCGGACCAACAAAAGAAGTCGGCCCCCGCGGGAGGCAGTCCGCGGAGGCCAAGGAGTCCCGGGAGGCGGGACAAGTCAAGTCACGACTATTCGTCGTCGGAATCGTCGTCGTCCTCGTATTCCGCGGAATCGAGGGCCGCTTCCCAAGGATCGACGTCGAAGTCGAGCTCGTTCCGGCTCGGCTCCTCCAGCTCGTCGACGGACCATCCAATGCGGAGGCCGGGACGGATCTCCTCGCGTTCGAAGTCAGCAAAGCTGCGATAAGCTCGGTTGCGGGACATGGGTCGTCTTTCTCCTCGAGAGCTACGGTTCTTCGGGTTTGAGAGCGCTCGGAAACGCCCCCACGGGGGTGAGGACGAAGAGGTCACAGCTGCCGGGACCGGGGTCCCGGGGCGCGTAGAAGGCCTGGTGGAGCACCCGATCGCGCGCCCTCTGGTCGCGAGGTTCCGCATCCGCCAGAATCCTCGCGAGCCCGAGCCCCCCTTGACGTCGTCGCTTACTCACCTTTACCTACCCGCACCTACATCTGCGCACACAGTACGACACCCGTTGGGGGTGACCAAGAAAACGAGAAACGCCGTCGCTATTTCGATAAGAGCCTACGGACCCGACGCATTCGCGACCCAGCGATGCGATAACCCCCTCCGCCTGTCATGACGCGCCCCAACGTGATCGCCATCGCCAACCAGAAGGGTGGCGTGGGCAAGACCACCACCGCGGTGAACCTCGCAGCGAGCCTCGCCGCTGCGGAACGCCCCACCCTGCTGCTCGATCTGGATCCGCAGGCGAACGCATCGAGCGGCGTCGGTCAAGCTCCAGGCACGGTGGAGCGGACGATCTACGACGCGCTGATCGGCAACGCCACCTTGGCGGACATCGTGCGCACCACACCGCTCGGCACCCTCGACATCGCGCCGTCGAGCCAAGACCTGACGGCGGTGGAGTACGAGCTGTTCGACGACGAGGCGCGGGGCATGCACCTGCGGCGCTTGCTCGAGAGCTCGGATCTCGAGCGCTACGAGTACGTGATCATCGACTCGCCACCGAGCCTCGGCGTGCTCACGCTCAACGTGCTGGTGGCGGCAGACCGCGTGATCGTTCCGCTGCAGCCCGAGTACTACGCGCTGGAAGGCATCACCTATCTGATGGCGACCATCGACCGGGTGCGCGGTTCCCTGAACCCCACGCTCGAGGTGGAAGGCATCGTGCTCACGATGTGGGATCCGCGCAATCGCCTCGCGCATCAGGTGGCGGAACAGGTAAAGAAGCACTTTCACGTGTTCGAGGCCGTGATTCCCCGGAACGTGCGCCTGTCCGAAGCGCCCTCTCATGGGCTGCCGGCGTTGCTCTACGACGTGTCCTGCAAGGGCGCGCAGGGTTATTTGAGCCTGGCGCGAGAAGTGATCGAGGCGCGAGCGTGACACCCGGCAAGCCACCGCGCGGCCTGGGCCGCGGGCTGGATGCGCTGCTGCCGGCGCGCGCACCGGCCCCCGCACGCGCGCCGGAAAAGAGCTACGGAGAAGGCAACGTGTTCCTGTGCGCGGTGGAGAAGATCCGCCCGCAAGCGGGGCAGCCGCGGCAGCACTTCGACGATCAAGCGCTCAGCGAGCTTGCAGAGAGCATTCGCGAGCACGGCATCATCGAGCCGCTGGTCGTTCGCCGGCGCGGAAACCTCGACGAGTTCGAGCTGATCGCCGGCGAGCGGCGCTGGCGCGCGGCTCAACGGGCGGGCCTGCGCGAAGTGCTGGTGGTCGTGCGCGAGGTCAGCGCCAAGGACGCCTTCGAGCTCGCGCTGATCGAGAACATCCAGCGCGAGGATCTCGATGCCATCGAGTTTGCCGAAGCGCTCGATCGCCTGATGAAGGAGCACGGCTACACGCAGGAATCCCTTGGCGAGCGCGTGGGCAAGGACCGCTCCACCATCGCCAACGCGCTGCGCCTGCTCAAGCTGCCGGGACGCGTGCGCACCCTGGTGGTCGGCGGCCAGCTGTCCGAAGGGCACGCCCGGGCGCTGCTCGGCTCGCCCGACGAGCTGTCCTTGGCGACGCTCGCCGACCGAGTGGTGAAGGGCAAATTGAGCGTGCGCCAGACGGAAGCCCTGGTGCGGCGAGCCAAGGCCGAGAAGGGCGCCGGCGCCAAGGGCAAGAAGGGCAAGAGCCCAAGCGTGCGGGACCTGGAAACCCGGCTCGAGCGCAAGCTCGGCACCCGCTGTGAGGTGCGCGACCGCGACGGAAAGGGCGAGATCCTGGTGCGCTACTCGTCCTGGGACGAGCTCGACCGCATCCTGGAAACGCTCTTGTGAGCTACTTCACGCCCAGCTCGGCGAGGGCCTTCTTGGCGGCGGCTCCCACGCCCTGATCGCCGCCAAGCTCGGCGGCTTTCTTGAGCTCCGCGATCGCTTCCTTCTTCTTGCCGGCAGCCTTGAGGTGCTGGCCCAAGTAGAAGTGTGCCGGGGCGAACTTGTCGTCGCTCGCGATGGCGGCCTCGTAGTCCTTCTTGGCGCCGGCGTCGTCCTTCAATCCATGACGACAGACGCCCCGGCGCACCAGTAGCGCGGGCGCGGACTGCTTCTCGATGGCCTTGTCGAGGGCACCGACGCACTTGGCGAAAACGCCGAGCTTTCCGTACAGGTTCGCAGCGGCAGCGAGCACCTTCGGATCGTCGCTGGCGGTCACCTTCTCGAGCTCGGCCTGGGCCTCCTCGCTCTTGCCAGCGCCCGCCAGAAGCTCCGCGTAGGCGTACCGGAGGTCGAGCTTGTCGGGCTTGGCGTCGACAGCCTTCTTGTAAGCGTCCAGCGCCGCGGCCTTGTCGCCGCCGGCTTCCAGGGCCAGCGCGCGATTCATCAGCAGGTCCGGCTCCCCCGGCTTCGCCTGCAAACCCTTGTCGATGATCTCGAGGGCGTGCTTACCGTCGCCCGCGTCGAGCAACAGCGCCGACAGGTTGATGGACGCTTCCACCAGCTTCGGATCCAGGCTCAGGGCCTTTTCGTACTGGGCCGTCGCGCCGGGGGCATCGTTCAGGTTCTCGAGAGCCACGCCGAGAAAGAACGCTGCCTGCGGATCGTCCGGCGTCTCGGCCTGTGCCGCGGTCAGCACCTGCTTCGCCTTCTCGAAGTCACCCGCCTGGATCGCGTCGCGGCCCTCCTTCACCTTCGCGCTGGAGGCCGGCGCCACGGCGGGCTGCCCCGGGTCGTCCAGCGGAGGCGGGGTGTCCTGTGTGTTGGGCGGAGGGCTGCCACCCCCGCAACCGGCAAGCAGCAGCGCCACGCACACACCCCCAATGGCAAACCGACCCGTCATGTGTCCGTCCCTTGTAGCTTCGCGATGGTGCGAAGGATGCGTCCCTTGATGTCTTCGACGCGGCTAGAGTCGCTGATCTTGGTTCCGGCCGCATCCACTACGTAGAAGACGTCGGCCACGCTGTTGCCTTCGGTGTTGATCTTGGCCAGAGCGATGGTGAGCCCGGCTTCTTGCAGGGTGTGCGCCAGCCAGAACAAAAGGCCCGGGCGATCCTCGGTCATCACCTCGAGAACGGTGTGAGCGGTGGCGTGGTCGTCGAGGCTCACCTCCGTGGGCACCGCAGGCGCATGCCGCTCGGACCAGACTCGCGAGGAGCCGGCCCCCGCCACCAGCGCCTCGGGATCGAGCTCGCCGCTGAGGAGCCGGCCCAGATCCCGCTGGATCCGGGGAATGGCGGAGCGGATCGCGTCGGCGTTGCTGCTGCCCTTCACCCAGAACAGGTCGAGGGCACGCACGCGACCGCTCTCGTCCAGCCAGGAGTAGATCTGCGCTCCCACGACGCCGAGGCGCGCCGCCGCCAACGCCGCCGTGACCAGCGCCAAGAGCCCCGGCCGATCGTCCGCCACGAAGCAGAGCTCGGCGTACTCCTCGTCCCGAGCCAAGACGTCCACGGTGGCGGACTCCAGCCGTGCGGCCCACGCGAATCGGAGGTGGCGGAGAATGTGCTCCGCATCGTTGGCGTAGAGGTAGCGCTCCGGCACGGCCTCGAGCACGTGCTGCAGGAACTGCGCTTCCTTCTCGTCCTCGGGCTGGCCCCACAGCTCCTGCACCGCCTTGCGTTTCTCCGTGAGCACCTCGCTCAGCGTTTCCCGGCCCTCCCCCAACGTCCGATCCGCGGCGTGGTACAGCTCGTCGAGCATGCGCGCCTTCCAGGCGGTCATCGCCGTGGGGCTGGTGGTGCTGACGTCACACACGGTGAGCAGATACAGCTCGCGGAGCTTTTCGTGGTTACGCACCTCGGCGCAGAAACCGCTGAGCGTCTCCGGGTCGTCGATGTCCCGGCGCGTGGCCACGTGGTACATGCGCAGGTGCTTTTCCACGAGCTGCGCCACGGCGGTGATGCTGGCCTCGGAAAACGGGAGGCGCCGCAATATGTCCTTCACCAACCGCGCGCCGCGCTCCGAGTGATTCTTGCCGCCGATGTCCTTGCCCACGTCGTGCAGCAAGGTCGCGAAGTAGAGCACCGCGGGCCGGGAGATCTCCGCTGCCAGTCGAGAGGCCAACGGGTACTCGTGGCCGAGATCACCGCGGGACAGCGCGCGCAGGCGATCCACGGCGGCGATCGAATGCGCGTCGACCGTGTACACGTGATAGACGTCGTGGTGCACGCGACCGACGACCGGAGAAAACTCCGGGATCATCGCCAACAGCAGGCCGACGTCGTGCAGCTCCCCGAGGACGCTGCCGTTCTTGAAGCGCGTGCGCTGCGCGGTGGTGACCAGGCGCACGAAGAGCTTGGCGGCCTCGCGACTCTCGCGCAGGCGCTCGCAGAATTCGGGGCGCGTGACCGCGCGCGCCACCGTGTCGCGGGCGAACTCGTACACCGGCAGGCCTCGCCGCACCGCTTCGTCGTACAGACGCAGGGCCAGCGCCGGCTCGGCGTCCAACGCCGACGGGTGCGCCAGGGTCACCGCAGCGTTGATGATCTTGAGCCCTTTGCCGATGCTCACTTCGTGCGGTCTGCGCGTGGGTGGTGGTGCGGCGCGGGCAAGAAGCATGTCCCGCGCTCGGAGCACCTCGCGGGCGGACCGGTAGTAGTCCCGCATGAAGTGCTCCACCGCCGCCCCACCGGCGCCGTACCCCAAGTCCTCCGCCAGCTGCTCCTGCCGGTCGTAGCTCAAGCGGTCCGAACGGCGACCAGCGTACACGTGCAGCAGATTCCGCACGCGCCACATCAGGCTCTGGGCTTCGGAGATGGTCTGCCACTCGCGCGTGACCAGTACTCCGAGGCGAACGAGCTCCGACAGCTCGGACGAGCGCCAGCGGGCGCGGGCAGCCCAATGAGCGATGTCCAGGTCCCGGAGGCCGCCTGGACCGTTCTTCACGTCCGGCTCGAGCAGGTACACCGAGCCGCCGTAGCGCTCGTGGCGCGCCTGGGCGCGCTCCTGGAGGCGCTCGAGGAACTCACGGATCTGCCCCACTCCAAAGACACCTTCGAACACGCGGGCGAGCAGCGCCTGACTCGGCTCTGGGTCCCCCGCGATGATGCGCCAGTCGAGGAGCGTGGTCGCGGTGGGCAAGTCCGTGCGCGCCAGCTCGACCATGTCGTCGGCGGTCACCACCTGATGACCAATCGCAAGACCCGAGTCCCACAGTGGGTAGAGCAGGGCCTCGGCGATGGGCTGGGCGCTCTCTGCATCCGAGCCCGCGGTCAACAGCCGCACGTCCAGATCGCTGGAGAAGCACAGCGCTCCGCGGCCGTAGCTGCCCACGGCCGCCAGGGTCACGGGACGCCATTTGTCGTGGTGCACGAGGGCGGCGTGCACGGCGTGAAACAGCGACGAGAGCAAGCCATCGAAGATCCGCGCGTGGCGTTGCCCTGCTGGTAGCCCCGCGGCGGCATCGCCCCGCCGGATCATCGCCTCCACTTCCTTCTTGTGGCGATCCAGGTAGCGGCGAAGCTCACCCGCGAGGGTCGGTGAGACTGCCTCCAAGAGCGGCGCATTGGCCGTCGTCGTCGACGTCATTGGGTTGGGGGGAGTCGGACCGGCCGACAAGCCAGAGCTTTATAGCGCTCGGGGCCCAGGTGCAAACCGAAGCCGCTGGCCGCCATCAGTCGGTCGCGCTAGGCTCCACCTCGATGATTTCGCGGCGAAGCGCCCTTCTTTCGCTCATGGGGGCGGCCGCGGCGGTGGCTCTCCCGCGCCGAGCTCAGGCCAGCATTGCGCGGGCGGTGACCTTGAAGGAGCTGTCGGCCGACAGCCAGATCTCGGTCGTCGGTACCGCACTGGATGCGCAGAGCCGCTGGGAGACCGTGGCCGGCAGAAAGCGCATCGTCACCACCACGCGCTTGCGCGTGAACGAGACCATCGCCGGAAGCGCTCCCGGGGCCGAGCTCTTGGTCCGCACGTTGGGCGGACAGGTGGGGGACGTGGGACAGGTCGTCCACGGCGAGGCCTTGCTGCTGATCGGCGAGGACTCCGTGTTGTTCCTCGCGGACATCGGTGGCGGCGAGCACGCGGTCAGCGCCATGGCCCAGGGGCACTATCCGATCCGCGGCACGCTGCGCCCGAGCCCTCGCCTATCGGAGCTGCGCGGCGTCGCCGGTTCGGCGGTCCAGGATCTGGTGGGTCAGTCGCTGTCCGAAGCCCGCCGTCGTATCCAAGGAGCGTGGCGTGCGCGCTGAGATTGCCTTGGCGGCAGGGCTCTTCGTCTTCGGGCTTTCGTCCGCGGCGTCCGCCTATTGCCGCACCACCACCTGTACCTCCAAGACGTGCTCCACCAGCCCCAGCTGCGATCAGTGCCTCGATGGCGGGCTGCCGCTGTACTGGCCGAGCTCCTGCGTCTCCTTCAGCACCCAGGTGGACGGCTCGCCCTTGCGCGGCATCGACTTCGAGACGCTGAGGAACGCCGTGGCCACCGGTTTCGTCCAGTGGCAGTCCGCGCCCTGTGCCGTGGGCGGCACGCCGAGCATCAACCTGAACGACTTCGGCGCCGTCACCTGCGACCGTCAGGAGTACAACCAGGACGCGCCCAACGCGAACATCTGGATGTTTCGCGACGACTACTGGCCGTACGTCGGATCCAACTCCACGCTGGCGCTGACCACCATCACTTTCAACGTGAAGACGGGACAGATCTTCGACGCCGACGTGGAAATCAACTCGGCGGAGAACGCCATCACCGTGGGCGACGTCAGCACTCAGTACGACCTGCTTTCGATCGCGACCCACGAGGCCGGTCACTTCCTGGGTCTGTCGCACTCGTGCGATCAGAGCGCCACGATGTTCAGCTACTACGCCACCGGGGACACCAGCATGCGCTCGCTGGAAGCCGACGACATCGCGGGCATCTGCAGCATCTACCCGCCGGGAGACACGTCCCGCGCCTGCGACGCGACGCCACGCCACGGGTTTTCCACCAAGTGCAAGACGCCCGAGGACAAGGGCTGCTGCACGACCGCTCCCGGCCGTCCCTCGGGCTCCGGATCCCTTGCGGTGTTCGCCGGGCTGCTCGGCCTGGCGCTGCTCACGGCGCGCCGCCGCCGCTCCTAGTCGCGTGCGTGGAGAAAACGTGCTCCTCGTCTCCGCCGGCGAAGGCTCGGGAGACGCAATGGCGGCGCCCGTCGTGCGCCGCCTCGGCGTGGACGCGTTCGGTCTCGGCGGCGCCGAGCTCCGCGCTGCGGGGGTGGAGCTGCTCACCGACGCCAGCAGCATCAGCGCCATGGGCATCGGCAGCGTGCTGGCCCGCGCGCCGCGGATCGCGAGCGCGGCGCGCAAGCTCCTGGCGCGCGCCAAACAGCTGCGACCGCGCGCCGCGCTTCTGGTCGGCTATTCGGAGTTCAACGGCTGGCTCGGTCCGCGTCTGCGGGAGCTCGGCACGCGCGTGCTGTGGTACGCGCCGCCGCAGGTGTGGGCCTGGCGCGGCGAGCGAGCGCCGACGCTCAAGCACGCCTGCGATCGCATGGCCGTGATCCTGCCCTTCGAGCAGCGACTGTGGCGGAGTCACGGCGTGAGCGCGACCTACGTCGGCCATCCCGCGTTGGAGGCACCCAGCGTGAGCCGTGACGCGGCCCGCGAGCGTTTCGGCATGACACCCTACGCGGAGTACGTCGCGGTGTTGCCCGGCAGCCGCCCGCACGAAGTGAGCGCGCACCTGCCCGCAATGCTGGAAGCCGTCGCCCTGCTGCGCGCCGAGCGGGGCGCCCTCGACGCGCGCATCGTGCTCACCCCCACCTTGCCGCGACGAGTTGCCGACGGCGTCGCGCGCCGCGCCGCGCAGGCCGGCGTCAGCGTGATCTCTTCCAACGCGCCCCCGGTGCTGCCGGCCTTCGACGTGGCCCTCGCGGCGAGCGGCACCGTCACCATGGAGTGCGTGCTGTCGGAAGTGCCGCCGGTGATTGGCTACCGCACGGGCGCCCTCAGCGAAGCGATGGCGCGCCGCTACCTGAGCATCGACCACGTCGGGCTGCCGAACATCGTGTTGGGCAGAGGTGTATTTCCGGAGCTGCTGCAGAGCGCACTCACCGCCGATGCCCTGGCGGATGAAGCCGGTCGTCTCCTGGACGAGCGGGAGGCGTGGCTTTCCCGCTGCCGCGCGGTCCGCGCCAGCCTGGAAGAGCCGCTGGAAGAGGACACGGAGATGCCCTCGGAGCGCGTCGCCGAGCACATGAAGCCGTGGCTTTCGTGACGCCGCTGCGCTGGGCCGTGTTCGTCAGCATCGCGCTCTTCGCGCTGCGCCTTCAGCTCGCCGGTCACGTGGGCTTCGGTGACGCCGAGGCGCTTTACATCTGCTACGGACTGCATCCGCAGCCGGCCTATCTCGATCATCCCGGCTTCGTCGGGCAGGTCGCCCGCTGGCTGGGCGCTCCGTCTCCCCTGAAGACCCACCTGCTCACCGCCGTGCTGGCCACGGCCGTGCCCTGGATCGGCGGCCTCGCGGCGCGGGCCACCGGCGCGCCCTGGTCTCGCGCCGCGCGCACCGTGCTGGCCCTTGCGCTGGCACCGGAGATGGCCGTGGGGCTCTTCGGCCTGACGCCGGATCTATTGATGGCCACGGCCTGGCTCGGCGCCCTCACCCTCGCGCTGTTCGCCCTTTCCCGCCCGCCGTCGAGCTTCGCCGCGTTCGCTGCCACGCTGGGCGTGGGCGCCCTCGTCGGCATCGCCACCCTCAGCAAGGTGAGCGCGCTGTTGCTCGCCCTCGCCCTGGCCGCGAGCCTCGGCTTTCGCGCGCTCCGCCCGCGGCTTCGAACCTTCGCGCCCTGGGCCGCGGCCCTGCTGGTGCTCCTGCTGCTGGCGCCGGTGGTGCTGTGGGAAGTCCAGAACGGCAGTCCCATGCTGCGCCATCGCCTGATCACGACACAGAGCCAGGCCGGGCTCTCGTTCCGCAACCTGGGCGCGCTCCTCGGCGGACAGCTGGTGTACGTCTCGCCGGTCTTGCTCGTCGCCAGCGGCTTCGTCGCCGTGGATCTGTATCGCCGCCGCGCCGAAGACGCCGCAAGCCGCCTGCTGTGGCTGTGCACGGTGGTCCCCGGCGTGGTGCTGGCGGCCTTGTGTCTGTGGTCCAAGGTCGCCGAGCCGCACTGGCTCGCACCGGCGTACTTGCCCCTCGCGATCCACGCCGCACGCTCCGAGCGCGTGGGCCCGAAGCTCGCGGTCGCCTCCCTGGTCACGGGTGCGGCGCTCACGCTGCTCACGTGGCTGTGGGTCGCCACCGAGCTGCCGCCGCGGCTGCTCGGAGGTCTGTATCAACCGAAGTACGATCTGGCGAACGACTTGGTCGCCTGGGGACCGGGCGGTCGACTGCTCGACGACGCCGTGACGCGCACCGCCCTCGAGACCCATCGCCTGCCGGTCGTCGTGGGGCCGCACTGGGTGGTGTGCGCCCAAGCCCAAGCCGCCCTCGGCAACCGCGCGCCGGTGGGCTGCAACACGCCCCAGCGGGACGACTTCGACCGCTGGTACCCGCGCAGCCGTTGGCTCGACGCACCCGTGGTGCTGCTCGTCTACGACAGCCGCTTCCCCCTCGATCCGAAGCTCGAGCTGCCCGGCCGCACGGTGAAGAGCCGCAGCAAGGTGGAGGTGCGCCGCGGCGGCCGCGTGGTGCGCACCATCTGGGTCACGCGGCTGGACAAGACCGAAGGCGTCGGTCAGCTCGGCGCCGACACCTGGGGGCGAAGCCCCGCGGTGCGCACCAGATCGTCGTCCGCGGAGGGATCCGGGTTCGGCGTGGTGAGCAACGTGTCGCCGTAGAAAATGCTGTTCGCCCCCGCGTACAGACACAAGAGCTGCGCCTCCTTGGGCAGCTCCGAGCGCCCCGCGCTCAGCCGCACGCGAGAGCTCGGCATCATGATGCGCGCCGTCGCGATCATGCGCACGAGCTCCAGCGGCTCCACCGGCGGCAGGCTCTCGAGCGGCGTGCCCGGCACGCGAACCAGCGCGTTGATGGGGACGCTCTCGGGATGCGGCGAGAGCCGCGCCAGCTCCACCAGCATGGCGCAGCGGTCGTCGATCCCCTCGCCCATGCCGATGATGCCGCCGGTGCACACGGTGATGCCCGCGCTGCGCACGTTCCGCAGCGTGGCCAAGCGGTCCTCGAAGCCGCGGGTCGAGATGATCGACTTGTAGTGCTCGCGGGAGGTATCGATGTTGTGGTTGTAGGCGTCGAGCCCCGCTTCCTTGAGCCGCGCCGCCTGCTCCGCGCTGAGCATGCCGAGAGTGACGCACGTCTCGAGGCCCATGCCCTTGACCCGCCGCACCATCTCCAGCACCTGCTCGAAGGCCTCCCCCTCCTTCACCTCGCGCCAGGCCGCGCCCATGCAGAAGCGCGTGGCACCCACCGACACCGCGCGCTCCGCGGCCGCCACCACCTCGTCCACGCTCATCAGCGACTCGCGCTCCACGTCGGTCTTGTAGTGGGCGGACTGCGGACAGTAGGCGCAGTCTTCCGGGCAGCCACCGGTCTTCACGCTGAGCAGCGTGCACAGCTGCACCTCGCCCTCGGGATGCATCGCCAGGTGCACGGCGCGCGCCTTGTCGATCAGCTCGAACAGCGGCAGGTCGTGAAGGGCGCGCACCTCGGCGCGAGTCCAATCGTGGCGAATCGGTGCAGACATGCGGAGGTATCTAGAGCATTCCCCCGCGGGATGGAACTGCCGTACCGGACTTCCGCGTGGTTCCGCGGCGGACCAACCCCCTGATGCCATGGATGTTGGCCCGGCGCGGAACCACGCGTGGCGGACTCGCGCAGCGACGCGTCAAAAGCCGATGGCCGCGCGCGCGGTTTCGCGCTCGATCAGCCCTTCGCGGAGCAGCGCCTTCACGCTCATCTCGAAGGTCTGCATGCCGTACATGCCCTGCCCCGCCTCCATCAGCTCCTTGAGCGGCGGGTTGCCGAGAGGGCGCTTGACCGACTCGCGCACGGAGCCGGTGATGCTGAGCAGCTCCGCTGCGAGCACCATGCCCTGACCATCCGCCCGGGGCAAAAGCCGCTGGGCAATCACGCCCTGCAGCGCGTCCCCCAGGCGCTCGCGCACGTCCTCGGGATCCCCGCGGGTGAGCGCCACCACGCGATTCACCGTACGAGCGACGTCCGGAGTGTGCAGCGTGGACAGCACCAAGTGGCCCGTCTCGGCGGCCTTGAGGGCAATCTCCATGGTCTCGGAGTCGCGGATCTCACCCACCTGGATCACGTCCGGATCTTGTCGCAGGGAAGCCCGCAGCGCGTCCGCGAAGCTCGCCGTGTCGATCCCGATCTCGCGCTGGCTGATGGAACAACGGCCGTCCTTGTGCAGGTACTCGATGGGGTCTTCGATGGTGACCACGTGACGCGACATGTTCTCGTTCATGTGCGCGATCATCGCGGCCAGCGTGGTGCTCTTGCCGTTGCCGGCAGCGCCCACGCACAGCACCAGGCCCCGGTCCCGCTCCGCCAGCTCTCGCACTGCACCCGGCACGCCCAGGTCGTCGAGCCGCGGCACGTCGAAGGGGATGGCGCGCATCACGATCGCGAGGGTCCCGCGCTGGTGATACACGTTCACGCGGAAGCGACCGATGCCGGGCGCGGCGTAAGAAGTGTCGTACTCGTTGAAGCCGCTGAGGTTGTTCCGGAGCTCCTGCTCCTTGATCAGATGCCGAGCGACCGCCTCGGTGTCCTCGGGGCGGAGCTTGTCCACGCGGAAGTACACGATGGAGCCGCGCACTCGAGCCCCCGGCGGCTGACCCACTTTGAGATGCACGTCCCGGGCTCCGGCGTTGATGGCCTTGCTCAGGAGCTGGTGAAGGTACGCCTCCGAAGAGTACGGATTGGTGCCCGAGCCGGGCTGCATGCTGACCACGACTCCGGAGCATACCGAAGTCCGCCGCTTTCCGTCACTGGAGCTGCTGCTCGAGGAGCGCGCGGGCGGCAGCGACGTGGTCGCGATCGCTCGGCGGCAGCGCCGGCCGCGCGGCGAGATCGCGGAGCAACTCTTGGCACCTGCGGAGCCCCGCGGCGTCCAGCCGCTCTCCGGGCGGCGGTCGGGAGAGCACCCCGTGGAGCGCCAAAAGCACCAGCGGTCGCGAGGGCGAGTCCACCTCCGAGGCCAGCCGGCACAGCCGGCCGGCCGCGAGCTCGGCGTCCGGTGCAAAGGGCAACGCCAAGAGGGCCGTGCGCCCGGCACTCCCACCGCGCCCGAGCTGGGCCTCGAGGCCGGTCGCGCCCTCACGCTCCGCCAACGCCGCCAGATCGATGGCGTCCGCGCGGCCCGCGCGCTGCCAAAGCGGATCGTCCGGCGGCCCGGGGGAGTCGTCCGTGAAGTTGGGGGCGGGCGTTTGTGCTGCCATGGGCGACGCAGGCGCTGCACGGACCTCCGGAGGCGGTGGCGAGACCGCACACGACGATAGCCAGAGCGCGAGCAAGAGGCGTCGCATCGTCGAGCCCAGTAGCAAAGCCCCACGGCGCTGGCCATTCGCCGCCAGCCGCCACTGGCCGCCACCCCTCGGATCCAACGAATCCGCGGACATTCGTGGTCGGCACGTCGCCTGCTGTGACCTCCCGCATGCACCCCTCCCGAGCTATGCTCGACCTCGTGGACGATCCCGCGAGCTTCGTGACGCTGCGGTATCGGGTTCGCCCCGAGCCCGAGCAGTGGGTGCTCCCCGAGGGCACCGTGCCAGAGTCCATTCCTCACGATCACACCGCCCAGCGCATCCGGGCGGTGCTCGACAACTGGGCCCAAGCCCTGCCGCGCCCCGTGCGCATCGCTCGCAACCTTGCCGTTCGTTGGCTCGAACGCGCGCCGCAGATCGGCATCGACCCTGACGTGTGCGTGCTCGACCCGCCACCGCCGAAGGTCGAGCAACTCGGCAGCCTGTGCTTGTGGAAGCCGGGCCACCTACCGCCCACTATCTGCTTCGAGGTCGTCAGCGCCAATCACCCCCACAAGGACTACCGAGACGTCCACGAGCGCTACGCGGCGCTCAGGACCCAAGAGCTCGTGGTGTTCGACCCCCGTCTGGCGGGCCCGGCGTCCCTGGGTGGGCCAATCCTACTGCAGCTCTGGCGCCGGGACGCCTGCGGCGCCTTCGACCGCGTCGCCGCCACGGACGGGCCGATCTTCTCCGAGGTGCTCGGCTGTTGGCTCTCGGCGAACGACGGCGAGCTGGTCTTCAGTCACGATCGCGCGGGCAACGAGCCGTGGCAGACGCGCGAAGAGGAGCTGAGCGCCCACGGCGAACGTGAGCGCGCAGAGAAAGAACGCGAGCGCGCAGAGAAAGAACGCGAGCGCGCAGAGAAAGAACGCGAGCGCGCAGAGAAAGAACGCGCCCTGGAGGCCGAACGCGAGCTCCGTGCTCGCCTCGAAGCGCTGGAACGTCGATTGGAAGGAGACGGGGGATCGTGAACACGAAGGTGACGTACTGCCGCATCTGCGAAGCGGCCTGCGGAATGCTTGCGGACGTGGAGGGGGATCGCGTCGTGGCCCTGCGCCCGGACAAGGAGCACGTCGTCAGCCGCGGTTTCGCCTGCGCCAAGGGCACCCGCTTCCGCGAAGTCCACGAGAGCCCAGGTCGGCTGAACCATCCCCAGCGCCGCGGCCCAGAGGGTCTGGAACGCGTGTCGTGGACGGACGCCACGCGCGAGATCGGAGACAAGCTCCGCAGCATTCGCGACCAGCACGGGCCCCACGCCATTGGCATCTACGTCGGAAATCCAGCGGCCTTCAGCTACACCCTGCCGGTGTACGGCATGGCCTTCGTGCAGGCCCTGGGCACCCGCAACTACTTTTCCGCCGGCTCCCTCGACTGCAACAACAAGTTCGTCGTCGCGCGCCACATGCTGGGCAGCGCCGGCACTCACCCGGTGCCCGATCTGGATCGGGCGCGCTTCGCGTTGCTTTTGGGCACGAACCCGAGCGTGAGCCAGAGCTCCTTCGTGAATGCGCCTCGGATGGTCGCGCGTCTGAAGGCCATCGAAGCGCGCGGCGGCCGTGTGGTGGTGGTGGATCCGCGCAAGAGCGAGACGGCGCAGTTGGTGGGTGAGCACGTGGCCATCGCGCCGGACACCGACGCGGCGTTCTTGCTCGCGCTGTTGAACGTGATCTTCGACGAAGATCTCCTCGATCACACCATGGCGGAGCGCCACGCGACGGGCGTCTCCGAGCTCCGCCGAGCGGCGGCGCGCTTCACGCCAGAGCACGTGAGCGCCGCCACCCGCGTCTCGGCCGAACGCATCCGTGAGCTCGCGCGCGCCTTCGCCTCCGCCGAGGGCGCCTTCTGTCACGTGTCCACCGGCGTGAATCAGGGTCGCTTCGGAAACATCGCCTACGCCGCCAAGATCGCCCTCGAGCTCCTGACGGGCAACCTCGACCGGGCGGGCGGCGCGCTGATGATCCGCGGCGCCGCGGACACCGCCGGCCTCGCGCGGCTCATCGGCCTGGATCGCGAACCCCACTGGAAGAGCCGCATCGGCGGCTTCTCGCCGGTGCTCGGCACCTTGCCGACGCCCATCCTCGCCGACGAGATCCTGACGCCCGGTCCCGAGCAGATCCGCGCGTTGATCGTGGTGGCGGGCAACCCCGTGTTGAGCGCGCCGGACGGAGACCGCCTCTCGCGCGCCCTCGCGAAGCTCGAGCTGTGCGTCAGCGTGGATCTGTTCGTCAACGACACTGGCGCACACGCCACGCACCTCTTGCCGTCGACCGACTTTCTCGAGCGGGAAGACTTTCCTCTGGCGCAGCTGCAGCTCCAGCCCACACCCTACGTGCAGTGGAGCGACGCCGTCGTGTCGCCGCGCGCCGAGCGCCGGCAGGAGTGGCGCATCTTGGCGGACATCGCCCGCGCCGCCGGCCTGCCGCTGTTCGGAAACCGCGCCGCAGATCTCGCGACCCGCGCAGCGCTGCGCGCGGGCGGCACCGAGGCGCTGGCACTGCCGCTCCTTGCTCCCGCGCTGGGCCTCCGCCCCAAGAAGGCCCTCACGGCCCACCCTCACGGCATCGAGCTGTCGCATCGCGAGCGCCCGGGGGACTTCCTGGCTCGCCGCATCGGCACGCCGGACAAGCGCGTGGCGCTGTACCCCACGGAAGTGTGGCGCCGTCTGGACGAGCTCGAGGCATCCCTCACCGAGACGCAGCAGCTGCGGCTGATCAGCAAGCGCGAGCGCCTCGGGCACAACTCCTGGATGCACGACAACCCTCGCCTCAGCACCCCCGAGCACGCGGCGCACCTGTCCGAAGCGGACGCGCGCCGCCTGGGCATTCGCGACGGCGACCGCGTGCGCATCGCGGCCAACGGGCACTCCGTCGAGCTGCCCGCCCGGGTCAACGCGGAGCTCGGCCCCGGGGTCGTGGCCGTACCCCACGGTTACGGTCACGTCGCCGGCAGCAGCTGGAGCACGGCCAAGGCGCGGGGCGGACAGAACGTCAATCAGCTGGCCGCCGGCGGCGCGAGGGCCGTCGACCCCCTGAGCGGCATGGCTTGGCTCGTCGGCATGCCGGTGGAGGTCGAAGCCGTCGCGCGCATCCGGACCGCCGAGTCCCGCGCAGAAGGCGCGGAGTAGCGACTTTCCCGCCGGTTTCGCGCTGGCCCTCACGCCCCTGCGCGACCTTGTTGCGCGCTGCCGGGGGATTGCGCTAAAGGTTCCGGCCCTCTCGTCCGGGTAGCTCAGTTGGTAGAGCAGTGGATTGAAAATCCACGTGTCGGCGGTTCAATTCCGTCCCCGGACACCCTGCTTCCAGAGATCCTTGTCGGGCCGCCGCGGAAACGCACGAAGCGCGCCGGGCATCGCGCCGGACCGACATGAAACCGTCAGTGGCGCCGGCTCATCAGATCCAACACGCAGCGTTCCATCTCCGCGCGCGTGCCCACCACCTTTGTGGGAATGCCGACGAACAGCCCGAAGGCCTGCACGCCCATGCGCACCAGCGACTTCTGCGCGGCCACGCACACCGCGTTCACTTGCTTCTTGTGGGGCGAGGCGATGCGTTGCCAGTCACTGCGCACCTGCGGCTCGTAGTGCTCGAGCTCCAGCAGGTCGCCCACCAGGTCCACGGTGTCGTCGCCGGCGAGCTCGAAGGCGCGTTTCGCCGAGCGGGCACCGTCGGCGCCGGTCATGCGACCCTTGAATTTCACGAGCACGATGTCGCCCTGACGCGTCACGGCCCAACCGTCGCTGTCGCCCACGGTGGGAAACTCGCAGAGCTTGCGCTGAGATGCCGGCACGATTCGCCACGCTAGCCCACGGCCTGCGGCAGCTCAATCCGAAGCATGTCGGGGCGGCGCGATACCGTCACGGGCAGGAGAGCTTGGCCACGCGAATGTCGTCCACGTACCAGCCGGCCTTGGCGGGATGGCACAAGAACTCGCTGTCGTAGCTGGCGAAGTGGAATCGGAACTGGAAGCTCGCCGTGGCGTAGCTCGAGATGTCGAACTCCACCGGGACCCAGCCGCCGGTGGCACCGCTGAAGCCGTTGACGCCGTCCAGGGCGCACGGCTGACAGGTGACGCCACCCTCGGCGCTGACGGAGTAGCAGTCTACCGGCGTGCTGCCGTACCCGGTGGTGGGGTTCAGCTTCTGCCAGCTCGAACCATCGAACACTTCCACGATGCCGCCGGAATAGGTCGACTTGTCGAAGGCGCACACCAGGCTGCACAGCGCGTTGCCGGCGTTGCAGGCTCGGAAGTCGTACCACTGGTAGAGCTGCAGGCGGAGCGCCAAGCCGCTCGCGCCGCTGAGATCGATGACCGGCGAAGTGAGGGTCGAGTCCGCGCAGTTGTTGCTGTTGCCGGACAGGTTCGTGCCCCAGCACTGGCCGCCGCCGGTGTGATCGGCGCCTGGGCCGCTGGAGGGCACGCCGCACTGCCAGTCGCTCTTGGTGCCCCCCGCGGTGAAGCCGGTGCACGACGCGAAGTCGTAGCTCGTGATGGGGCAACCGGCGAAGCCGCCGCTACCGCCCGTTCCGCCCGTGCCGCCCGTCGCGCCGCCGCTTCCGCCCGTGCCCCCCGTCGCGCCGCCGCTTCCGCCCGCCGCGCCGCCGCTTCCGCCCGTGCCTCCCGTCGCTCCGGTTCCGCCGCTCGCCCCCACGCCAGCGGCGCCGCCCATAGTGCCGGCGCTGCCGCCATCCCCAGCGGTGCCGCCACTTCCGCCGCCGATGCCCGCGCCGCCGCCGCTACCGGCCTGTCCCGCTTGCCCGCCGACGCTCGCGTCCGCACCGCCAGCGCCCGTTCCTCCGGTCGACAGATCCGGCGTGATGCCTTCGCTCTTGGCGCAAGCCGGCGCGATCAAGAGCGCCAGCGCGACAAGCTGGGTACGAAAGCGAAGCCCCGACACGCGCACAAGATACCCGCGGCGCCCTCCGCGCGCCACCGCGTTGCCAATCGCGACGACGCCCACCATCATGGACGCAGACCGTGACCACGCCCGCGTCGCACCGGCGGCATCATCTTCTAGCAGCGCTGCTCGCCGCCTTCTCCACGGTCGCGATCGTGACGCTGATTCGCAACGGCTGTTCCGACAACGAAGCGGTCGCTCTGTCGCAGCCCGTGACGAAGGGTGGCGTCACCTTGTCTCATGTCGTGGCGCCGGGTTTGGAACCCGGTCCTGCGGTTCAGGCGCAGATCGGCGACTGGCTACTGGCCACCAAAGGGCTATCCCTGAGCATGGGAGCCGACGCGGCCGGTGTGGAGCGTCAGCTGCGGCATGGTGCGATGTTGGACGTATCGGTGGGAGACTTCCACACCGATCACCTGCTCGGTCTGCGCACGGTGGTGGAGCTCGCCGGCGTGGACCAGCCGCTGAAGATGAAGGGGGTGCGTCCGTTGCTCGATGGCCCAACGCCGCGTTTGCTGGTCGAGCAAGAGAGCTTCGATGGCGCGCTCGAGCTCGCGACCCGCGTCGAGCTCACTCCGGGGAGTGAGCGGGCCGCGTTGGTCACGCGGATCACCAACACCCAGAAGACTCCTCTCGCGGCGCTGGCGGTGGGAGACGAGGTGAGCTGGCCCGGTGCGGCGACCTTTGCGCCGCGGCTCGGCTTCGTGGAGGCTGCGGCGCGAGAGCGCGTGCCGTGGATCGCGCGGCGGGGCCAGCTGTTCTCGAGCGCCCTCGCCTACCCCGACGGAGCGGACGTGGAGTTTCGCTTCGATCCCATCGGACCGCGCGATCAGCGCGCCATGACCCGCGCGGCGGAGCTCGCAGCGGGCGCGTCCCGCGAAGTGACCCGCTACCTCGTCGTCGCGCCGGGAGGGCTCGCCGGCGTCGCGCGGGTGGCGTGGAAGCTGTCGGGCAAGGACGTGCGCGTGGTGCGGGGCAAGCTCGATCCCGCTCCCAGCTGGGCCACCGTCGAAGCCGAGCACCCGGACGGCAAACCCGTGCTCACCGTCCGCGCCCAACGGGACGGCAGCTTCGAGCTGCCGTTGCCCCCCGGCGAGTACCGCTTGCTGCTGCGCGCGCCGGGCGGCGAGGACAGCGAGAGCGTCACGCTGGAGCCCGGCAGTGATCCGCGGGAGGTGCGCCTGATCCCACCGGAACCCGGCATGCTGCGCTTCACCGTGGTGGATTCGGAGCAGGCACCGCTGGCCGCGCGCTGGTTGGTGCGCGGCATCCCGCCGACCAAGACGCCGTTCTTCGGCCCCGCGGAGCGCGCCGAGGGCGCGGGCCACGCCGGCTACACCTTGACGGGTGAAGGCCGCGTGGAGCTGCCGCCCGGGCGCTACCGCATGCTGTTCACCCACGGTCCCGAGTACGCGCTGTGGGAACAGGCCGTGAGCGTGACCGCAGAGGCCGGAGCCACGGTGCGCGCCGTGTTGCCGCGCAAAGTGGACTCGCCGGGCTGGATCGCCGGCGACTTCCACCTGCATGCCGCGCCCAGCCACGACTCCAGCGTCAGCCTGGAGGACCGCGTGACCGCACTGGTGGCTGCCGGCATCGAGGTGGCGGTGCCCACGGATCACAACCACGTCACGGACTACGCGCCCACGCTCCGCGGCTTCGATGCCGAGTCGCGATTGGCCACCATGCCGGGCGTGGAGCTCACCACCACGCGCTGGGGGCACTTCAACGCGTATCCGTACCCGCTCGACGCCGGGCTGCCCGCGACCGGCGAGTTGTTGCCCAGGGACTTGTTCGCACGGGTGCGCGAGCTTGCCCCGGGCGTCCTGGTGCAGGTGAACCACCCGCGCATGGCGGACATCGGCTACTTCAACCGCGCCGAGCTCGACTCCGGCAGCATGGAGGCCGGAGCGGAAGGCTTCAGCTTCGACTTCGATACCCTGGAGGTGGTGAACGGCTTCGAGCTGGGGCAGCCGAAGGTGATCGACGAGAACCTGCGAGAGTGGTTTCGACTTCTGGAAGCAGGGCATCGTTACACGGCGATGGGTAACTCCGACTCGCATCAGCTGAGCCGCGAGTGGGCCGGCTACCCGCGAACCTATCTGCGGGTGCCCGACGACCGACCGGGGCACGTGACCGCGGAGCAGATCGTCTCGGCGCTCCGCGGAGGCCGCGCCTTCGTGAGCAACGGCCCGTTCTTGGACGTGCGCGTGGGCGGCCAGGAGCCGGGGGGGCTCGCCGTCGCCGACGAGGGTGAAGTGAGCGTTCAAGTGTCGGTGCAGGCGCCCGCGTTCATCGACATCACCCGCGCCGAGGTGTGGATCGCCGGCGAGCGCGTGGCCGAGACCGAGCGCGTGGCTGCCCCCACGGCGCCGCTCCGACTCACCTGGCAGACGCGCGTCGCCGTGGCGCGCGACACCTGGGTCGTCGTCGTCGTGCGCGGCAGCCGCGAGCTCGACGACGTGCTCCCCGGCGTGCACGCCGCTCCCCTCGCCTTCACGAATCCCGTGTGGATCGACGCCGACGGCGACGGCAGCTACGGCGACGCCGGCGCAGATGCGGCAGCGGACGCCGCTTCCGACGCGGGCCCTGAAACGCCCCTCCCGGATGCTGCCAAATGATGTCGCTGCAGCGCGGAACCGCGCGGGCGCGAGGTTCCGCGCTGCAGCGACATCAAAGCGGCAAGGTCAAGAACACGCGCGCTCCCCACAGCAGATCCCAGTTCAACGGGGGGCTCTGACGTTCCTCGTCCTCGCTGGAGAAAGCCTTGAAATAGAAGAACGTCGCGCCGCCCACGGAGGCTTCGATGCCGGCGAGGAGCGTGGGGCGCGTGCGGAGCAAGGGGTACAGATAGCCGCCCGAGAGCTCGCCCTGGGCGTAGCCGATGAGCCAGCCGTCCGGCAGCGTCTCGTTCAGCGTGAAATTGTGAGTGAGATCCACCTGTCCCACGCCCAGCTGCGTGCTGATGCTGGCAAAGAAGCGATCCGGCTTCATCGGGAAGTCGGCGCCCAGCGCGAGCCCGGCGCCCTTCAAGCGCGCGTCGAAGACCAGGTCGGAAAGCACGGCGCTTCCCACGCGCACCATGTAGGGCTTGGAGTAGCTGACGAGGCCCACGCCGAAGTAAATGGGCGGCAGCGTGCCACCGTCCGTCTGGATCAGGCCACTGGGGTCGTTGTCGTGGTGGTAGCGCAGGGCGAAGATCAGCGTCTCGAAGGCGCTGGTCATGCGAAGCTTCTCGGTGGTCAGCGGAAAAGTGGAAAGATCCGCGTTCTTGTCGGCGGAGTGCGGGATGATGCGCACCGGCTGGGTGGGTGTGAGCTCGCTCTCGAAGGCGCGGGTCTCGTAGCGGATGATGGGCTCGAGGACCCAGTTCACGTCGATGCCGATGGCGCCCAAGAGCCACGCCGCGGCCGGCGCGCTACTGGCGCTCTTGACCGCGATGGTGGCGCCTTGCCGGCGAGGAGACGCGATGGCGTTGGACTCGTAGTAGGCGCGGTGGATGTTGATGACGCGAAAGATCTTCGCCGACACACCGACAGAAAGTGTCGCGGCTGCTTCCGTCTCGACCGTCATGGTCGGAAAGTCCTGGGGCCGCCAACCGCGGTAGGCGACGCTCCACATGGGGTCGAGCTGGAAGCTCGGAACGAAGACACGATATGGAAGCGACGGTCCCTTGGGCTCCTCCTTCTTGGGAGGCGGCGGCGGCGCGCTGCTTCGCGGCGGCGGGTGCCATGCCGGCGGCGGCGGCGCGGGCTTCTTTTTCTTCTTGGGCTTCTTCTTCTTCTTCGTCTTCAGGTTCTCGCCGACATGCTCCCCCACGGCTTCGCCCAGCGTTTGGGCGGCGGCGCCGTGGGCAAAGAGCAACAGAGAAAGAGCCAGAATTGTCGGGCGCATCACTCGCCGGCGAGCTTCAGGTCCCGACGTGGGTCGTGTCGAGCCACGGCCAGGGTATCCAGGCCGCGATCCACGATCATGACCTCCGCCTGCTCCGCGGATAGGCCCTCTCGCAGGACGGCGTCGGCACGCTCCGGAATGGACTCGCCGCAGGTGTAGAAGTCCACGGCTGCGTAGCCGCACTCCGGCCAGGTGTGCACCGACAGGTGCGACTCCTCGATGACCACGACGCCCGTCACGCCCTGGGGCCGGTACTCGTGGAACACCTCGGCGACGACGGTGGCGCCCGCGGCCTCCGCGGCCCTGCGCATCAGCGCTCGTACCTTTTCCACGTCGTTCAACGTGGTGCAGTCGCAGCCGTGATATTCGGCGAGCAAGTGCCGGGCGCGGGTGCTGATCACGTCCTTCTTTTACATCCCTCAGGCCAGTGCGTCGAGCCGGCGCAGCAAGGCCTTGGCACTCATGGCGCCCTTGTACACGTAGAGCGCGGCGTGTTCGGCATCGCCCAGCACTTCTTCGCTGACCCGGAGGCGGCTGCTGACGGCGAACACCACGCGCTCCAGCAGGCCCTGCTCCACCAGCTCTACGCGCCGCCACACGGCGTCTCGGCTCCAGAAGCCGAGCACCTCCAGGTGCACGCGACGCCCGCTCTCGGCGTGCACGAAGGTCAAGTCCGGAACGCACAGCCCCACGCCCGGCAGGTTCAGGATTTCCGTCGCGCGCTCCGCAGCCCACGGCCCGCCCAGCCGCTCGAAGGCGGCTTGGAGATCGGCCACCTCGTCCGGCAGGGGCGCGGCATCGGGCTCGGCGGGACCGCGGTGGCGGTGCTCGAACACGATCGGCTCGCGCCGCGGCCCCCAGCGGAGCTCCGCCTCCAGCGCCAGCGATCCGCACTCTTCTAGCACCGGCAGCACCAGCGCGAGCGCGAGCCCGTACTTGGTGACGTTGTCGAACAAGCTGAACGGCCCGTCGATGGTGATGCGATAGCCGCCGTCAGCCAGCGGCTCGATGCGATGCAGGAGGCGACGGAACTTGAGCTTGGAGAACAGCGCGCGATACGCCTCCGGCGCGGCGCCGCGCACTTCCGCCACCACCCGCACGGCGCGCAACAGCACCGCCTGCCGCGATCCCGTCTGATAGCGTTCGAGGAGCGCTTCGGGGCTCAGCTGCGGTACGCGCACCAGTCGGTGCTCGCTCTTCAGATCTGCGTACATCACCGACTCCGGCGCTTCGATGCCGAAGCTCCGCGCCGCCTCGGCCAGCACGCGCTCGCGGTCGAAGGCGTCCGCGGCCCGCGCCTCTGCCGCCTGCGTGAACACCGCGCGCCGGAGCTCCACCGGATCCACCGGCGCCTCGCTGTCGAGCTCCGCCGCGTCTTCCACCAGCTTGCAGAAGCCGTCGAACAGCTTCTTTTCCCGGCCAGAAAGCCCGATCTCGGCCCAGGCTGCCTTGAGCTCGCCGCGGCTCCCGCCCTCCGCCGCCTGCGCCGCCGAGAGCACCAGCTCGGCGACCTCCAGAGCCCGCGCGCGCTCCTTCGCCGACAGCGTGGCCACCTGTAGCCGTCCGCCCTTCCTGCGCGTGAGCACCAGCTCCGGCGTCAGCATCGCTCACCGATAGGCATCGTGCTCCCGCCGCCGCTCGCTGGTGAACGACTCACTGGTGCGCTCGCTCACGAGCTCGTACAGCACCGCACGCTTGTCGTCCCGCGGCCTGAGAATGCGGCCGAGACGCTGCACGTGCTCGCGGACCGAGCCGCTGCCGCTGATCACGATGGCGACGCTGGCATCCGGGACGTCCACGCCTTCGTTCAGCACCTTGGAGGTGACCACCACGCGATAGCGCCCGTCGGAGAAGCGCTCGAGGATGTCGCTGCGCTCCCGGACCTTCGTCTGATGGGTGATGGCAGGCACCAGGAAGCGCCGGGACACCGCGTAGGCCGTGGCATTGTCTTGGGTGAAGATCAGGGTCTTGTCGGCGCGGTGGACGGAGAGCAGATGCTCCACCACGTCGAGCTTGGCCGGCGCCGCAAAGGCGATCTCCCGCTGCCGGCGATAGGCGCGCATGGCGCGCCGGCCTTCCTCGCTGCGGCTCGATCGGATCACGAAGTCGCTCCAGCCCGAAGCGCCCGACATGTGGATGCCCTGGGCCCGCAGAAACCCCGTGTAGATCCCTCGTTCCGCCTCGTATTCCTCGCGCTCCGCGGGGGACAGCTCCACGCTCAGGCGCTCGGTCTCGTAGTCCGCGAGGTACTCGCCGCTGAGATCCAGGATCGGCTTCTCGAACACCACGGGGCCGATCAAGCGAGCCAGTGCGGCCTCGCGCCCGTCGGCGCGCTCCGGCGTGGCGGACAGCCCCAAGCGAAACGGCGCCAGACACAGCTCGGCGGCCAGCTGGTAGGTCGCGCCGGGCAAGTGGTGGCACTCGTCGAACACCACCAGGCCGAAGCGCGCCCCCAGGTGCTCCATGTGGATGTATGCCGAGTCGTAGGTAGTGACCGTGAGCGGCTCCACCGTGTGCTCGCCGCCCCCCACGATGCCCACGGGTACACCAAAGCTGGTGCGCAGGAGATCGTACCACTGGCGCACGAGATCCAGCGTGGGCACCACCACCAGGGCGCTGCGTCGTCGGTCGTCGATGGCCATCACCGCCACGTGGCTCTTGCCGGCGCCGGTGGGCAGCACCACCACGCCGCGCCCCTGCGCCTTGCGCCACGCCGCCAGCGCCGCCTTCTGATACGGCCGCGGCGTGCGATGCAGCCGCGCGCCGAGCTCGAGCTCCAGATAGCGCCGCGCGTGATCCTCGAGGGGGACTTCCTGGCGCCGCAGGGCGAGCACGAGCTCGGCGTAGTCCAGGGCCGGGGCGCGATGACACGCCGCGCGAGCGTCCCAGCGGAAGCTCCGCGGGAGCTCGACCCCGGCGTCCGCGCCGCGGAGCTCCAGGGTGCCGGCCACGAAATCCAGCGCCACCATCGGCCAGAGCGCATATCGCCGACACCCCGCCTCGTCCAGCGGGTGACGGGCCGAACCACGGCACGCTACACTCGGGGGCGATGGTCGCGGCCCCGGACTACGGCAACATCCAGAGCTGTCTGGACGTGGGCGACGACACCATCGCCGAGGCGCTGTCCTCGGCCCGCAGCATGAACGACCCGAGCCCCCGCAAGAAGGCGCTGGCCCTCTTGGAGCGCATGGCGGAGGTGGCGAGCCCGAACCGCGGAGCGCCGAAGATCATGATCGTGCTGGCGCACATGGCCGGCCGGGATTGGCTCGACGGCGAGCTCGTGGTGCGGCTCATCGGCGACGACGAGCTCGCCGTCCTCGAGGTCATGGTGGACGACGGCCTCACGGTGCAACGCATGCTCGGGCCGCTGCGCATCGACGTGCCCTTCGCCGAGTTTCGCCGCGCCCTGGCGGTGCAGCCGGATCTGGTGCTCCCTTTGTTGGTCGACGGCGAGGTAGAAGAGCGCCGCGTCGAGCTCCGCTCCACGGCTCAGTCGCGGCGGGACAGCCTGCCGCCGAGCTTGTCCGCCATCAGCGACAGCTTGCTGCCCTTCCTGAGCGGTGGCGGACGCAAGCTGCCGGAGATCATCAGCAGCGCGCCGCCCTCCATCCCGAAGGCGCCCAAGCGTCCCCCGCCCTTGCCGCTGCGCGCGACGCGCGCCGCCCAGCCTCCAGCCCCAGTGCGACCGCCACGACCCTCGCGTCCGCCCGCGCCGTCGCGTCCGCCGCCCCCGGTGCGGCCGGCCGTTTCCGGCGGGGAACCCGAGGTCCGCCGCTACAAGGCGGTGAGCCTGCCCCCGCACCTGCGGGATGCCCTCGAGCCGCTGAAGAAGAAGTAGCGCGTCAGCGAAACAGCGCGCCCACGTCCCGCTCGTCCACGCCGCCCATGAGCTCCACCGGCACGTGCCAGACGAGCTCGCCGAAAAACACGCCACGGCGCTCCCTCATGCGCACCAGGCTGGCCGTGCAGTTGCCGAGGCGCAGGATGCACACCAGCGGCACCGGCTCGCACACCAAAGACTTCAGCAGGTGGAAGCCGAGACCGCCGTGGCCGACGAGCAACACGCGCTCCTCGCGATGCGAGGCCGAGAGCTTGTCGACCACGCGGCCCACACGCGCTTGGATGTCGTCGTAGCTCTCTCCGCCGTAGGCCGCGAAGTCTCCGAGCTTCTCGAGCTCCCGCGTCAGAAAATCCGGGTGGCGCTCGGCGATCTGCTCACGGTTCAGGCCTTCCAGGGAGCCGACCGTCACCTCCGCCAGATCCGGCTCCACGACGGGTGCGGGCCCCCCGGCCTGGGCCACGATGATGTCCGCCGTCTGACGCGCCCGCGTCAGGGGCGACACGTACGCCGCGTCCCAGCCCACGTCGTGCTCCCGGAGCCAAGCACCCACCCGCAGCGCTTGGTTCCGTCCGCGCTCGGTGAGGGGAAAGTCTCCGCGCCCCTGCATCAAGCCGGCAGAGTTGCCCTCGCTCTCGCCGTGGCGCACAAAGAGCAGGAACATCAGCGCGCGGCGGGATCCAGCGTGGGATCGATTTCGTACGCGGTGGCGGTGCCGGTGCAGAAGTAGCCACTGTTGCGCTCGGCGCAGCGCACCCCCACCACGTCGGTGGCACCGAAGCGCCCCGCCGCCACGAGCAGTCCGTGGCGTACCGCCGCGCGGTTGCAGGTGTCGTCGCACTCCGTGATCACGTCCCCGATGCGGACGTTGCTCACTGGCATGTCGCCCACCTCGCGAACGTAGTCCACCTTGCGCGGAGAACGCAGGACCTTGCCGCTGTCCGTGAAGCGCACTCGGATGCGCCAGGCTTCGCGCGCCGAGAGCTCGTCCCGCGTCCCGCGCGGGGCGACCAGGCCGCGCTCCGCCAGCGTGTCTTCATCGGGGCGCGCGACGGTTGCCGTGCACGAGACGGACATCCGGAGCGAGTCCTCGTCCTCGTGCACCACCGTGGAGCGGCAGCGCCGGCCGACGAGCAGCTCGCCCCCGGCCTCCGCCGCCCCTTCGCGAATCGCGCGGGTGAGCCGTGCTTCCGAGCAGTCCACGTCCGAAAGCGGCGCGCCGTCCGGTGGGCGCTGGCCCTCGTAGTAGTTGCAGTGGGCCGCGATCTCGCCGAGGGCGTCGTAGCCGGTGGGCAGCGCGCTCACGTCCTCCACCTGGCCGGCGGTCGTGAGCGGCTCCTTGGCGTGACCGTCGAAGCGCACGGCGCCCAGTGACGAGCAAGAAGCCAGGGTGACCAAAGCCAGAGATAGCCATACTCCGCGCATCGATCCGCGAGCATTGTCGAGGCTGGGGCGTCGCGCAAGCGCCCTTGCCGTCTCTCGCCGCTTTCGTCACCCTGTGCCCGTGACCTGGCCCGCGTATCTGGCTCTGGGAGCTGACGGCATTCGCGCTCGTGCGCGCGACGCCGTGGCGGCGCTCGCACGCTGCGAGATCTGCCCGCGGAACTGCCGCATCGATCGGCTCGCGGGAGAGACCCGAGTGTGCGCCACGGGTCGCTTGGCCCGGGTCAGCACCTGGTTCGCCCACTTCGGCGAAGAAGACTGCCTGCGCGGGACCAAGGGCTCGGGCACCATCTTCTTCTCTTTCTGCAACCTGAAGTGCGTGTTCTGTCAGAACCACGACACCTCCCAGGCCGGCCAAGGGCGAGAGCTCTCACCCGAGAGGCTGGCCGCCGCCATGATCGACTTGCAGGAGCAGGGCTGCCACAACGTGAACTTCGTGACCCCGGAGCACGTGGTTCCGGAGATCTTGGAAGCGCTGCCCATCGCCATCGAGCGGGGCCTCCGCTTGCCCATCGTGTACAACACCAGCGCCTATGACTCGATGGAGTCCCTGCGCTGGATGGACGGCATCGTCGACATCTACATGCCGGACTTCAAGGTGTGGACTCGGGAGAGCGCCCGCCGCTACCTGAAGGCCAAGGACTACCCGGAGGTCGCCCGGCGTGTGGTCACCGAGATGCACCGGCAGGTCGGTCCCCTCACCCTGGACGAGCGCGGCCTCGCGCGCCGGGGCGTGCTCGTGCGCCACCTGGTGATGCCCGGCCTGCTCGACGAGAGCCGTGACATCTTCCGCTTCTTGCACGACGAGATCTCGCCCCAAACTTACGTCAACGTGATGGGACAGTACCGCCCGGAGTACGACAGCGAGCAGTATCCCGAGATCCATCGCCGGCCGACGGACGCGGAGATGCGCCGCGCGCGGGAGCTGTTCTTCGAGGCCGGCCTCGAGCGGCTGGACCAGCGCTCCCCCAGCCGGCTCCACGTGATCGACTGATGCCGGAGCTCATCGGCCACGACGACGGGCCGGGGCCCGCGCACTGCAAACACTGCGGCGCCCTCGCCGTCGGCCCCTGCGCCCGCTGCCACGAGCCGGTGTGCGGCGATTGCTGCGTGCTCACCGAAGGCGGCGCCAAGGTGTGGGCCATCTGCCTCGCCTGCGATCGCCGCGGCGGCCGCTCCCTTTCCAGCGGCTGGTGGACGGTGCTGGGCTGGGTCGTTGGCCCAATCCTGGCGCTGGCCGTGCTCGTGGCGGTGCTCCAGTGGCTCTTCGGCTAAGCTCCTGGCGCTCATGGGTCTGTTCGACGTCCACGCACACCTGACGCACCCGCGTCTCTTCCCCCGAGTGGACGACGTGCTCGAGCAGGCTCGAGCCGCGGGCGTCACCACCATCATCAGCAATGGGCTGAACCCCACGGACAACGAGCGGGTGCGAGCGCTCGCAGCCCGCTCCGCGCTGGTGCGTCCGGCTTTCGGCCTGTACCCAGTGGACGCGGTGCTGCCGGAGATGATGGCCGCCGGCATCGACTACCCCCGAGACGACGATCCGGTGCCCGCAGACGAAGCCATCGAGTGGGTGGGCGCCCACGTGGGCGAAGCCATCGCCGTGGGCGAGATCGGTCTCGACGGCTACTGGGTGCCTGGCGAGCTGTGGGAACGCCAAGAGCAGGTGTTCCGCCAGCTGGTAGCCATCGCCCTCGACGCCGAGAAGCCCATCATCATCCACACCCGCAAGCGTGAGGCGCGCTGCTTCGAGATCCTTCAGGAGATGGGCGCTCAGCGTGTGAACTGGCACTGCTTCGGGGGTCGCGTGAAGCTCGCACGCCGCATCGCGGAGCACGGGCACTACCTGTCCATCCCGGCCAACGCCCGCAAGAACGAAGCCTTCACGCGCATGCTCCAGACGCTGCCCCGGGAGCGCGTGCTGCTCGAGACGGACTGCCCGTACCTCGGCCCCGATCGCGAACAGGACAACGAGCCCAAGAACGTGCGCGGCACCGCGGAATTCGCTGCCGAGCTCTGGGGCGAGCCCCTCCAGAGCGTGACCCGCACGCTCTCGGAGAACTTCGAGCGCCTGTTCGGCTCAGCGCCTTGATTCAGAAACAACTCTGCTCGATCGCCGAGCAGTCCGCGTCGTTCATGGAGAGGTTCACGGTGCAGGTGTTGCACTGCGACTCCGTTTGGATGTTCGCGCACACCGGATCCGCCGGCCAGTCGTAGCCCTTCGCCACCGCCTGCGTCGCCACGCAGTTCACCTGGCTCGAGGTGGCTGTATTGGTGTGCGTGCACAGCTTCGCGCAGCCCGTCGCGCTCGATCCGCCGCCGTCGTCGCCTCCGGAGCTACAGCCGCCCATCGCCAACAGCACCATCAAGCAAGTCATCGAAGTCTTCATGAAACAGGTCCTTCCCTGGCACGACAGCGTGCCAGGGCGACTTCTTGCAGCGATCATGCCGCTACGCCGCGGAAGCACGCCTCGCGGCGTGTGCGCGGCGCCCGCTGGTCGTCCCGGTCGTCCCGCCCCCTCCATGGACGGCTGGTGCCCTCCACGTCACTGCTCCGCACCGGCAGTAGCGCGGACGTTGCTTCGGTTCGCCGAAGCCAGAGGCCTCGCTCATAGCGCGAAGAAGTCGCGAATGCGGCTCAGGAGCTGCTGGCGCCGGGCGCTGGTGGGCGCCTCCGCGGCGGCGGCGGCGGCCGCGCGATCGATGAGCTCCGCTTGGCGCTTGAGCAGCACCTCGCTGATCTGCTCCGCCAGGTCCGGCGACGCCGACAAGATGCGCCGGAACGCCGTGTGCCCCACCACCAGCAGATCACACTCGCTCACAGCGCGCACGGTGGCGCTCCGCCGTTCGCCGGTCATCAACGACATCTCGCCGAACAGGCTACCGGCGGAGAGCCGCGCCACCGGCTCCGGCTCGCGCGGAGCCTGTTCCACCAGCACCTCGAGCTCTCCGGACAGCACGATGAACAGCTCGCTGCCCTCGTCCCCCTGGTAGATCACCGTCTCGCCGGGCACGTAGGTGTTCACGCGCACGCGGGAGGCGAGCTCCCGCATCAGCTCCTTCGGCACCGCCGCCAAGAAGTCGACGCGACTCAGGGCATCCAGCGCTTCTTCCGGCGGGCCTTCGCTCGTGGCAACGTCCTTCATGTCCGTCACCCGCACGTCGCGCACGGGGAACGGGATGCTGATGTCCGCCCGCTTCAGCGCGTACCAGATGCGAGCGCGGACCTCGCTCTCCACCTTGAAACGCCGCTCGAAGCGTTCGATGAAGAACAAAAGGCGGTAGTCGATGCCGCTGTCGCCGAAGCTCAGCACCTCCACCTCCGGCGGCGGCACGGACAGCACGCCGTCCACGCCGCGGGCGGCTTCGAGGATGGCCTTGCTCACCTGCCGCGGCGGCGCTTCGTAGGGACCCTGCACCGTGACGATGCGCCGGCTCACGCGGGTGGGCTGCGTGTAGTTGCGGATGGGCGCCTTGGCCAAGATGCCGTTGGGCACCACCACCTCGACCATGTCGTTGGTGAGCACCTTGGTCGCACGCCAGTTGATCTCGGTGACCCGCCCCACGAGCGAAGCGTCGTTCTCGAACTGGATCCAATCCCCCACGGAGAACGGTCGCTGCGCCTGGATCGCGAGCCCCGCGAACAGGTTACCCAGCGTCTCTTGCAGCGAAAGACCGATGACCGCGGTGAGCAGCGCGGAGGTCGTCAAGAGCGAGCCCGGCTCGAGGCCCATCGAGCGCAGCGTGAGCAGCGCCACCGCCACGAACACCAGCACCTGGATGATGTCGCGGAAGATCTTGGACAGCGGCTGCTTGAGGCGCGTCCCGAGCAGCCAATCCACCGTGAGCAGGAAGCCGGTGCGGCCGATGCAGCTGAGGAGGAAGAACACCGCGATCACGTGCAGCGGCTTCTGCGCGGCCGAGTCCTCACTCAGCACAGTTCGGAGCGCGACGGCGACCAGGTTCAGCGCCAGAAGCGCGATCGGCAGGCGCAGCTTCTTGCGATCGGTGCGCGGCATCAGCGCCCACGTCGCGAGGATCAGCACGGCGGCCGTGATCACGCCGAAGCCGCCGAAGGAGGCCAGCTCGCCGCCGTGCAGGATCCGGTCCCAGGCGCCCATGGAGAAGAGCGAGATCTATCCGAGGCCCGCGCCGCTGGCGAGGGGTGCGACGTTTCCGCGGCGAACCAACAAGAAAACGCCAGGCTGGCAGCAGCTTGGTTTTGTTGGCTCGCCGCGGAAACGCTACTCGCCGCGCTTCTTCTGCATGCTCGGCGTGATCTTGTCGGGCTCGTCCACGGCACGGCGGATGGCGCCCTGGCCAAAGCGCGCTTGGATGGCGTCGAGGGCGGGACCGAGCTTGTCCTTGGGTCGGGGCGGGGCGAACAGCTCGAGCTGCTCGCGATCGCGGCGTTCGAGACCGCTGAGAGAAACACCGAGCAAGCGCACGGGCTCGGCGACGGCGGCGGTGTCCCACAGGTCGACGGCGGCCTCGCGGATCACGGCGCCGTCGTCGGTGGGCGTGGCGAGGGTCTTCTGTCGCGAGAGCACGGGATAGATGGGCTCGCCGCTCTCGCCCCCGATGCGCGCGCTGCGCTGCCCGCGGCGCTGACCGAGCTTGATCTTCAAGGCGACGGTGCGGCCGACGAAGCCGTCCTTGCGCACGCGGCGGGCGACGGCCTCGGCGTGGGCCGTGAGCGTGGCGGTGACGACCTCGCGGTCGCTCACGTCGCTCTCGAAGGTGTTCTCCTCGCCGTAGCTCTTGGGAACGCGGTCGCTCACTACGTCCCGGGGATCTTCTCCGCGGGCCAGCGCGACGAGCTCCCCGGCGCGGCTGCCGGCCAGATCCCGGAGCAGTGAAGGATCGGCCCGCGACAGCTGCGCGATGGTCCGAATGCCGCGGGACGCGAGCTTTTCTCCGAGGACCGGCCCCACGCCCCACAGGCGGCGCACCGGCAAGGGATCGAGCAACCACCGCACGGCCTGTGGCGGTACCAGCAAGATGCCGTCGGGCTTGCCCAGGGTGCAGGCGATCTTGGCGACGTGCTTGTTGGGCGCGATGCCCACGCTCACGTTCAGCCGCGTGGCCTCGAGCACGCGCTCCTTCAAGCGCCGGCCGAGGGCCAAGGGACCGCCGAAAAGCCCCACCGAACCCGTGATGTCGATGAACGCTTCGTCGAGCGCCAGCGGCTCGATGTCCGGCGAGAACTCTTCGAACACCGCGTGGACCTCGGCGCTGACGGCGGAGTACTTGTGCATGCTGCTGTGCACGAACACCCCGTGCGGGCAGAGCTCTCGCGCGCGAAAGCCCGGCATCGCCGAGCGCACGCCGAATTGTCGCGCTTCGTAGGACGCCGCGGCCACCACGCCGCGCGCACTGGTGGCGCCTACGATCACCGGCTTGCCTCGAAGCTCCGGATTGTCTCGCTGCTCGATGGACGCGTAGAACGCGTCCATGTCAGCGTGGAGGATCCAGCGGGCGCGGGTCACGGCGTGCTCAGCCGCGCGAGCTCCGCGCGAGCGGCGTCGCGCTCCCGCCGCGCAAGGTTCAGCTCCCGCAGCGCGTCCGCCAGTCCCGCGCGGGCGATGGCGAGCGCTTCTTCCGCGCGCAGGATGCCCTCCTCCGCCTGATTTCGCGCCGCGGCAAGGCGCCCTTGCTCGGCCTCGAGATCGTCGCTGAAGGACAGCTGTAGGGCTTGTCGCAGGTGCTCCTCGATCGCGGCCATGCGCTCGCCCAGCTCTGCCTCGGGCGTGAGCGCCCGGGTGGTAGCCACGGCCTCCAAGTGACGGAGCGCCGCCACGCAACGCCCCACCTCGCTGCGCGCGCGCTCGAGGTCCACCTCCCCGCGCGAAACGCTCGCTCGGCAGCGCGCCTGCGCCGCGAGAGCCCGCGTTTCTCGCTCTGTTGCCGCCAGGAAACGCTCGGTGGCGATGCTCTTCGGGTCCGTGCGCTCGCGGTAGGCCATGATCAGAAAGCCGCGGACCACCCGTCGCGGCGCGGATCCGCCCCCGCGGACAAGAGCCCGCTCGCGTCCCGCAGGATCATCGACGCTGCGCAGCTGCCCTCCAGAGGTCCGACCACGGTGAGGTTGTGACCCCGGGCGCTGAGCTCGTCCAACACTTCCGGCGCTAAGCGCGACTCGATCACCAGCTGATCGACGTCCACGTGCGGGTAGTACGATCCCGTTCCGGGCTGGAAGTGCGTCCAGCGCGGCGCTTCCAGGGCTTGCTGCGGGTCGAAGGCGAACTCCTTGGCGTAGATCAACGTCTGCAGGTTGACCTGCACCTGGGCGTCGCCCCCCGGCGTGCCCCACACCGCGCGCACCGAGCCGTCTTTGATGGCCATCGGCGGGTTGATGGTGTTGCGCACGTGCTTTCGCGGCGCGACCACGTTCGGATGGTCCGGCTCGGTGTGGAACCACACCATGCGGCTGTTGAGCAGGATGCCCGTCTTGGGGTCGAGGCACGCCGCCCCGAAAGGATTCGCGATGCTCTGGATGCCGCTCACGGCGTTGCCCCAGCCGTCGACCACACAGAAGTACGTGGTGTCCCCCTCGCGCGTCGGACGGCCGGGGATGGAGAGCGCGCGCTTGGGATCGATGCGCTGGGCGAGCTCCCGGCCGTGATCCTCACCGAGGAGCACACCGAAGGGCGCCTCCACGTGGGCCGGATCCCCCGCGAACTCCTCGCGCTCGGCGAAGGCGAGCTTCTTCGCCTCCACCAGGGTGTGCACCAGATCCGCACCGAAGGGATCGAGCTTGTCCAGCTCGAAAGCCTCGGCGATCTTCAGCTCGAGCAGCAGGGCGAACCCCATGCTCGGTGGCGCCGCGTTCAACACCGTGAGGCCGCGGTAGCTCACGCTCAGCGGCTCGTGCTCTTCGGCCTGGTGCACCGCGAGGTCCTCCTCGCTGATCACGCCGCCCTGAGCTCGGACGAAGGCGACCAGATCCTTGCCCAGCTCGCCGCCGAACAGCGCGCGATCGCCGCCAAAGGCGAGCGCCTCCAGGGTGCGCGCAAGCGCTGGGTTCTTGATCGGAGTCCCGGGTTTGGGCGGCAGGCCATCCCGCAGATAGGTCGCGGCCGAGCCCGGATCCCGAACCAGCGCGGCCTGGAACAAGGCGGCGTCCTGGCAAAAGCGGCGCGACGCCGGAAAGCCTTCTCGCGCGTAGTGCACCGCGGCCTTGAACAGCTCCTTCGCGGGCCGCGTGCCGTAGCGGTTGGCCAGGTGCAGCCAGCCCGCGGGCGCTCCCGGCGGCATGGCCGCGAGGGCGCCGGTGTGGGGAATGCCGTCGCGGTACAGCTCCGGCGTCGCGGCGGCCGCCGCGGGGGCTGCCGCGTGGATCACCGTCGCGCGCTCCTCCGACGCCTGCCACAGGAGGAAGAACGCGTCGCCCCCCACGCCGTTCGATTGCGGCTCGACCACGGCGATGGTGGTGGCCACGGCGACCGCTGCGTCGAAGGCATTCCCGCCGTTCTTCAGCACCGTCAGCCCTGCGTCCGTGGCCAGCGGGTGATTGGAGGCGACGGCGCCGCGGCGGCCCATGGCCGCGGTGCGCCAGGTGCGAAGGTCGCTCATCGCCGGAGACGATACAGGCTTTTCAGCGTCGCCCGCGAGCCGCCGTCACGCGCCGCGCGAAAAAGCCGCCCGAGCTCGCACCTTGCTCTGACGCCACGTTCGCGGTAACGCGCGGGGCCCATGGCGGACGAGTCGACGAAGCCGGACCCCGCGGAGAGCGGCGCGGCGCCCGCGGCGGACCTCGCCGACGCGACGGACTCGGCCGACGTTACGAGCCCCGCCGACACGACGACGGACGCGACGGACTCGGCCGACGTTACGAGCCCGGCCGACACGACGACGGACGCGACGGACTCGGCCGACGTTACGAGCCCCGCCGACACGACGACCGACGCGACGGACTCGGCCGACGCGACGCCGCCCGACGCCGCGACCGCGAACGCCGAAGCGCTCGACGCCCCGCCCGCCACGGAGTCCGCGCCGCCCGCTACGCGCACCATCCCCCGGGTTTCGCGACGCACCGTCGGCCTGTCCGTGGCTTTCGTCGCGCTGGTGGCCGTCATCGTCGTGAACGTCGTCATCATCTCGAAGGCACGGCGAGAGCGCGCCGGACCCGTGGCAAGTGTGGCCAGCGCGAACCCCGCCGTTCCCTCAGCCGCGCCCACCGCCGTGCCCACGGCAACCGCCACCGGAAAGACCACCGCGGCCGCGGTGAAACGCACGTCCGTGAGCGGCGAGCTGTTCGAGGGCGAGGAACCCTCACCCCAACCGCCTTCCGAGCCCGCTCCACCCAAGAAGAAGCGCACCTATCCCAGCAAGGGCACCGTGCTCGACGCCGCCTCCCGCGGCTGCTCCACGCGCAGCGTGGACGGCCTCAGCCGTCAGATCATCGCCCAGGCACGCTGCATCGACGCCCGCGCCTTCAGTCCGGTGCCCCGCCGCTCGAACCTGAAGGCGCCCTCCAACGTGTTCCTGTATCTGGAAGCCCCCGCTCGGGATCACCTGCTCAAGGCGCTCGACGCGAACAAGAAGCAGACCATGACGGTGAACAGCGCCCTGCGCACGGTGGCTCAGCAGTACTTGCTGCGGCGCTGGTCCCTGAAGAAGGTGTGCGGCATCCAGCTCGCCACGCCGCCGGGAGAGAGCAACCACGAGACGGGCCTCGCCCTCGACATCCGCGAGCACGGCACCTGGAAGAAGGCTCTGGAAGCCGAAGGCTTCCGCTGGCTCGGCAGCATCGACCGCGTCCACTTCGACTACAAAGGTGCGGACGCCGCCACGCTGCCCCACCTCGACATCCGCGCTTTTCAACAGCTGTGGAACCTGAATCACCCGGACGATCGCATCCCGGTGAACGGCCGCTACACGCCCGACGTGGAGGACAAGCTCGAGTCCTCGCCGGCCAACGGCTTTCCCCGCGGACCGAGCTGCAAGCGCTGATCGTCCGCGGCGTTTCCGCGCCGCGCCGACAAGACCTAGCAAGAGCCGCAGCCTGTCCCCGACACGATTTCACCCATCGCCAATCGAGCCGACTGGCCCAGACCCACGGCCACTTGGTCATCGAGAAGCTGAGTATCTCGGGGCTCATCAAAACCCGACTCGCCCGCGCCATCGCGGACAGCGCCTGGGCGCTGTTCGGAGCACAGCTCGCCTACAAAGCGAAGTGGTACGGCGCAACGCTCACCATAGCCGACCGCTTCTACCCCAGCACACGCCGCTGCAGCGCGTGCGGGACCATCGGCGAGCGGCTCGACCTCGGGGAGCGCACCTTTCACTGCAGCAGTTGTGGTCACGAGGCCGACCGCGACGAGAACGCTGCCGTGTGCTTGGCTCAGTACCCTCGCGTACTCGGCCAAGGAGACTCGCCTCCTGTCGCCGCGAAGCACGCGGAGACGCAAAACGCCTGTGGAGAGGGAAGCTCTGGCGAACCACCGCTCTTGGTGGTCCGTGAAACTACCCTCGTCGAAGCAGGAAGGGCCTATGCCCAACGCCCGAGAAGGGCGGTGTTGGCCAAAACTGTCAACACGCTTTAGCGGATCAGCGTCGGGCAGCCGAGGACGATCTGCACCTGCGCGCCGAAGTCCTGCTTGAGCCCCGCGCACACCGAGGGGCACAGGATGATCTTCGTGGGAGGGCTGGCGTCGTAGTACCAGCCCGGAGCCGAGCCGCAGTCACTTTCTTTTGTTTGTTTGATCGTCGCGGGCACACCGCTACCCGGCGTGATCTGTACGTTCACGTGATCCTTGTCGAACTGCTTTCCGACCTGTTCCGGCAGATCGTACTCGCAGGGCAACGCTTGGCCGCGCACTTTGGCGAGGGCGTCCGTGAACTCTTTTTGCACGTTGGTGTTGCTCACCAAGATGGCCGCATCGCTTCCGCCCGCGAGCGCGACCTGGTTTGCGAAGCTCTGATCCACTCCGGGCAAGCCGATGACGTAGGTGACCACGCCCTTGCCGAGACCGGTGGCGGCGAGGCCCGCGATCACGGCGGCGTCCTCGGGATTCACGCTGCCGCAGGTGGCGGCGGGCCCCTGCGGCACGCCGTCCGTGACCAGCAGCACCGCGGCGGCGTGGCCGGGGTTGTTCTGCAGGTTCTGGATGCCCGCAAGGATGGCGCCACCCAGGGCGGGATACGTGGGCGTGCTGAGACCGTCGGGGCTCGCGCCGCCGAGGGCGGTGACGAGACTGGCCGCGTTTTGAGGCAGCACGCCGAAGGGCACGTCGGGCTTGGCGTACTCGGGCTGATCGCAGAGCGGCACGCCGTTCGGATCCCGAGGAAAGAACTTGAGACCGACATACACGCCATCGCTGGCCGAGTCCTGAACGAAGGCCGTGAGACCCGCGACGGCGGCGTCCCACTTGTTGTTCACCATGCTCGAGGACTTGTCCATCATGATGTAGAGATGGAGCGGCGTGCTCTTGGCGTTCTCGGTGACCAAGCCACAGTTGGCGTCGAGGTTGGGACCATCGGGAACACTGCTGTCGATGATCCCGCCGCCGGTGCCGGACGTTCCCCCGCCACCGCTGCCGGAGCTGCCGCCGCCCGAGCCGGCGCCGGATCCACCGACTCCCGATCCCGGAGGAGACGTTGCATCCGAGCCGCAGGCGGCAAAGGCGCCGGGCCCCGTCAAAAGCGCGAACAAAGCCAGCACGCGGGCTGATGTAGGAGTCATGTCTACACGCGTCGCGACGCCCCGAGCGCCGCGACGAGAACAATAGCGCACTGCATCGCGTTCCGCTGCTTTCATCTCGTGAGCGTGAGCCGAGCTTGAGGGAAGGTCTTTGTGCAGGCAGAATCAACGCCATGAGGGCACGGGTCGTTCTTGCTTGTCTATTCTCGGTCTCGCTCGCCGCGGTGAGCTTCGTTGGTTGCGCGGGTGGTGGTGACGCCAGCACCACGGGCACCGGCGGCAGTGGAAACACGAGTGGCACCGGCGGCACCGACGGTGGTTCCGGAACCGGCGGCAGTGGAAACACGAGTGGCACCGGCGGCTCGGGTGGCACCGGGGCCACGGGCGGCACGGGCGGTGGCGCGGGCATGGACGGCGGCGCGGGCGACGCGAGCCTTGGCGGCGCAGCGGGAATGGCGGGCGGAGCCGGCATGGCTGGCATGGCGGGAGTGGGCGGCGCAGCAGGAATGGCCGGCGCGGGCGGAACGGACGGCGGGGCTTGCTCCACCGGTTGCCCCGCGAACATGTGGGACATCGACAACAACCCCCTCACCGGCACCTGCGGCTGCGAGTACTCCTGCGTGAAGAAGGGCAACGCCGATCCCATCGATCCCAACTACGAGGACGACAACTGCGACGGTGGCGACGGCCTCGTCGAGCAGTGCGTGTACGTCTCCACCAGTCAGGGCAGCGACGCGACGGGCGATGGCACTCGCAACAAGCCGCTCGCCACGATTGCCGCGGCCATCGCCCACGCCAAGTCCTTCGGCGTCCCTGCCGTGTGTCTCTCTGGTGAGCAGTACAACGAGAACGTCACGGTAGAGAGCGGGATCAGCGTTTACGGCGGCTTCGACCAGAACGATGCCAACTTCAAGTTCCGCCGGTCGGCGAGCGCCACCACCATCGTCCAGGCACAGGGCACCGTATTCCACGTGCCGACCATCGCCGTCGACACGCACATCGAGGGGCTCACCATCAACGCCCTCGCGGACACGTCCACGCCGGGGTCCAGCACCTACGGCGTGCTGCACGGCGGCGGCGCAGGCAAGCTCTACGTGCGTTACAACGAGCTCGACGTCGGGCCTGGCGTCGCGGGCACGGACGGCTCCAATGCTCCGCCGCCGTCGAGCGCCTTCGCGCCGAACGGAAACAACGGCCAGACGGGGTGCGAGAAGAGCGGCGTTCCGAGTTGCGCCAACGGCGGAGCTGCCCCGAACTGCCCGAACCCCGGCGGCAAGGGCGGTAACGGTGGCAACGAAGGTCAGTCCGGATTCCAAGGCTCGCCCGGCGCTAACGGCGGCGGCAACGGCGGCCCAGGCGGACCACCGAATGGCTGCACGCCGTTTCTTTCGGATCCGGGTACGCCCGGTACGCCGGGTGGTGGTGGCTCGAACGGCTCGCAAGGCGGATCGGGCGCGGGTGGCGGTTCCGTTGGCAGCTCCAGCGCGTCGGGGTACGTGCCGGCGAGCGGCGGCGCGGGCAGCACCGGGACCGGCGGCAAAGGCGGCGGTGGTGGCGGCGGCGGCGGTGGCGGCAGCGGTAGCGGCCTGTGCATTCAGGCGTGGGACAGTGGCGGCGGAGGCGGTAGCGGCGGCTGCGGCGGCATTGGCGGTGGCGCTGGACAGTCCGGCGGCGGCGGCGGCGGCAGCTTTGGCGTCTTTGCGGTCGGTGGCACCGTGATCGTCACCAACAACACCATCACCACCAAGTCCGGTGGCAAGGGCGGCAAGGGCGGCAATGGCGGCGCTGGACAATCCGGCGGCTCGGGTGGCTCTGGCGGCCCCCACAGTGACGACAGCGGTCCCGGCGGTGGTGGAGGTCCCGGCGGCAACGGTGGCGCGGGCGGCCCCGGAGGCGGTGGTGGCGGCGGTCCGAGCGCGTGCCTCGCTCACAGCGCGGCGACGCAGACGACCTTCACCGCGAACTCCTGCACCACGGGAACGCCCGGCTTCGGTGGCAACGGTGGCACCAACGGCAATGCCGGCAGCACTGGCGTCGCAGGCCCGAAGATCCAGGTGAACTGAGTGGTTCCGCGGCGGACCAACAAAGGGATCGACTAGCCCAGTATCTCTCGGGCCAGGCGCACGCCGGTCCGGGCGCGTTCGATGCAGGGCGGCACCTCGGCGTTGGCGCCGTCGGTGAGCGCGCTCCAGGCGCGCGCCACGTTGCGCTCCATCGCGGCGAAGTGACCGATCATCTCGGCGAACTTGCTGAGCCCCAGCTCCGCCACCAGGGCGTCGCGCTGAGTGAGGAAGTCGGCGACGTCGCTCTCGAGAATTTCGTCGAGCACGTCTCGAAGGGGCTTGGTGTCGCCGGAGATCTCCTCCACGGAGAGCGCCTCGAGCTTGTTGGCGACGATCTCCGCGATGGCTCGGGGAGTGCGAGGGCGCGCGGCCCCCACGTTGCGATCCATGCCCCCACTCTCGCCTTCCAGCGCCAGATCTGCGGCGCCGGCGGGAGCGCCGCCCTCGTGCTCGGTGCCCTGCCCTCCCACGTAGCGACGCTGGCGACGCGCGATGAGACCGCCGGCGACCATCATCACCACCCCGAGGGCGAAGGGCGCCCCGGCCACGGAGCCCCAGGCCACGACCCGATCGCGGCCCGTGACCTTGCCATCCGGACCGCTGCCGGCAGGGCTCACCGCCCGCGCGGCAAAGCACGCGCTCACGATCACCCCGAGGGCGAACAGCGGGAATCCGAGAAGCTTCATCATGCGCCACCTCCGCTCATGAGCTCGATGAGGGTCATCCCGAGCGCCGTGAGCGCTTCACCCACGATGAACCCGGCAGCGATGGGCACCACCGCGTCGGAAACGAAACGATGGCCTTTCCAGCGCTCGAGCCCCATCGAGATCAAGCAGCCGATGCCGTAACCGAGTGTGATGTCGAAGGGCAGATACATGGCGAGGCCGATGAGCACGCCCAGCCCACCGATGGGGAACAGCGAGAGGCCCGCGCCAATGACGGCTCCGGCCACGTACTTGTCGACCGGTGCCTGGCCGGACAGCACGCCCTGAATCATGCCCTGCAGCACGCTCGCCTGTGGCGCGGGCAAGCAGCCCGGGAGCTTCTGCACGCAGGCCGTGCTCTCGGGACCGAAACCATTGGTGCCGCCGGCGCCGCTCTTCCAGAGCAGGATGGTGGTGCCGATGGCGATCGCGGGGCCGACCCAGGCAACGGCGAACTGCGCCAGCTGCTGGCGCCGCGGAACACCGCCGATGAGATGCCCAGTCTTCAAGTCCGTCATCATGTCGGCGCACTGGTTGGTGGCGATGCACACGGCGATGCCGATGGTGACCGCCACCACCACGTTGCCGCCGGTGATCGCGAGCATCAGCGTGACGGCGATGAGCGCGAGCCCCGACAACGGCGAGATGTCCGTGGCGCCCGTAGCCTGAGCCACGATGAGGCCCGCCAGCGCAATCCAGATCGCCCCCGCCACCGCGGCGGTGACGGCCGTACCGATGTGAAAGCCGCCGTGGGCATCGATGCTCGCCACGATGGTCACCGCCATCAGCGCCAGGACGGACGCGATGAGCCCGCCGACCAGCACCTTGGGCGAAAGCTCCTCCGCCTGTTGTCCGCCCTCGCGCGCCAGCTTGGCGGCAGCGGAGAGGCTGGCGACGGCGCCCTTGATGGCCGGAAACGCCGCCACCACGCCCGCCAGAGCGCCGCCGATCAAGATGCCGATGCCCGTCGGCCGCAGCATGGTGCCGTACACCGCGCCGACCAGATCTTCTCCCACCGCCTTGGGCGGCGCCCAGCCCTGGCTCACCACGAAGGGCCCGACGATCCACCACGCCATCATGCCGCCCACGGCAAAGGCGAGCCCGCCGCGACCGGCGAGCATGCCGGCGCCGATGTTCGCCATGCTGATGGCGATGGTGGTGCCGATCAGCGCCAGGCCCAAGGGGCCGGCGTCCCCCACGCCGAAGCTCTTCGCCAGCCACGGACCCACGGGAATGGCTTCCGGGATCAAATGAAAGCGATGGTTCGTCGCCAGCGTGAGCAGCGCGCTGATGGCGAAACCGATGCCCAGATACTTCGCCTTCTGGATGCCCGCGCCAGGCGTCTTCAGGATGGTGGCCACGGCCACGCCGCTTGGGAACTTGAGCCGCTCGATCTCGATCAGCTGCTTCCGGAGCGGGATGATCACCACGATACCCATGAAGGAACCGGCGATCGCCGCGAACAATACCGTGACGAAACTGTAGTCGAGCCCGAGCAACAAGAGCGCCGGAAACGTGAACACGATGCCGGCGCTGGCGGTGTTCACGCCGGAGGCGATGGTCTGATTGATGTTGTTCTCGACGATGGAGCCGCAGCCCTGCACCTTGAATACGTTGCGGCCGACACCGCGCAGCAGGGCGAAGCCCAAAATCGCCGCCACGCTCGACCCCGCCAGCCCGAAGCCCAGCTTCAGCCCGATGTACACGAAGGCCGCCGTCATCAGCATGCCTTGCACCACTCCGAGCACCACCGCCCCGACGGTGATCTCGCGATAGGCCACGGTCCCTTCGCTCATGGGCAGCGAGCGTTACTTGGAGTCGATATCCGAGGCAACCTCGCGCACCAGAGAAGCGAGAAGATCGCCCTCGAGCAGCCGCGAAAGGCGGTGCTCGTCGTCCACTTCCACCAGCCGCACCCGCTTCGGGCTTCCGGTGCTGGCCAGGTGCCGACTGCTCTCGATGCTCACTATTGCGTCATGCAGGCCGTGCACGATCACCACCTGCACGCCCTCTGGAAGCGAGGCGCCCTCGGCGAAGTGCTCCACCGCGGGCGCCAAGAGGAGCGTGGGGCCGCGCCAGGCGCCGCGCTCCAGCAAGCGTACGGCCACGGCGCCGCCGAACGAAGATCCGACGACGGCGTCCACGCGCTCCGTCCGGAGCACGCCGGCAATCTGCTTCACGCAGCCTTCGAAGTCGGAGGTGTCCATCGCCGGTGCCACCACGTCGAAGCTCTTGCGGAGCGCCATGGCCTTGTGGCCCTGCGGGCTCCCTTCCAGGCCATGGACGTAGAGCACTCTCACGGCGCCCGCTCTTCGAAGGTGGCCGCGCCGGCCACGAACCGAAGCGGCACGATGCCCGTGGGCCCCAGCGTGTTCTTGCGCACCACGAGATCCAGCGGCCGCGCCCCGAGGGCCAGCGCCTGCTCGGTCATCGGCACCGGCAAAGCGCTCTCCACCGCCCGGAGCTCCGCCCCGAAGGTGGCCGCGGGAAACAGGAGGTCCGCATTGCGGAGCTGCGACGACGCCACCACCGCGCAGCCTTCCTCGGCGATGCGCCGAAGCTCGTAGCTCACCTGCGCGATGCGCCCATCCAGGCTCGAGTTCGCCGCCCGTGCCGCCTCGGGGTCACCATCGCAACTGGCGCTCAGGGCTTCCACGCCATCGACCACCAGCACCATGCGCTCGTGCCGTGACCACAGCTCCGATGCCAGCTTGTGCAGCGAGCGGGTGCTCTCCAGCGGCGCGAGCTTGTGCAGGTGAAGCATGCTGCCCACCTTCTTGCTCACGATCTCCACCGACTCGCTCACCGGGCCCCGCGTCACCGGCTCCTGCCAAGCGTCGCCGGACCAGATGTCGCCGTAGGTCACCACCGTCTGGGCGTACTCCCGGTGCAGCGCCCGCGCCGCGAGGCGCGCCATGATCTCGGTCTCGTCCAACGTCACGCTGGTGAAAATCACCGCCGCACGAGAGCGCGCCGCCATGTACGCGAGCAAGAGCGACAGTGCCGTCTTACCGAGCCCCGCTCCGCCCGTGATGCCCACCAGCGTTCCCGTCTTGATGCCTCCGCCGAGCATGCGGTCCAGGATCGCCAGGCCCGTCGGCGTCTTCGGCGTGGGGGCGCCCAGTCGAGTCGTGACGTCCACCTGCATGCTGGCAAGGGACGGAGGCAAGCGACGAGGTGATCCGGTGTCCACTTTCGGAGGATACAGGTTTTTGTTGGTGCGGCGCGATCCCCGTCGCGGTCAACCCCCGCGGCTCCACCTTCAGGCGCACAATCCGCGCCAGGTGCTTCGGGTTCCCGCTGACGAGGACGGCGGCGAGCACCAAGGCGTGCGCGGCGACGGCCAGGTCGAAGAGCTCTGCGCGGTTTTGGTGTCCGAAGCGGCGCGACGCTCAGTCCTGCCCGCCGTACAGGGCCTCCAGCACGTCGGTGCGCGTCAGAATGCCCACCAGACGGCCGCCACGGAGCACCGGTAGCCGGCCCACGTCGTGCTGCTGCATGCGCGCGAGCGCCTCGCTCAGGCTTTCCTCTACGTCGGCCGTCTTCACGTGCTGCGACATGCAGCTCGACACGGGCAGCGCGAGACGCCCGCCCCGTTCGGCCTTCTCCACGTCGCGTCGCGAGATGATGCCGACCAGCTTGCCGTCCTTCTTGACCGGGACGCCGGTGTGCCGCCAGCTCTCGAGAGACTCGGCGACTTCGGAGAGCGGCGCATCGGCCACTACGGTGTGCACGGGGCTCGACATCAGCTCCGCGACGCGCGTGGGCCGCGGGGGGGCGCGACGCAAGATACCTTCGACGTCGGCGAGCACCCGCGCCGCTTCGCCGCGGTGCACGACGGCGCTCGCCGCGCTCGCGTGGCCGCCGCCGCCAAGCTCGCCCAACACCTTGCCGACGTCTACTGCCGTGATTCGCGCGCGCGCCACGAGCTGCGTACGGCGTCCGTCGAGCCCGAATGCTGCGAACACCGCCGCATGGCTGGTGAGCGCGGTGGCCTCGCTCACCACCTCCGCGAAGCCGTCAACGGCCCGAGGCAGCTCCAGCGCTACGAAGCCCACGTCGAGGTGTCCGATGCTCTCCACGCGGATCTCGGCGAGCACGCGCCCCAGGAGCTGTCTCTGCTCCAGGCTGAAGGCGGGGCGCAAGTAGCGTGCGATCATGCGCGAGCTCGCCCCGCGGTCGAGCAGATGCGCGAGCGCGCGCGCATCCCGCGCCGTGGTCTCGGCGTAGGTGAGCGAGCCCGTGTCCGCATGAATTCCCAAAGAGGCCAGCGTGGCCTCGAGGGGGTCGAGGCCGAGGCCCCGGCGGCGGAGCTCCTCCACCAAGAGCGTGCTCGCCGAGCCCACTCGCTCCACCACTTCTTCGTCCGCGTCGACGTCGTCGCTCGCCGCCGGATGGTGATCGTAGACCGTGATCCTCACGCCGGCGTGATCGAGCAGCGCTGCGTACTCGCCCAAGCGGCTGCGACGCCGCACGTCGACCAGCACCACGTGCCGCACGCCAGCGTCGAGGTCCACGTCCCCGACTCGAACGGTGCGAAAGCGATCCTTGTGCAGCGCAAGGTAGCGCCGCACCTCCGGCCCCACGGTGTGCCCCAGCACGATGCGCGCGTCGGGGTGGAGCTTCTGCGCCAGCACCGCGGACGCCAGTGCGTCGAAGTCCGCCATGTCGTGGGTGACGATCAACTCCACCCGTCCATCCTACCCTTGGAGCGGGTCTCGAGCGCCCGGAGCGTATTGGATACGCGAGGGATCGCGCGTGGGGCCCCTCGCCTCGACGCGGCAGGTTGTCCCACCTGGGCCCGCCAGGTTGACGCGAATCACCTCGTTGTGACTTGGCCCGTCACTTGCGATCCCTCCTGCCATGGATCGTCGCCACGGATACTACGGGCGTTGGGGTTTGGGCGCCGTTGCCGCCGGCGCGCTGGTGCTCGCCGGCGCGGTGTTCACCCACGCCGACGTCCCGCCGCAGCGGCTGAAGACGGGCTTGTCCTGCGGGGATTGCACGCCGACTCGAGAGTCCATCCGCGACCCCTTGGCGCCAAGTCGCACTCTGAAGCTTCTCGGCAAGCGCGCGAGCAAAGGCCTCGAAGCGCCCATGACGAACGACGACAGTTGGGTGACCGCGCGACCCACGACCGAGCAGCGCAAGCCCACCCATGCCGTCGACGTGCCCGGCCGCAATCCCTGCGAGCCCGAAGACCCGGGAGACGGCATCTTCACCGACTGGCGCCCCGCGCCGCCCGTCGGCGTCATCCTGATGCCCAAGCACTTGCAGGGCGACTCGGTGAACGTCGTCATCCACTTCCACGGCCACGAGCTGGCCCGAGATGCCTTGGTTCGCACCCACGTGCCCGTGGTGCTCCTGGGCATCACCCGCGATAACGGCGCCGTCTACCGCAAGGAGCTGGGCGGCCCTCACGCACTCGACCACTTGCTCGCCGCAGCAAAGGTCGCTTTGGAGCAGAAGCTCGGCAACGAACCACGCATCGACCACCTCGCTCTCACCAGCTGGAGTGGCGGCTACGAAGCTCTATCCGTGATCTTGGAGCAGAGCGACGATGCCCCAGACCGCGTGGACGCCATCGCCTTGTTCGACGGCCCGCACACGGCGCGCACGCCGAAGACCGCCCGGAGACAGCTCGAACCCTACGCGGAGTTCGCCAAGAAGGCCTTGGCGGGGGATCGCTTCATGTTCCTGTCCCACTCGTCCATCGTGCCTCCCTCGTACGCCTCGACCACGGAAGCGATCCACCGCTTGCTGCACATGCTGCATCGCCGGCCCCTTCGCGTGTCCGGGAGCGGGCCCGGCACGCTGGATCTCATCGAGGCCTTCGGTGAAGGCGAGCTCCACGAGCGCGGCTACTCCGGTGGCGGCAAGGTCGACCACTGCGCCCAATTGAACCTCTACCCCGAAGTGCTGCGTGCTCTCGAGCAGCGCTGGAGCTCGTCGAAGAGCGGCTGATCACCGCGGCAGCTTCGCGACCAGCGCGTCGAGGCGCTGGCGGAGCGCAAGGCTGGGCACATCCTCGTCAAGAGCCGCCTCGACCGGCTCGTCGCGCCGTCCACGCAGCCAATCCGAAAGCGACTGCCACAGGGAGCGGCTCTTGCGCTTCGGTGCGCTCACGCGCGGAAGCGGAGCGCCAGCCATGGCAGGCGCCGCCGGTGGAGGCGGCGGAGGCGCTGCGCCAGGCGCGGGGGGCGGCGCTGCGGCAGCCGGCGGCAACGCGGCGGTCCGAGGTCGCGCTCCGGTGGTCGCTCGACCGCGCTCGGCGAGCGCTTCCTCCGCTTGCCGCGGTGGCGGCGCGCCGAACGCGGCTTCCTCCGGGGCTTGGAGCGCCTCCAGCTGGTTGCGCATGCGACCGAGAGCGCGACTCAGCCGCATGCGCACCGTGCCCTGCTTCACGCCGAACACGTTCGCCAGCTCCGGATAGTCGAGACCGTGACGAAAGCGCAGCACGACGAGGGCGCGCTCGCTCTCGGCCAGCGTGTCGAGGGCAAGCTGGATCTCGCGTTGATCGAGGAACCGCTCGACGGCGAGCGGTGCCGGATCCGCGTGCTCGTCCGGTTCGAAGCCGTCGTCGCCCCACTCCTGCAAGGGCGCGCGCTTGGTGCGCCGGATGTGATCGATGCACTGATTGCGCGCGATGGTCAGGAGCCACGTCCGCGCCGAAGCGTCCTGACGAAACCCGCCGAGCTCCACGAACGCGTTGCTGAAGGTGTCCTGCGCGAGATCTTCCGCCAGGTGTCGCTCGCGCACCATGGCGCGACACAGCCCCACGACGTCCCGCGCGTAACGCTCCACGAGCCACTGCCCGGCGCTGCGAAGGTCACCCCGCGCCAAGAGGCCGGACAGCTCCGGGTCTCGCGCCGCACCAACATCCTGGGGCTCGGTCATGCCAACGGGGATCTGACGCGCGACCTCGGTTTTTGTCACACGCCCCTATGATCTTTTCTTATTAGCACAATATTATCGAATGCTTACGATTCCTGTCGCTGCGCCGCGGTGACACCCCGGCGCGCCGGCGCGTCGGTCTCCACGAAGCGCGACGAAAGGCTCGCGCCCAACCCCTGAGGAGACCGACATGAGCCGTATCCAAGTTCGAAACGACACCCTGATGCTGGGCGACGTGGCCGTGCGTTTCATGCGCACGCTGCGCATTCCGGACGACGGCCGCACCTATCCGCTGCCTCCCGGACTCGGCACGTTTCCGGTGCGGCGGGTGGACGACTACCTCGACCAGGTGCCGGAAGATTGGCAAGAGCACGGCGGCGTGTTCCTTCCGATGTACCAGCGCGAGGCCATGTGGCTCGCGTTCTCGTGCAGCGTGCCGCACGCCCTGAAGGTCGGCGTGGGCAAGGTCTGCGCGCTGACCGGCGAGCGTTGGACGCGCGCTCTGGTGAAGAAGCCGCAGAACTACCTGGTGGTACCCACGCAACCTTGGCTCGACGGCATCTCCGTGGGCGGTGGTCGCATCCGTCAGTTCGTCGCGATGCCACTGGGCATGGGCTACACCGTGGAAGGTCAGGTCACCGGCGAGGAGCGCTTCGGCGGCATCCAGCTGGAAGCCATCGCTCCCAAGGCGGGACGCTTTCCGCCGGTGGATACCACCAAGCGCTGCATGGAGCAGGGCGCCCCGGCCGGCATGGCGATGGGAGCACCGCCTCCTCCTGCCTGTGCCCCGATGCCGGCTGCTTGTGCCCCGATGCCGGCCCAGGAACGGAAGCGAAAGTCGGGCGCCATGGGCCTCGGCGCCGGTGGGCGCATGAAGCAGAAGATCTACCCGGATCCGCATGGCATCGACAGCTGGGACACGGAGGATCGCAGCCGCGTCTACGTGCACATCGTCAACAGCGAGCTGTGGCGCGAGATCACCGGCGAGCAGCCGCCGAACACCCCCGTCACCGCTCGCGAGTACGAGAAGCACGGCTACCCGTGGTTCGATCTGTACGACGAGACGGCGGGCACCCTTGCCGGCACGGAGACGTTGAAGGGCGTGAAGTCCATCAAGGACATCGACGCCGACAAGAGCAACGTGCCGCTGCAGGACGACGGCAGCGTGGAGCCCGCGACGGTGAAGAAGCTCTGGTACAAGGCCCTCGGAGCCTTCGGCGTGCGCGATGGCGACTGGTGACACGGACGGCGCGCGTTCCCAAGAGGGCGTGCGCCGCCAGCTTGATTCACTTGGGGCACGGCATGCGACCCTGTCGCGGCGAGATGCAATCTCCGCTACAGCTTGGAGATGACGCGGCCTTGCCTCTTGTTGTGTGTTTTGTGCGGAGCCTGCGCAGGGGCGAGACCCACCGCGGCGCCGCCCGCAGAGCCCGGCGTCGAGAAGCCACCGGCGCCCAAGCCGAAGCAGCCAGAGAGCACCAGCTCGGCTCGGCTCACGGCTCTGCTTCCGGTGACGGACGCCTGGGTGCAGAGCCGCGACAAAATCTGCGCGCGCGGCAGCGGCAGCGAGCCCTTGCCGCCGCATCGGATCTGGCGCCTCGCGGGCAGTGCTGATCTCCTCTGGCGCCTGCCGTCCTTCGAAGGCATCGCCGACGACGTGGTGGCAGTGGGCAACGGCGCGTTGTTGGTGGAGCGCAGCGGCGCGCCGCTCAGGCTCTACGCCAAGGAACGCATCCCACTGCCGGCTTCCGACGCCACCTGTGCCCGCAGCGTGCACGTCTTCGGATCCTGGCTGGGCTGGGCAGGCTCTGACGGTGCGTTCCACTTTCTCGACCTGGAGCAACCCAGCGACACCTTTGCAGCGCCTCTCTCTGGCGACGCGAACCCGGACCTCCGTCGCGTCGGGAAGTACCTCGTGGTGGGCACGACCATCTTCGACGTCAGCGGGCGTCCACACGTCGTGCCCCTTCCCCACCCCGCAGAAGGCGCCGCCGACACGGAGCTCTTCGCGGGCGGCGTGCTCGTTGCGCGCTTCAGTCGGCCAAGCCCCAAGGCGCCCCTCGGTTTCGAGTGGGAGATCCAGGCGCTCGGGCTCGAGTCCGGCAAGCGTTTGGCCCGCGTCACCCTTCCCGCCGACGCAGAGGTGACACCGAAAGCGACGCTCTCCTCGCGCTTCGGCCTGGTGGTGATCGGGGCGGGCGGAGAGCTGCGCGTGGCGAGCCTCGGCCGCGGGACGTCGCGCAGAGTGAGCTCCACGCCGCTGCCAGGTCAGATCGAGACGCTTGCGATCTCGGACGACGGCCTGGTGTGCGCCGGAAGCGTGGTGATGGGCCGCTACGGATCCTGCGCGCTCACACCCATCGCCGATCTCAGCGGCAAGCACCGCCACAAGGATGCCGATCGCGTGTGCCTGAGCTCCGGAGCCCGGGTGTGGACCAGCACCCTGCCCTCGCCGCCCGGACGCCAGCGCGTCTCGAGCGGAGACCATACGGTGTTCTATTCCGTCTGCGGCGAGCGGCTCGCGCCGGACGCCAGCTCCGCCGCGTTCCTCGAGGTCAAACCCCGCACCGTCGAGGAGCCCTTCACCGATGCAATGCTCGTCCTGCGCGGCACGCAGGGCGGAAAACGCCACGAGGCACCCATCGCCGGTAGCACCGAGGCGATGTACCCGGTGATCGATCTCCTCTACTCCCCCGACGCGCGCTACCTCACGGTGATCTTCGATCACCACGCGCAGATCTTCCGCGCCGCCGACGCCGTCGCCGTCAGCCCCCGCGTGGAGCTACTGCGGAGCTTCGGTGCCGACTGGATCGGCGCCACCACCTTCACCGGCGCCGGAGATCTCGGGCCGCTCGTCAGCCTCCAAGCGGACGGTCGCTTCGCCCTCGACCCGAGCCGCACGGTGCACTGGCTCGGCGCCGGCACGAAAGATCGCTTCGCCCTGCAAGCGGACGCGGATCACATGCTCTGGGACCTTCCGAGCGGCCGCGCCCTGCCCTCCGAGCCGATGCCAGCCCATCCCGGCGAAGCCTCCGCTCCGCCGCTTACCCTCAGAAACTCCCGCAAGCAGACCGTCACCTTCGAGCCCATCACGCCGCGTCAGCTGCTCGTCTTCTACGAAGACGGCACGCTGGAAGTGCTCGGCGATCCGCTCTCCGCGGCTCCCGAAAGCGCCGCCCCCACCGTCGCGCCGCTCCCCGCCGCCGCGCTCCGCTGCCGCACCGGAGATCGCCTCGCTCCCGCCAGCGAGTGCCGCGACGAAAAGCTGGTGCACGGAGTCTACCGTCAGCGCTTTGGCTCCGGCTTGGAGTAGTCCCTCTACATTTGGATGTTGGTGCGGCGCGATTCCCGTCGCGTCGCCACGTCACTCGCAGGCACAGCAATACGGCAGGTCGCCGCCGGGAGGCGGCGGCAAGGCGCGGCAGTTCCCCGGCGGCGTCGCGCTGCAGAAGACACCGTACTCGTCGTCGTTGCACAGACGCTCGCAGCTGGCTTCGGCGCTCGTGAGCGGGCACGGGGTGACGCCGTCACTCAAGCAGCCGGCACCGGATCCGTTCGGCTCCTTGCACTCGAGCATCGTTCGGTCCGCGGTGCACGTCTGCCCGGGCGACGCATCTGGGCTCAGGGATGACGGCCAAGTGCACGCCGGCAGCGTGCCACCGGTCGACGCGTCGTCGGGCGCGCTCGCGTCCTCCCCACTTCCGCAGGCGACGCAAACGAGTAACGCAACGGCACCCCAGCGTTTCATGAGCGAAGTGTACATCGGGAGTCGGTACCCGCCCGCCCTTTGGGACAGCCCGCGCTACACTCGGGCCATGAACGCAAGGTCGTGGCCGGTGGTGGTGCTTCTCGCGGGTCTTGCGGCGGCGTGCGGCGGCCGCTCCGAATCGGACGCAAAGGGGGACGCCGGAAACGCGAGCGGCGGCAGCGGCAACGCCTCCAGCGGCGGCAGTGGCGGCGCGGGCAACGCTTCCAGCGGCGGCAGTGGAAACGTGTCCGGCGCTGGCGGAGCGCCCGCTTGTGTCCCGGGCGGCGCGTGCGCTCCGGCGGGCGCGACCTGCACGCCCACGGACGAGTGCTGCCCGTGCAGCTACCTGTGCCAGGACGGAACCTGGCACACGAGCGCGTGCCCGGCGTGCGAGGCGCCGCAGTGTCCGCCGACGGCGCCGGCGCAGGGCGATGCCTGCGACCCCTGCGAGGCGCTGCTCCCGAGCCCCTGCGCCTACGCCAACGGCTGCGTTTCCGCGACCTGCAACGGCAAGACGTGGAGCGTCACCGTGACCCCTTGCCCCAGCAAGATCCCATGCGACGCCGGTAATCCGTCGTGTCCGGACGAAATGCTGTGCGTCACGCCCGGAGGCCTCGGCGACACGCCGTACTGCGCGCCGAATCCCTGCGGCCCCGAACCGGTGAGCTGTGGCTGCGCGGGTTCGCTGTGCACCTATGGCAGCTGCGCCTCGGCGAACGCGCAGGCGGTCAACTGCATCTGCCCGGAGTGCTGAAGCGCCGCGGCTCGCGTGGCGTCCGCGACGGGGCTCGCGCCGCACCAACAAAACTGAAGCGAGGGATCAGGCCTGGCAGGTCGGGCAAAAGTACGTCCTGCGCGCGAGCTCGCCCTGACCGAGGGACGCGATGCGGTCGCCGCAGCGAAGGCACCGCTCGCCGGTGCGGTCGTAGACCCAGACGCGGGGGCCATCGCTGGAAAAGCGCGTGGTGCGCCGGCCGCGGCGGTTCTTCCGCAGCAGCTTGGAGGCGACGGTGACCATGCGGGAGAGCTCGGCGTCGCCGAACGTGGACACCGGCGCCGTGGGCCGCGCACCGCACAGGAACAGCACCTCGGATTTGTACACGTTGCCGATGCCGGCCAGGGCGCGCTGCTCGAGCAGCGCTTCGGCGATGGTGACGCTGCCCAGAGCGCGAAGCCGGGCCACGGCTTCGGCAACGTCCACGTCGGCGCGGGACAGATCGGGACCGAGCGCCGAGAGCACGCGATGGTGCGAAAGCTCGCGATCGCGAAGCAGCTCCACCGTGGGTGCGTCGCGACACAGCACGCGCGTGGCGCCCGCGGTGAGCACCACGCGCACGCGGTGCGAGGGCGCGGCGGGGCGACCGGTGCCGGCGCGCAGCACCATCCACTTGCCGCGCATCCCGAGGTGGCTGTGCAGGGTGCGCCCGTCGTCGAAGGAAATGAGCAAGTGCTTGCCGCGAGCGTCCACGCCGGTCACGGTGCAGCCCGCGAGCTCCACGCCCGCGAGACGCGGAAGGTTGCTCTCGAACGCCGTGATGCGCTGCCCGCGGAGCACGCCGTCCAGGCGCTCGGCGAGGCGACGAAGCGTGTCACCCTCGGGCACGCAGGGGTTCCTGGTCGGGCTGGGACACACCGCTGGGCAACGTCCCAGCGCCCCCCCACGCTCGGGGTGTGCGGTTCATTGCGGTGTGGCGAAGCTCTGGAGCTTTGTTAGATCGTAACGAAGCAACCGATCGAACAGCAGGTCGCCGATCTCCCCGGGGGGGTACGGCGCTTCGGCAAGCAGCAGCGTCTTGTCGCTCATTCCGAGCACGGTGGCCTCACGGCCGGGGCGATGCGCGAGCTTCCATACGGCTTTCGTGTCCAGGTTCACAATCAGTGTTTCGCAGTCCCCCAGGGCCACGCAGTGCTTGACGGCGGCCCACGGTCCGGCCGTAGCGAACAGACCCGGATCCGAATGGATGGGCAGCGGGATGCCCGTCGAAGGCACGATGTTGTCCGGATCCAGCGCATTGGGAGACCAGTAGAGCGCCGATGTCTCGTAGCCGTTCTCGACCAGGCTGGTTCCGGTCGCGCCGAGCCAAACGATGCGCTGCGCGCTGAGGGCAACGTCCACCACATGGTAGGGCGCTTGCACCAAGACCCGCGTCCCCCCTTGCTTCGTCCAGCCGCGCAGAACCCGATGCGGAACCTGCCAGTCCACCCATGCGACCGCCGGTCCGTACCCAATCACGTCGGTCTGATAGCCGGGCGAGCTGTACACTGTCGTCAGCGCAGAGGAGCTGGCAAAGTCCGTCGTGAGCTTGACAGCCGCCAGTCCGGAGAGCACGCCCCAGCCACCGTCAAAATCGAAGGGCGCTTGGTCTCCCACGAGCGCAGGAAGCGGCCACGCGGCGGCCTGGCCGAGCTGGGTACCGGCAAGTCCGATGTAGAAGTGGCTAGCACCCGCCGGCACGATCTTCAATCCGCGTGTGGCGAAGCGTCCCAGGAATTGGGTGGAGCAATCGTCACCGTGTTCCACGACGGCCGACATCAGCTTGCCGGCTTCTATGTCCACCACCTCCAGCACTTCGCTCGAGGGCGGAAAGCGCACGCCCACCGTCAGGAATGCCAACAGGCGCCCGCCCTCCACCCGAGCGCTGGCCCCGTTCTCCCGCGCTCCGTGGAACTTCGAGCCGCCCACGACATCCGCTTCGAGGCATCCGCTCCCGCACGCTGTCCACTGGAACCCTGGCCATTCCAACTTGGAAACGTCGGCTTCGCGCACGTCGCACTCCGGAATGCTCGCCACCGGCGTCCAAGCGTCGGGATCGAACATCCAAGCATACGGCGCTTCCGCCGATCCATCCGGCAGGGTCGAGCCGCTGTCCTGGCCGCCGGTGCCGGTTTCGGGGGGAACATAGCTCGAGTCCGGGAGCGGCCACTTCGGGGCGTCCCACGTGCTCGAGTCGTGCCCGGCGTCCGTTTCCTTGACCGCGTCCGGCGTGCTGGAGCACTGGCACGCCGGACTGGCAACCGCTGCAAGCGCCAGAGGAAGACCGATCCACTTCTTGGTCATAGCGACTGCGGCGCGCTACTCGACGGCGCAAATGCCGTTTCTTCCACCGCCTCGAGATGCCCCCCATTCCCCTTGTCAGAAAGCGGCACCACGAGGCCGCGCAGGGTCAACACCGGCCGGGCCGCGAGGCGACCGGGAAGAACTCGAATCCCAGTCCACTTGAACGGCGTGGCGGAAGTGGCGCGCATGGCGAGCGTGGTGTGCTTCTTGTCGCCGCTCAGCAGAAGGACGACGGTGCCGTCATCGTAAGTCCCGAGTGCGAAGCGATCGAAAGCCCCAGTCCGCTTCCAACTGCCGAGCAGTGTGCTCGTTCCTTCACTCAGGTCGTGCACGACCAGCCGAACCCGGATAGCCTCAGCGCCCGATGGGCCGTGACCGTGGGGGTGGCCGTGCTTGCCATGCTTCCCGAACTTCGGCCCCTTCCCATGCGGCCCACCCTTGATACCGGACGAGAACACGTCATCGACACCGAACCCGGTGACCGGCTTGCGCGTCGCATCCAAGACGTACAGCCGGCGCTGGACTGGACTATAGGCAGTGGCCAGCACATCCTGCGGTGGCAACACGCTATCGAACAACTCGTGATGCCAAGCACGCTGCTCGAGATCGTAGCGCCAAACCTCACCCGTGGGATTGCCATCGCGCTCGCCACCCACCAGGAACACAGACCGTTCGGTCGACGCGAACAGCGAGCTTGCACCGAGCCTGTCGCCTGGCACGAAGGGGGATGTTGGCGAAGCCTGAAACGCCGTTTCGCTGAAAGCCGGCTGTGCCATCGCCGTGGCGCTGGTCTGCGCCGGCGAGCCGCAGAGCTCGGGCAACTCGTCACCAAACTTGCCGTTTGGCACGCAGCCAACGGAGCCATCACAGGGAACGAAACAACCCGAGGAGCAAGCGACCGTTCCGGCGCCACAGGCCCCGGAGGAATTCGTGGTGCAGGTGAACTCCGACTCATCCGTAAACGACGGATTGGCCACGAGCACGCAGCTTGGATCCGCCTCGATGTCGCGCGCCGGGTCGTCCCCCACCACGCCATCGCACGGCACCACGCAGCGCACGCCTGCTGCGCACGACGACAGCACCGAGCCAGCCGGACAGGCGACGGAGCCCTCGGAGCGAGCGACCGAGAGAGCGCCTTCGGCCGTCCTGACGACCTCCACGATCTTCGAGTCCTGCGTCCACACCGACGGAATCGCTACGAACGCGGTCGCTTGAAGCCGCTGGTTCGAGCGATCCGAACGCTCCACGGGGCTCAGCCAGTCATAGCCGCCGGAGAGGATCATCTGCTGGACCGTTGGCGAGACGAACGCCGTGACGTCCACACTCGGCTCCGCGAAATCCACAGCCGCGACCTTGCCGTTCGCAGGCAGTAGAAGCGCCGGATGCGGCACGACGCTCGACAGGCCTGCGCGCTGGTAGGGGTCCACCACGGGCTGCACGACGCTCACCAACAGGTTATCGTCCCAGACCGGCCCGCAATCACCGCCGCCAATGCAATCGATACCGCCGTCGTACACGATCTTCGCCCACTCCAGCGTGAAGAAGGTGCTGCTGGCGTAGGTGTAGACGTCGCGGAGGCGTCCCTGCGTGACGTTGTCGCGAAAGAGCGGCCCGTTGATGAAGGGCGTGTACAGCGTGTGTGTCCAGAACACCCCGCCGACCTCCAGTTGAGGCACGGGCGGCACGTTGTGGGCGGCCACATTGCCTCCCAGCCCGTTCACGGCCAGATCCTCAGCCCAGCGCCAGGACAGCATCTCCCGACGACCGATCCGCGTGTCCTCTTGCTCATCAGCGTTGGCGTAGTCCACCTCCGTGTTCAGGAACAACGAGCTGGTGTAGCCGCCAGAGCGCTGAAAGGTAGCGCCGCGCGCCTCAGAGGGAGACTTGGGAACCGCGTACTTGGAAAAGCTGGGATAGGAGCTTCCTACCGTCACCTGTCTCCAGCTGGAACCTGCGACGTCGTACGCATCCGGATCTGGGTCACAGGCCCCTCCCGCAACCAGGCACTGCTCCTTGTTCTGGAACGCGCCTTTCAGGTTGTCCCAGCAATCACAGAACCTGAACCCCACGCTGGCAGTGACGGGGGTGTGGTCCTTTCCGTTGTTGTAGCCGATGGGATCGTAGACCCGGCCAATGGTCGCGGTCGAGTCCAGCAGAATGGTGTTGCGGGGATTCGGCACTGCGCTGGGATCGGGATACCCGCTTGGCACTTCTTTCACCGAGACGCGCACCGAGCGAGCGATGAACTGCGGAACGTTCTCGCACAGGTCGCCTTGCGCGTCGGTCTGCTCGCGCTCCTCTGCCGTGGTGTTGGAGTTGGCCACGAGGTCCGAGCTCGTGAAGCCTGGACAGGCATCGCACTCGTCGCCAACGCCGTCCTGATCCAGATCCGCCTGAACGCTGCACTTGTTCGTTTGAGGTATGCAGTGGCCATCGTACGCAAACGGACACGCGCCGACATGGCAGGTCGGGTAGTCCTTGTTGAGGTGCGGGCACTTGTCACAGAAATCCGGAATTCCATCACCATCCGCGTCCGGACCCTTGGTGCCCGGAACTTCGGGACAGGGATCACACGCGTCCCCAGTGAAGTCTTTGTCCGTATCCGTTTGATCCGCATTGGCAACGCCAGGACAGTTGTCGCAGCTATCGCCGATGCCGTCGCCGTCACCGTCTTCCTGATTCGGGTTGTAGCATTGCAGCATCATCTTGCAGCGCGACGGAGCGCAGTTGTCCACCTTGTCGTTCACGTCGTCGTTGTCGGCGTCTTCGATGAACTGACGCAGGAATTCCCCGTTCCTTCCACCGTGCGGCGTGTCGAAGGTCGGGGAGAAATAGAAGATGGTGCCGAACGCGGTCCCAACACTGGCGTACCGGCCCTTGTAGACTGCAAACGCCGTGGGCACTCCGTTCTCGTTGAACGTCAACGGGCTACCGGAGTCTCCCGGCGCAAGCTGGAAGCCCTGACCAGGAATACTGCCGAAGCTGCCAGCAGAGTCGACTTCAACATGATACGGCGAGCAATTGCCGCCAAACACATTGCAGCCGTACGCAAATGAGAGCGGCTCGTTGGATGGGCCAAATGTTCCTGTGTGACGTCGCTTGAAGTTGTCAGCGTTCGTGAGCTGGCCGGACCAGCCGGTGACTTGAAACGGCGGACTCGGGAATGTTGGACCGCCTTGGAACGCATTCCAAAGCCGATCAAGGAAATCACCAAGTGTGTAGACGGGCATCACCTTGGGAAGCTCGACGGTGTTTAGGTTGCGTTCCAGGAAGACCACCGCCATGTCCGCACTTGCATCGTCCGCCGAGCTGGACAGCTCGCTGAAGATGTCGGAGTCGCAGTTCTTGGTGTTGGCCATCTTCCACGCGACATTCCCTTTTCCCTTCACTTTCACTCCATGAGGATCCACGGCGGATCCGGCGCCAGCTGGCAGCGAGAATTCCCAGCCTGTCGCACTCGGGGAGACGCCATCCGTGAGGGGACAAAAGCAGTGCGCGGCGGTTACTATCACGTCGCGTTGAATCGCCCACGCCGTGCAACCGGAAACGTCGGGAAGCTGGAGAGCTCCAACCGCCGCGGCTGGGAGGGTGGCGGAGGCAGTGGTGTCGACAACGTAGCCGCCGTATGGATTCGGACCGCTTTCGTAGACCGACTGAACATGAACTCCGGTGGAACGCTCTTGTTCTGGCGACCCCGAACACGCAGAACTACTAGTGGCGATAACCAACGTTACGAGCGCGAGCGGGCGCATCGTGAACTTCCCCGATTCCATGTTCCGACCCCTTGTTTCAACGCACGCGGGCTGTGCCGCGGGCGTCGATTCATGTTACCGTTCGCTTTGTCGCACGCGCAAGACATCCTAAGTCGCAGCAAGGGGAAGCCAGAGGTGGGTATATGTAGGCCTCGAACCGGCGCGGCGTTGCTGCTGATCGTGTTGAGTGGTGCTTCGTGCTCCGAGGGTCCGCAGTGCTACCCCGCGTTCGGGTACGCGGAGGTTCTCGAGTACGATGCGGACTCCCTGACGGGCGCAAGCTGCGTCGCGGAACTTGCGTCCACCGCCGTGGTTGCCCACTACACGTTCGAAGCGGTGCCGAAATCCTACAACTCGCCGTGCTCCACACACGGTCCGTCGCCGCAATGTGTCCCGGCCGGCGCGAGTCCCGTGCCAACGTACTGCGCGGCAGGTCCCTGCGCCATTTGGCTGGAGTTCTCGCAGCAAGAAGCCTTTGCCCTTCGCGACTATCTCGGAAGCGAGAACTTCGCCATGACCGTGACCTGTGACGGCAAAGTCATCGCTCAGCGCGAGGTAAAGCCCTCCAAGGAGATGTGCGCGTACTGACGGGCATCGCGCCGCCCCGGCAAGCCTGCGCCTGTGGTGACGCTACCCTCGGGCACGCAGCGGTTCCTCGTCGCGATATGTCGTGCGCTTGATGAAGCCGGAACCGCCGGGGACGAAGCCGGCAGCGCGGAGCGGCTCCGCAAGGGGGCTCTGGGCGGGCGGCGCGCCGTCGATCTCGCTCAGCACCAGCGCGCGGCGGCCCCGCTCCCGCGCGATGTCCGACAGCGCGCGGCACAGCGCGCTCGCGGCTTCGGCGCGCTCCGGCTCGTCGTGCGGCAGGAAGCTGAGCACGGCGCGCTCGCCCTTGGAGACGAAGCCGACGAGGGCGCCGCCCCACAGCACCACGCGCGCGCCGGCCATGCGCGCGGGGCGGCCCGTGTGCTCCGGCCACGGGAGCACGCTGCCGTAGGGGTTCGCCGGATCCGTCGCGGCCAAGAGCTGCGTTCGGGCGTCGCGCTGATTCTTGACGGCGCGCAGGCGATCGTCGGCGCCGGGGCGGGCGAACTGGGTCGCGCCGAGGCCGGCGACGAAGTAGCCGCGACGCACGCGCCCGGCTTCCTCCATCGCCTTCAGCACCGGGTACACCGCGGAGAACCCGCCGCTGACGCCCTCGGCGTGGACGGCTTCCCGCGGCAGCACGCCCCAGCGCTCGAGCAGCGCGGACGCCAGCGCGGTGCGGCGCTCCGTCTCGCTCGGGCCTTCTACCGCGGGCAGCAGCGACCAGCGCCCTTCACTCCCCGGCGGCCCCACGCGGCGCGTGCGCACGGGGCGGCCGCGGTGACGGCGCTTGTCTGGCACCGAGAGCGAGCGCAGCGGCTCCAGCGTGTCGTTCGTCACCTCCCCGGCCCACACCAGCTGCCACAGGGCATCCAGCACGTCCTGGGCGAAGCCGCCGACCTCGGCCACGAGGTCGTGAAAGAACACCGCACCGCGCCGCGCGAAGGCATCCCGCAGGCGCGCCGGAAGCTCGCCCGCCGCGGGCTCCGCGCGGGGCGCGAGCAAGCGGTACTGATCCGCGGGGTAGAGCGCGATGCGTCCGTCGGACACACCCAACGGCTCGAGACCGCGCCACACGATCTCGCCGCTGGCGCACAGCAGATCCAGATCGCTCGGACGGAAACCGCGCACCCGCGCGGGAAAGATCTCCTGCTCCAATACCGACGCCGGAAGCGGCGCGCCGGACAGCTGCTCCACGGCGGCGAGGAGCGCGTCCGCCCCGGCGGCGGGGCTCGTCACGCCCTGCCACTCCATCAAGAAGCGGGCGTAGGCCGCGGGCTCCACCGGCTCCACCTCGCGTCGGAGCCGCGCCAGCGAGCGCTGCTTGATGCGCCGCAGCACCTCGCGACCGCACCACTCGCGGCCGCGGCCCCCGGGCAAGAGCTCCCCTTCCACCACCCGGCCCTCCGCAGCCAGGCGCTCGAGCGCCGTGCGCACCAGCGCGACGAGCACTCCCAGGCGCGCCGCCGCGTCCTCCACCCGGAACGGACCGTGGGTCCGCGCGTAGCGCGCCACCAGATCGCCCAGCGGATCCGCCACCGCTTCGAGGAAGGCCTCCGGCAAGCCCGGCGGCGGCATCACGCCCACCGCATCGCGCAGCCGCGCGGCGTCTTCCGCGGCGGCGAGCTGCGTTTGTCCGCCGATGGTCACGGAAAGCACCCGCCGCGAGGCAAGGAGCCCCGTGAGCCACTGCTGCGCAAAGCCTTCCGAGCGCTCGGCGATCTCGTCTGCGCTCAGCGGCCCGAGGCTCAGGAGTAGATCGTGCACGCCGTCGGCGTCGCGCACGCGGTAGCCCGTGAGGCGCTGCACCTCGCGCTCGACCTCCGCGATGACGTCCGGATCGAGGAGCTCCCGGAGCTCCGCTTCGCCGAGCAGCTCCCGGAGCTGCGCCTGGTCGATGGTCAGCGCTTGCGCGCGGCGCTCCGCCAGCGGCGCGTCGCCCTCGTACATGAAGTTCGCGACGTAGCCGAACAAGAGCGTCGCCGAGAACGGCGAGGGCTTCTTGGAGTCCACCGTGGTGAGCCGCACCTGCCGGCTCTGCACGCGACGCAGGAGATCCACCAAGGCGGGTACGTCGAACACGTCCCGCAGGCACTCGCGGTACGTCTCGAGCATGATCGGGAAGGAGCCGTAGCGCGCCGCTACCTGCAGCAGATCCGAAGCGCGCTTGCGCTGGGCCCAGAGCGGGCTCCGCTTTCCGGGGTGGCGCCGGGGCAAGAGCAGCGCGCGACCGGCGTTCTCGCGAAAGCGCGCGGCGAACAGCGCGCTGGTGCCGAGCGCCTCCACCACGGCGTCGTTCACCTCTTCCGGCGGCGGCGCGAACAGCGAGGAGTCCGGCGGGTCGTCCGCTTCGGGAAAGCGCAGCACGATGCCGTCGTCGCTCCAGATGCTCTCGACCTCGGTGCCCGTCTCCCGCCGGTAGCGCGCCGCGACGGCGAGGGCCCAGGGGGCGTGCACGCGGGCGCCGTAGGGCGACAGCAAGCACACGCGCCAGTCTCCGATCTCGTCGATGAAGCGCTCCACCACGAGCTCGCGATCGCTCGGCACCACGCCGCTCGCCTCGCGTTGCTCCGCGAGATAGCCGACCAGATTGGTCGCAGCGCGGGCATCGAAGCCGTGCTCGCTCTCCAGGCGTTTCCGCGCCGCACCGACATCCTCTTTGGAGAGCTTTCGAGCGAGCTCCCCAATGGCGCGGCCCAGCTCCGGGGCGCGGCCGGGGCGATCCCCGTGCCAGAAGGGCAGCTTCCCGGGCTCACCCGGCGCCGGCGTGACCAGCACGCGATCGTGGGTGATGTCGTCGATGCGCCAGCTGGACGCGCCCAGCAGGAAGATCTCGCCGGGGCGCGACTCGAACACCATCTCTTCGTCGAGCTCGCCCACGCGGCGGCTCTTCTCGGCGCCGCCATCCGCCAGGAACACGCCGTAGAGGCCGCGATCCGGGATCGTGCCAGCGTTCACCACCGCCAAACGGCGCGCGCCGCGGCGAGCCGAAAGCACGCCCCCGACGCGATCCCAGGTGACCCGCGGGCGGAGCTCCGCGAACTCGTCCGAGGGGTAGCGCCCGCTGAGCATGTCGAGCACGCCTTCGAAGGAGCTCCGCGGCAGCTCCGCGAAAGGCGCCGCGCGGCGCACGATGTCGAAGACGTGATCCACGCTCACGCTGTCCATCGCGGTCATGGCGACGATCTGCTGCGCCAACACGTCCAGCGGATTTCTCGGATACAGAATGGGCTCCACCTCGCCCGCGACCATGCGCTTGGTTGCGGCGGCGCAGGCCAGCAGATCGCCCTTGTGCTTGGGCAGGATCACGCCTTCCGAAGGCGCGCCCACGGAGTGGCCCGCACGACCGATGCGCTGCATGCCCGAAGCGACGGAGGGCGGCGACTCTATCTGGATCACCAGATCCACCGCGCCCATGTCGATGCCGAGCTCGAGGGACGACGTCGCCACGATGGCCGGCAGCGTGCCGCGCTTGAGGCGGTCTTCCACCACCACGCGTTGCTCTCGCGCCAGCGAGCCGTGGTGCGCCAGCGCCAGCTCGTCCCCCGCGAGCTCGTTGATGGCGCCCGCCAGCCGCTCGGCGAGACGGCGGCTGTTCACGAAGATCATCGTGCTCTGGTGGGCGCGGATGAGCTCCACCAGCCGCGGATGAATGGACGGCCAAAGGGAGCGCTCCGGCGATTCCGCCGCGGCGGCGCTCATGTCCTCCACCGGCACCTCGACCGAGAGCGTGAGCTGCTTCTTGCTGCCGGCGTCCACGATCTCCACCGGACGCTGCCGCCAATCGCTCCCGGACAGCTCGCCACCGCCGAGCAGCCGCGCGACCTCATTGAGCGGGCGTTGCGTGGCCGAGAGCCCGATGCGCTGCAGCGGCCGCGGGCACAGGGCCTGAAGCCGCTCCAGCGACAGGAACAGATGCGCGCCCCGCTTGGTGGCGACCAGCGAGTGGATCTCGTCCACGATCACGGTGTCCACCGTGGCCAAGCGCTCCCGCGCTTGCGACGTGAGCAAGAGGTAGAACGACTCCGGCGTGGTCACCAAGATGTCCGCCGGCGCGCGAAGGAACGCCGCGCGCTCCTTGGCGGGCGTGTCCCCCGTGCGCATCGCCACCGTCGGCGTGCGGAACGGCATGCCGAGGCGCTCCGCCGCCCGCGCGATGCCGGTGATGGGGCTCTTCAGGTTGCGCTCGACGTCCGTGACCAGCGCCTTCAGCGGCGAGACGTACAAGACGCGGAGCCGCTCCTTCTTCTTTGGCTCCTCGGAGAACGACAGGCGATCGAGCGCCGCCAGGAACGCCGCTAGCGTCTTGCCGGAACCCGTGGGCGCGAGCAGGAGCGCGCTCTTGCCCTCCACGATGGGCCGCCAGCCTTCGCGCTGCACGCGCGTCGGCGCTCCGAGGGACTCGGAAAACCACGCGCGCACGGGCTCGTGGAAGCGTGCCAGGGCGTCGGCCATCGCCGCAGTATAAGGCCGCCTGCCGACGGCGCCCTGTCAGGAGAGTGGCAGCCTGTCAGTAGCACCCTCCCACGCTTCCTGGAGTGGTTGCGCTGCAGGTCATTCCGGCCGTGCAGTCACCCGTCACCCCTCCGCGACAGGGTTGCACGCAGACTCCGCCGGAGCCGCTACAGATCCCACGCCACGCCAGCCCGTCGTTGGCGCAGGGGAGACCCGTTGGAGCCGTCGCCGCGCACGTCCCACCCATTGCCGCCGGATCCCCCGCGGCCGCGAGGCAGACTCCGCGATACGAGCAACTCTGGCCTGCGGGGCATCCGGGGTAGGCCGACCAGAAGGTGCACGTCTTGCGACACACCGCAGCCGACGGATCGGCAATGCAGAGCAGCCCTGTCACGCAGTCGGTAGTGATGGCCTTGTACGCACAGCTCTGCCCTTCCAGCCCCGTGCCACTGGGCCAGCAATAGCCCTGGACACCGTTGACGGAGGGCGTGCACGTTGCACCTGCTCCACAGGACGCGCCGCCGGGAACGCACTTCGGGTAGCAGACCCCGACGGTCGAGTCCTTCGCTTGCGCCACACAGGTCATTCCACTCGAACAGGGTGAGCTCGCCGTGCACTGCGGCGCGGTGCACAGCTTGGTCGTGGGATCGCACACGACGGACGCCGGATCGCCGCAGTCGCTCGGGTTCACGCAGCCCACAGTGCCGCCCGCTCCGCCGAAACCTCCGACGCCGCCGGTGGCGCCGACGCCGCCGGTGGCGCCGACCCCGCCCGTGGCGCCAACGCCGCTGTCGGTCGCGCCGGCCGCGCCAGAGTCGCCCCCCATCGCGCCGGCACCACCCGACCCTGGCGCTCCGGATTGCCCTGCGGCCCCTCCAGCATCCGCGTAGCCACCGCCGCCCCCGGTGCCAAACGAGCACCCCAACATCACGAACGCCGCACCCGTCGCCAACCGCCTGCTCATGCTCAGGCGCTACCACGCGCCCCTGTTACATCCCCTTACATCACCGGCAACCGCAGCACCGACTCCGAAAGCCCAATGCTCCAGCGCGCCGGCTCGCTTCCGGCTGGCGTCGCGAAGTGATCCACGTCCGCGGCGCCGAGCACCAAGCGCACGCGGTGCCCCTGGGCGAAGCGATGCGCCACGGGTAGCAGGCGAACGTGATGCGTCGCACGCTGCATGGGAGCGAGCGCGAGGGCGTCCCGCGAAAGGAACGTCGCGCTGCCATCGGCGTTCGTGCGATGCAGCGTGCGGAGCTCCCCCTCGCTGATGCCGCGACCGCGCCCACGACCGTCCACGTCCTCCAGGTACACGACGACCGCCGTGTCCGGCCGGCTCGACGCCAGCGACAGCGCCAGCAGCGGGCTGCCGGCAATGGTGAGCGCGCGCTCGAGCGGCGCGCTGTCGTACACCAGGTAGCCGTCCGGTGATCGTCCCGCGCCGTCGGCGTTCAAGAACGGACACAAGAGCGTGCGCCAGCGGCTGCGCTTGCCGGCGCCCACGTCCAGGCGCATCTCGCTCACGTCGAAGCCGCCGCGCACGCCTTGTCGCCGGAGCTCACGCCCCGGCGAAAGATGCAGGCTCGTCTCGCGCATGCCCGGTGGCGGCCACGTCTCCGCCGCGCGCCAGCGTCCCTCGCCCATCGAGTAGTAGCGAACCCGCGGCAGCTCCGCCGCCACGCGGCCGGGCGCCTCCAGGTACTGATCGAAGAAGCGCAAGAGCTCCGCCGCGTGATCGAAGGCCGCCGGCCGCACCGGCGCATCCGGATCCTGGTCCAGCTGCCCGCCGTGCACCCAAGGTCCGATCAGGAGCCGGCTGTCCTTGCCCCGCGCCACGAGCGCCTGGTGTCGCTTCGCCGCGGCGCCGGCGTAGGCGCCGTCGTACCAGCCGCCGTAGCCGAGCACTGCCACGCTGCCGATGCGATCCACGTAGCTGTGGGGACTGAACAGATCCGAGGTCTGACCGGGGATGGGCGAATTCTTTGGCGAGTCGTCGCGGAACCTCGTTTCGACTGCACCGTCGTGGACGTTGTAGTTCTTCCCGTGACTGCCCAAGGCGGCGCGGAGCAGCGTCGAGGTCACGTCGTCGTCCACCGGCGCGACTCCCGCGAGGGCTCGCGTGAAAAACGCGGACAGCGCGTTCGCCGTGAGCGGCCGATCCAACGCCCGCGCGAGGGCGGGATCGAGCGCGCCGTGGAGTCGCAACAGATACACGAGCGCCACCATTTCCCCCGGCGCGTTGCGATCCAGCGCGGCGTTGGCGCTCTCCCAGGCTTCCGTGAAGTACGCGTTGTGTAGCCCGCCGGGAAACGCGACGTCCGTGTACACGTCGAACAGCGAGAACCGCGGCGCGATGGCGCGCACCGCCGGGTGCCCCGTGATGGCCAAGAACTCCGCCGTAGTGCCGTCGTAGGACACGCCCGTGGAGCCGACCCGGCCGTTGGACCACGGCTGCCGGGTGATCCACTCGACGATCTCCGCGCCGTCCGCCACCTCCCCGTCGAGCCACCACGGGCAGGGCCGCTCGCCGAAGGAGGCGCCCGAGCCGCGCGCGTCGACGTCCACCCAGGCATAGCCGCGGGAGGTCATCAGCGCGCGCATAGGCGCGTTCATCGGATCGAGGGTGTCCGCGCGGAGCACGCGGCGCAGCGCGGGGTGCACCTGGAAGCGGCGGAAGTAGCGCGTCTGTCGCAGTATGGTCGGCACCCGCTCGCTGCCGAGGCCGTTCGGCACGCACACGTCGACGGCGATCTTGGTTCCGTCTCGCATCACGAGATAGCGGCTCGTTCGCCGATAGTCGCGGGCGCGGCGCGGGCGGCGGCGCAGGTAGTCGCCGTGGCTGGGGTCCGCGTCGCGGGAGCGCTTCACGCAGCGCTCCTTACATCGGCGGCGCTCCGCGACCAAGCGTCAGCGCGGCGACAGTCCGCGGATCTGCAGCGACAGCGCGTCGCGAAGGCCCGGCTCGAGCGCCGCTTCCAGGGTCGCGAAGCCCGACAGCCAGGTCATCAATGCGCCGAAGTAGAGCGAGAAGATGTTTCCCGCTGCGACCATCGGAGGCACCTCGGCGTCCACCTCGCCCCGCGTCTGGGCGCTCTGCACCAGCATCGACACCTGATGCAGGAACGAGAGCGTCAAGCCGTTCACCGAATCCGCGTTGGGCCCTTGCGCTCCGGGCAGGTGCTTGACGAACGCCGCCGACAGCTCCGGCTGCTCGCCATACATGCGAAACAAGCCGCCGAAGACGTGCATCAGCTGATCCAAGAGCGCCGCTTGCCGTGGCAGCGTCGCCATCTGGGCATCCACCGTGCTGCGCAGCCGCTCGCCAAACACGAGGAACAACAGATCGCGCTTGTCCTTCGCGTACAGGAAGAGCGTGCCGGACGCGATCTTGGCCCGCCTAGCGACGGCCTTGGTGGTGGTGGCGTCGAAGCCGTGCTTCACGAACAGCTCGAAGGCCGCTTTGCGAATGCGTTCGCGCTTGTCGAGCTTGTTCTGGGCCCGGCGGCTCGGGGAGGCTTTTCTGACTGTACTCACCTATTCGGAACCATTGGTCTTTTGGACTTCTGCGTCAAGTTTGTGCTGTTAGGCCCCTTGCTTCCGCGGCGGACCAACATAAATATGACCATGGTCATTAATTGGAGGCGACCATGCAGCACACCTTGCGAGCGCTACGGGACGAGTATTTTCGCAGCAACGGCTTCGGGGAAGATGGCGGCTACTCCGCCGCGTGGGTCGACTTCAAGCTCGGCCCCATCCCCTTCCCCTTTCCCAACTCGCCGGCGCGCCGCAAGGCGGTGCCGTACCACGACCTGCACCACTTGCTCACGGGCTACGGCACGGACTTCCTGAGCGAGCTCGAGATCTCCGCGTGGGAGATCGGCGCGGGCTGCAAGAACGTGTGGATCGCGTGGCACCTGAACCTGTCCGGCATGGCCACCGGTGCGGCGTTGATCCCACGCCGAGTCTTTCGTGCGTTCGTGCGCGGGCGGCGCAGCGAAACGCTGTACGGTCGCGACCTCGAGGCGCTGCTATCGATGACGCCGCAACAGCTGACGCAAGCAGCGGAGCCTCCACGGGCGCGCGTATCGGACGTGCTGCTCTTCGCCCTGAGCCTGAGCGCGGGCGGCGTGCTCGCGCTCTTGACCCTGGCGCTGCTGCTGCCGATCGCACCCCCGGCGGCGGTGGTGTTGAACCTCCGCCGCCGCGCTGCTCTCGCTCAGTAGCAGACGCCGATTTCGCCGGGATTCGCGGCGCTGCAGGTGGTGCCGCTGGTGCAGTCGGCGGTCACGTTGTAGCGGCAGGGCTTGGCGCACTCTTGTCCGGAGCCCAGGTCCTGACAGATCCCGCGCCAGGCCTGGCCGTCGCTGCCGCAGGGCTCGCCGCCGGCCGCAGTCACGGAGCAGGGCGCGCCGAGCGCTGCCGGATCGCCAGCTTCCGCGAAGCATATGCTGTTGATGGCGCAGTTCTGTCCGCTGGGACAGCCCGGGAACGACGACCAGAAGCTGCACGTCTTGCGACAAATGCTGGCGCCTTGGTCGGTGGCGCAAATGAGCCCGGTGGCGCAGCCCGTGTTGACCGGCTTCGATGTGCAGCTCTGCCCCTCCTGCGCGCTACCGCTGGCCCAACAGAAACCGCTGGTCGCGTCGAAGGTAGACTTGCAGGTCGCGCCGCCGGCGCAGGCCGCGCCGCCCGGGATGCACTCCGGATAGCAAGCGCCCACGGTGACGTTGTCCGCCTGGATCACGCAGGTCTTTCCCGTCGGGCAAACCAGCGTGTCGGAACATTGCGGCGAGCTGCACTGCAGCGTCGCGGGATCGCACACCATCACCGACGGGCTGCCGCAGTCGAGGGGCTCGTCGCAGGTCTGACCACCGCCGGTTCCACCGGTCGCGCCAAAGCCACCGGTGGCGCCGGTGCCGCCGGTCGCGCCGAAGCCACCCGTCGCACCGAAGCCGCCCGTCGCGCCCGTGCCGCCGGTCGCGCCGAAGCCGCCGGTTGCGCCCTGGCCGGCGACGTTGCCGAAGCCGCCTGTCGCTCCCTGACCGGCGGAATTGCCGAAGCCGCCGACCGCGCCCTGACCTCCGAAGTTGCCGGCGCCCCCGCCGCCGTCGGGATAACCACCGCCGCCTCCCCCAGAGGAGGAGCACGCGAGAAGAATGCTACCGAAAGCTACACCCAGGACGATCCGCCTGCTCATGTCGGCGTCCTACGGAAGCCCGCGGCCATTCTCCCCTACATGTGGCAGAGCAGCAGGGTTTGGTCAGCCGCCACCGCGGTACGTAGCCAGCGAAACGCGGCGAACACCGCGACATTGCTCGATTCCGCCTCCGCCGCGCTGGGCTCCCGCGGATACGCTTGCTGTAGAAGCCCAAGGACCTCCTGGCAGCGACCCGCATCGTACGTTGCACCCAGAACGAAATTGGAGCGCGGGATCCCGAGGGGCCAGAGGTTCGCGTCGGCGTAGGGGTACAGCACGTCGAACCCCTTCACCCGCTGTAGGTCCGCGAAGGTCACGTCCGGCGCACCCGTACGCGTGCCCAGCTCAAAGGCCAGCGCGATCACCGCGAGCGCGTAGTAGTCGCCATCGAGCTCGCGGCTGATGGCCCCCGCGAGGAGCTCGTCGAGCGCCTGCCGTGTCTGTGCCGCCCCCAAGAGGCGCGCCGAGTAGCTCACCGTTGGTGCCTGCATTCGCTCGACGAGGGCCGGGTCCCGCTGCGCGACGCGCTGCTCCAGGGTCTTCAGATCGACGGCCACCCCTTGGAAGTACTGCCCCATGCCGGCCTTTTACGCCGCCAAGGCACGAAGCTACCTCTCCCTTTCCATCTTGATGTTGGTGCGGCGCGATGCCCGTCGCTATGCTCGTGGACTTGCGCGATCTGCGACTGGGACTACTGCTCGTGGCGGCCGTCACGGCGGGGTGCGAAGAGAGCGCCGCCGCACCACGTCCCGTGGCGAGCGCGAAGCCCGTCGCGGCGCCCGTGGTCTCGGCAAAGCCCCCGGCGCCGCCGTGTCCGGCGGACATGGCCCACGTCGCGTCCTTCTGCATCGATCGCTACGAGGCGCACTTGACCCGCGTCGACGGCGCGGAGCATTCGCCCTACGAGCGCCCGAAGGCGGGGGAACGCTACGTCGCGGTGAGCCGCGCCGGCGTGGTGCCGCAGGGCTACGTCAGTCGTGAAGAAGCCGAGGCCGCCTGCGCGGGCGCCGGCAAGCGGCTGTGTCGCGCCGTCGAGTGGTACCGCGCCTGCTCCGGCGCGGGCGGCGACGCGTACCCCTACGGCCCGAAGCTCGAGAAGGGAAAGTGCAACGTGGGCAAGCCCCACCTGCTCACGAAGGTGTTCGGCCACGTCTTTTTCACCAAGCTCGCGCACTACAACAACCCTCGCGTCAATCAAGAGCCCGGCTTTCTGGCGAAGACCGGCGAGTACTCCGAGTGCGTCACGGACAGCGGCGTGTTCGACATGGTCGGCAATCTGCACGAGTGGGTGGCGGACGACGTGAGCGCCAAGCTGATCAAAGAGGTGCCCTTCGAGAAGGGCGACCAGTGGTTCGGCAAACGCGGCATGGGCGTGTTCATGGGCGGCTACTTCAGCTCCCACGCCGAGCACGGCCACGGCTGCCGCTACGCCACGGCCACCCACGCGCCGGAGTACCACGACTACTCGACGGGATTTCGCTGCTGCAAGTGAGTCAGCGATGGAACGCCATCGCGCCCGCGGCACCAAGCACCAGGATGCCGACCGACAACAGGACCCAGCTCCAGAACAGCACGCGACCGGGGGTCGCGACGGGCCTCCGGAGGAACAGCGCGACGGGCAGCCCGAGCATCGGGATCAACTGGGCGGACAGGAGCCCGAGAATGAAGGCGCGGGCGACGATGCCGCCCATGTCCATCACGGGCCAACGCGCGAAGTCGACCGCGCTGGCGGTGGCGACGACGACTCCGGCGGCACCGATCACGACGGCCGTCCACTTGAGAAGCCGGGGCGAAGCTCCGTCCAACACGGCTTGCATGACCTCCCAACCGATACCCCCGCGCCGCCATTCCCGTGGAAGGACTCGCGGGCGCGGGCGTATCACGCGAGAGAATGCGTCTCTCCACGATTGCGCTGGCGCTGAGTCTTTCCGCTTGTTCCTCCGCTCCGGCGCCAAGCGCGAAGAGCTCGCCCAGGCCACCGCGCTCGCCCAGCGTGGAGAGCTCGCCCAGCGTGGAGAGCTCGCCCAGCGAGACGGCCGCGTCCGTGGGCCCCACCTGCATGCTGTGGCGTCCGTGCAACTGCGCCTCCGGCTGCGTTCAGATCCGCGAAGCGCGCGCATCGCTTCGCGAAGGCGCGTTCGTGAAGATCGCTCGGGGCTCGCTGAAAGGCACCGATGCCCAGGTCCTCGCGGTCCAGAATACCCAGGGCGGCACGACGTTGGTGCTCACCAATGGGAGTGCCAACGGGCCGAGCGTCTGCCAACGCGAGCTGCGGAGCTCTGCATTGGGCTACGCCTGCGCAACGTCGAATTTCGACAAGCCCGTCGCGCCAGACGTGTGCGCGAACGGCTGCTGACACCGAGCGACGAGGTGGCGTCCCGCCGCTCGGCCGGCCGGCATGCAACGTAAATGGTCGCAGGAAGCCCCGGTTCGCCGGGCCGGCGCATCGGGTAGACTAGAGCGATGGCGCTGCCGCCCAAGAAAGAGGAGTCGCCAAAGGGAAAGCCGGGAACCGGCAGCGCCGAGCGACGACCACCGCCGCCGCGGTCGTCCCTCGGAAGCTCGCCGTCGACGGCAGGCAAGCGCCCGCCTCCCCCGAAGTCATCGCTGGGTATTGCTGGGGCGAGCGACGACAAATCGCGACCGTTGCCGAAGGCGTCGCTGTCGCACGGCTCGACGTCCACCGCGCGGGGCGGCTCGACGTCCACCGCGCGGAGCGGCTCGACGTCCACCGCGCGGGGCGGCTCGACGTCCACCGCGCGGGGCGGCTCGACGTCCACCGCGCGGGGCGGCGCGGGGGCCGACGCGCCGCAGCCGCGCGCGCTGGAGATGAACGAGGTGCGCGCGTTGGCGCGCGAAGCCGCGCGCGCCGCGACGCAGAGTGAAATCGAGAGCGTGCGCGAGCAGCTCGGCAAGATCGAGATCCAGCTCGACCGCGTCAGTGCGCGTCTCGCCGTCGTGGAGTCCGCGCCGGCACCCGCCGTCGCGCCCGCCCCCGCCGTCGCGCCCGCCGTCGCGCCCGCAACGACGCAGCGTGAAACCGACGAAGTGCGCGAGCACATCAGCAAGATCGAGATCCAGCTCGACCGCATCAGTGCGCGTCTCGCCGTCGTGGAGTCCGCGCCGGCCCCGCCGTCGCGCCCACCCCGCCGTCGCGCCCCACCCCGCCGTCGCGCCCACGCCCGCCGTCGCGCCCACCCCGCCGTCGCGCCCACCCCCGCCGTCGCGCCCCCCCCGCCGTCGCGCCCGCCCCGCCGTCGCGCCCGCACCCGCCGTCGCGCCCACGCCCGCCGTCGCGCCCGCCCCCACCGTCGCGCCCACGCCCGCCGTCGCGCCCACGCCCGCCGTCGCGCCCGCGCCCGCCCCGAAGCCTCTCGTCGCATCACCGCCCGCCTTGCCACAGACGCCTGCGGTATCCGCTCCGCGAGTGGATCTCGATCTCGACTTCGGCCCGGACAGCGATCTTCCCTTCGCGTCGGGCGCCAGCCGTCAACGTCGCCTGGCCATCATCGTCGTCGTGATACTGCTGTTGATCGTCGGCGGCGCCGCGGTCGGCGCGCTCACCAGCCAGTCGAACCTGAACCGTTGAGGTTCGAGGCATCGCGGAGGGATCCGGCAACGCCTTGTGATCCGCTGTCAAGGAGAAGCCTCTCACACAACGGCTCCCGTCGCCGATGACGAAGCCTGAGTCGCCTGACGCCGCTGATGGGAGCTAGGTCCGCTCCGCGGCTAGAACACCGACCAAGACACCGACGCCGAGCGTGATCTGGTGCGAAGGAGAGGACTCGAGCCGGCGGGAGCGCGACGCCCAAACAACGCACCGCCCATATGAAGGCCGCCCCTCGCATGAGGCCGCCCCGCGCCTCGCATGAAGCCGCCCATATGAAGGCCGCCCCGCGCCTCGCATGAGGCCGCCCATATGAAGGCCGCCCCGCGCCTCGCATGAGGCCTGAGTCCGGCGTTCCCAGGAAGCTCCGCGCGTTGAACAACTCCGCCGAGCGTGATCTGGTGCGAAGGAGAGGACTCGAGCCGGCGGGAGCGCGCCGCCAAACAACGCACCGCACATATGAAGGCCGCCCCGCGCCTCGCATGAGGCCTGAGTCCGGCGTTCCCAGGAAGCTCCGCGCGTTGAACACCGACGGGGCGTGCGATCTAGTGCGAAGGAGAGGACTTGAACCTCCACGGTATTGCTACCACTGGAACCTGAATCCAGCGCGTCTGCCAGTTCCGCCACCTTCGCAAGGTGCCAACCCGAAGCAGAGCCCCGGGCCAGGGCGTGCGGATCTAGCTCACCCTGGCGGCCCTCGGCAAGCGAAAGGCGACGGCGGACGGGCCGGCTTTCCGCGAGGTTCCGCGCTGCACCAACAAAAATGCCCTGCTGGAAGTCGGTGGACGATGGCGATGTCTGGTTCGGCTGGGACGAAGGGGGCGCCCTCGGCGCGCGCGGCTGGCGGCCGACCGGCTCATGCTGCGGCGGGGTGATCGACGACGTCTCCGCGGCCGGGGACGAAGTCCGGAGCGATGGAGCCACCGGAGTCCCGCCATCGCTTCATGAGCCAGCTCTCACCTTCGACCACGGGCGGCGGAGCTTGCGCGTTCGTCCGGACTGGCTTGGTCCACCCGTCAAAGGCGTGCGCGCTGGAGAACTCGTCGACCCAGTCGTCAGCAACGTTCTCGACGAGCTCGTGGTGGCGGGCGTTGTTGAGCACGTACGCCAACAACGTTCGGACCTGCCGGGTCGTCGTGAGGACGCGATTGAAGTATCGCCCGGCGAACACGCTACCGCGGCTGCCCATGATCGCGTTCAAGCCCTTTGCAATGCGAATGCTGATGCCCTGGGCGGCGCGAGCGAGGGTGGAGGCGCTCTTGGCCTCCACCACCAAGTGCACATGATTCCCCATCACGGAAAAGTGCAGCAACCGAAACCCTTTCCGCTCCTGCCACGCTCGAAACGCCTTCTCGATCACGCGGAAGGAACGTTGCGAACGGAGTGATATCACCCGAGGGCGCACCCGCATCGCGATGTGGACGACCCGGCCCCGGTTCGTGTGCGCACGGGTGCGATGCGGAACTGGGGGCTTGTCCGACCGCGGGCGACCTGCGCCCTTTCTTCTGCCGCCCCAAGAGCGGAAGCGCTTCTTCATCTTGAATAGGGCAGATATAGTATGCGGGCGGGGCGAACGTCAAGGGGCGTCGGGGGCCGTCGCGGCCGTTGGCGTCCGTGACGCGGCCAGAGACGCCGGCCGTTGGCGTCCGTGACGCGGCCGTTGGCGTCCGTGACGCGACCAGAGACGCCGGCCGTTGGCGTCCGTGACGCGGCCGTTGGCGTCCGTGACGCGGCCGTTGGCGTCCGTGACGCGGCCAGGGGCGACCGTGACGCGATACTCTGCGCCGGGGTCAGTCGCGGAGGGGGCGGCCGTCGGCGTCCGTGACCCGGCCAGGGGCGACCGTGACGCGATGCTCTGCGCCGGGGTCAGTCGCGCAGGGGGCGGCCGTCGGCGTCCGTGACCCGGCCGACGAGCATGAGGACGCCGTCGATGGTGGGCCAGATGGCGCCGATCCCGCACGTCACCCAGGTGACGATGATCTGCGCGACGGCGATACCGACATGGCCGGTGTAGAAACGTCCGGCTCCGAACGCGCCCAGGAAGAACTGCAACGCGAAGCCGATGATCTTCTGCTTGTCCGAGAACGGCACGCCCGTCACGGGGTCGATACCGTAGGGCGCGCCGGGTTGGGGGCCATTGGCCACGCCATAGGCAGGCGAACCGAACGGAGCACCATAGGCGGGTGGATGATAGGCCGGCGGACCGCCGGGAGCGCCAAAGCCACCCGGACTGCCGGGACTGCCCGGACTGCCGGGAGCGCCCGGACTGCCGGGAGCGCCCGCGCCTCCACCCCACCCTTGTGGCGAGCCGGGGGGCGCGTAGCCAGGAGGTTGAAAGCCTGAACCGGGGGGATATCCGCCTGCCATCGCACGCCTCGCGAGCATCGGCATCATAGACCCGGTGTTGGGCCTCGGCCAGGCGATTGTCGGCACCAGGAGCAGAGAGTCGCCTTTCGTCTCCTTCGCCCCCGCGCCATGACGGGCGTCTGGTCGGTGAAGCGGCCAACGGGCTGCCGAGACGCGCCGGGAGTGCGCTCCGTATGTGCGAGCATCGTGAGGCGACGAAGCCGCCGCAGGGCGCCGAAACGCGCACGGCGTGCGCTCCGTATGTGCGAGCATCGTGAGGCGACGAAGCCGCCGCAGGGCGCCGAAACGCGCCAGGATGCGCTCCGTATGCGTGAGCATCGTGAGGCGACGAAGCCGCCGAAGGGCTGCCGAAACGCACATGGAGTGCGCTACGTATGCGGGAGCATCATGAGTCAGCACTACTACGACGCCCACGACCTGCCCCGCTTTGCCGAAATCGGCGACAACGCCCCGGAGCTGGCGAAGAAGTTCTTCGCTTGGTACGGCGCGGTGTTCGCGGAAGGCGCCCTGACCTCCCGGGAAAAAGCGCTGATCGCGCTCGCGGTGGCGCACGCGGTGCAGTGCCCCTACTGCATCGACGCCTATACTCGGGACGCGTTGGAGAAGGGCTCGGACATGGACCAGATGACGGAGGCGGTGCATGTCGCAGCCGCAATCCGCGGTGGAGCTTCCCTGGTGCACGGGCTTCAGATGAAGAATCAGGCCGACAAGCTCGGGATGTGATGAAGACCTCTACCGCAACCCCGTTGCCCACCCTCGCCTCTCGCGGGGAGCCCCTGGCGTCTGCCCGAGAGCAGCTGGGCACCCTGCACCGCTTGCCCCTCGCCACGGGGTTCGAGACCGAGCTCGAAGGGGCGAAGCTCTGGCCCCTGCGCCCCACACGCCTCGAGATCCTGCAGCTCAATGTGGGCAAGCTCTGCAACCAGACCTGCCGCCACTGCCATGTGGATGCGGGACCGGACCGGCGCGAGGTGATGAGCCGGGAGACGATGGAGCTCTGTCTCTCGGCGCTCGAGCGCGCCGACATCCCCACCGTGGACATTACCGGTGGCGCGCCGGAGCTGAATCCGAACTTTCGCTGGCTGGTGGAGCAGTGTCGAGCGCGCGATCGCCACGTGATCGACCGCTGCAATCTGACCGTCTTGGAGACCGGCGCCCATCGAGACTTACCGGAGTTCTTGGCGGACAACCGCGTGGAGCTGGTGTGCAGTCTGCCGCACTACCGAAAGCTCGGAACCGATCGGCAGCGCGGCAGCGGCGTGTACGACAAGTCCATCAGCGCGCTTCGGCGCCTGAACGCGCTCGGCTACGGCGACGGCAAGTCCGGCCTTCGCCTGGTGCTGGTGACGAACCCCGTGGGCGCACTCTTGCCGCAGTGCCAGGCTTCCCTCGAAGCGGAATGGAAGCGCGAGCTCGAGCGACAGCACGGCGTGCAGTTCGACGCGCTGTACGGCCTCACCAACATGCCCATCAGTCGATTTCTGGAGTGGCTCCGAGACTCTGGGAATCTCGAGGAGTACATGGCGCGATTGGCCGCTGCCTTCAATCCGGCGGCGGCGGCGGGCGTGATGTGCCGCAACACGCTGAGCGTGGGCTGGGACGGCACGCTGTTCGACTGCGACTTCAACCAGATGCTCGAGCTCCCCGTGGCAGAAGCAACGTCGCGTCACATTCGCAATTTCGATCCCGAGCGGCTCCGAGAGCGCGACATCGTCGTGGATCGGCACTGTTTCGGCTGTACTGCGGGAGCCGGGTCGAGCTGCGGCGGTAGCCTCGCCTGACGCGTATCAGCGCGCCCTGGCTCTGACCTTTCACGTGCGCCAAGGGCGAGCTACACGTTTCACAAGCGCCGCGCGCGAAGTACCTCAAACGCCGGGACTGACCTCTTCCCATCCACGCTTCAGAGCGCCACCTCGGCCCCGCGCGCGGCGCAACCTCTTCTTCGTGTCCCGAATCCGATACCAAGAAGAGGTTGCTGATCGCGCCCCCGGACACGTCTTGGGCGGACGCTGGATCCGAGCAAGCAAAGGTCGGAGCGCGGAAGCCGAATCGGCTGCGGGCGGAAGAGCGAGGCGACGGTTCTGGTGTGTTTGATCGGCAAGGACGGCTGCCGGCGCTGCGGCTGCCAACGCCAGATCATGGGTCTGGAGCCGGATCCTCACGTTGGGCCCATGGATCCGTTTCGAACCCATTGAGGTATCGCGGTATGGTTTCGGACCGTTCCCATGGTTCGATCCCCCGGCGACGTCATCGGCAATCGCTACCGGCTCCTGACCCGAGTCGGCTCCGGGGCCTATGGCGTGGTGTACCGGGCTCGCGACCTCGAGACCCGCGGCGAGGTGGCGGTCAAGGTGTTGCGCAAGGAGGCGGCCCGGGACGAAGAGCTGTCGCGGCGCTTCGAGCGAGAAGCCTTGGCCATGGCTCGTCTGCGCGGCACCGCCGCGGTCTACGTCCACGCGCTGGTGCGTGATCCGAACGGCGAGGTGAGCATCGTGATGGAGATGCTCCAGGGTCAGAACCTGGAGAGCTTCCTGCACGAAGCCGAGAGCCGTGGCGGACGGCTGAAGAAGGACAAGACGCTCGAAATCCTGCGGCCCATCGCTCGCACCCTGAGCCAAGCGCACGAAAAGGGCATCCTTCACCGCGACCTGAAGCCGAGCAACATCTTCATCGTGGACGCCGCGGCGGGAGGTGGCGTGCGGCTGATGGACTTCGGGCTCGCCAAAGTGCTCGGCGAGGTGAGCCTGACGGCCGAAGGCATGGTCGCCGGCACCCCGAGCTACATCGCACCAGAAGCGTGGCGCGGCGACCCGCACGCGCTCGATCACCGTATCGACGTGTACTCCTTGGCCGTGCTCGTATTTCGCTGCCTCTCCGGGCAGGTCCCCCACCCCACGCCGAGCTTGCTGGAGCTGTGTCAGTGGGCGCAAAACGGCGAGCGACCGAGCCTCAAGGCGCTGCGCAAGAGCCTGCCCGCGGCGATCGATTCCTGGGTGGACAAGGCGTTGGCCGCAGATCCGCAGGATCGGTTTCAGAGCGTGGCCGCAATGTGGGCCGCCCTGGAGACATTGCTCGCGCCGCCTCCGACGGCGCCCTACTGACGGGTATCGCGCCGCACCAACATCATCCTGAAACCACGAGCACCACGCCCGTGGCCATCAGCAGCACGGCGGCGACCTGGGGGATGCGGACCTGCTCGTGAAACACGAGGCGCCCCGTGATGAGAGACGCCGTCATGCCGGTGGCGCGCTTGACGGCTTCGAACAAGCTCACGAGCACCCAGCCGAGAGCCAGCAACTGGGTTCCGAGGGCCAAGGTCGCGAACAGCACGGCCCCCGCGAAGACCCGCGGAGCCCGCGCCACTTCGCGGACGCGACCCGCGCGACCTCGGAGCAGCATGATGACGAACATCCCGCTGGCAACCGCGGCGTTGATGACGAGGCCGTGCACGCTGGCGGAAGCGTGCGTCATGCTCAGCTTGTCCACCGCCGGCAGCAGCGACCAAAGCAGCGCCACGCAGGCCATGTACACGCCCCCCCGATCGGCGGCGAAGGCGCCAAGCAGCCGCCACGGTCGCCGCAGCTCGTCCGGGCCGGCGTTCAAGAGCAGCGCGCCGACCACCACGATGACGATGCCGCCGGTCTGGGTGTGGCTGGGAACCTCCGACAGCAGCGGCCAGGCGGCCAGGGCGCTCGCCGCCGGGGTGAGGGAAAGGAGCGGGATGGTGCGGCTCAAGGGCGAGAGGCGCACGCTCTCGAGGTAGAGCAGGTTCGCCACGATGCTGAGCACCGCAGCTGACGACGCGGGCAGCGCGTACTCCGGTGTCAGGCGCGCGCCGGGGTCGAGCGCCACCCACAGCCCGAACAGCGGAACCTCGGCCAGCGACAGCAGCACGACCAGCGCGCTGGTGTCGATGTGACGGACGCACAGCTTGCGATAGACGTCGAACCCCGCCCAGCTCAGGGCCGAGGCGAAGGCAACGAACAGAGCCATCGGCAGGGATGGCTCCTAACACGTCGCGTCTACGCGAGCTTTGCCAAAAGCTGGCGAGTGCCGAGCACGTTCTTCTCTTCCCGCTGCACTCCCTTGAAGTGCTCGCAGTTCGAGCAATTGGCGATCTTGCTCGCGAAGGAGCCTTGCACCGCGCCGCCACACAGGGTGCCGGCCAGCACCCAGCAGGCTCGCCCGCCGTTCTTTCCACCATTGGCGCCATTCAGCCGTGTGTCGGTGGCCGCGGGGCACACCCCGAGGGCGGCAACCTTGGCGCCACCCGGCTGCCGCCCGCAGTTCTTCACTTCCCAGCAGTTCTTGTTCGCCATCGCGATCCCTCCGACCAAGGAAGAACGGCTCGGCGACGGATCACTGTAGGTGTTTCTCGAGGAACAGCACGGTGAGGCGGTAGAAGAGGTCGCGATTTTCCTGCTTGCGGAAGCCGTGCCCCTCGTTCTTCGCCAGCATGTACCAAACATCGTGGCCGTTCTTGCGCACGGCGCGGGCGATCTGCTCGGTCTCCCCCACCGGAACTCGAGGGTCGTTGGCCCCGTGCGCCACGAACAGCGCGCTCTCGATCTTGTCGGCGTTCTCGGTAGGAGAAATTCGCGTGAGCAGCTTTCGCATGTCGGCCTTACGCTCGTCGCCGTATTCCGCCCGGCGCAAGTCTCGACGATAGGCTTGCGTGTTCTCCAGGAACGTGACGAAGTTACTGATCCCCACGATGTCGACGCCCGCGCGCAGGCGCTTGCCGAAGTGCACCAGGGACGCGAGCACCATGTAGCCACCGTAGGAGCCGCCCAGCACCGCTGTCCGCTTCGCGTCGAGCTCCGGCTGCGTCTTCACCCAGTCCAGCAGCGCGCCGATGTCCTTCACCGAGTCTTCGCGCTTGGCGCCGTTGTCGAGCAACAGATACGCCTTGCCGTAACCATCAGAGCCCCGCACGTTCGGCACCAGCACGGAAAAGCCGCTCTCCAGCACCAGGTACTGGAGCAAGGGCGAGAAGCTCGGCCGCGCTTGGGACTCCGGCCCCCCGTGGATCCAGACCACCACGGGGCGCGGGCCCTTCTTTGGTGAGCGATAGTAGAACGCCGGGATCGTGCGGCCGTCGAAGGTCGGATAGTGCACGAGCTCCGGCTCCACGAAGCGACGCGGGTCGAGACCGCCGACCTCGCTCTCCGTCCAGCGAGTGAGCTTCTTGTCGCGCAGGTCGTACCCGTAGGCGTCTCCGCTGGTCGTCGCCCCCACCAGGGTGAAGCCGAGCACCGGCGCCGCCTTGGCGAAGCGAAGCCCCTTCACGATGCCCTTGGGGATCCCCGGAGCTGCGCTCTGTCGACCCGTGGCGGTGTCCAGCAGGCGGAGCACACCATAGCCGTCCTCGTTGGTCACGAAGGCCAGGGTCTTGCCGTCCGGTGACAGCGCCAGCTCCTCCACGTTCCAAGGGATCGAACGGGAGAGCGGCTCGAGATCCGGTTTGCCCAGCTGCGCCGCGTACAGCTCCACGTGATCCGTGTCGCGATCGGTGGCGAGCCACACGCGCTGGCCGTCCGGCGCCAGCACGGCGGCGCGGTAGCTGGCCACGGGCTCCGCCGGCGTGACCTGCGTTACGGCCTTCGTCTTCACGTCCACGAGATACAGCCGCGATTCGTTGATCGACACGTACTGCCCGACCAACAGCTTGTCGTCGTTCTTGGACCAGTCGATCGGATACCAGTGTCCCTCGCGCTCGAGCAGCGACCGGCCGGGGCTCTTTCCGTCCCCCAGAAAGAGATCCATGTCCTTCCCGTTGCGCGCGTTGCTGGTGTACGCGATGAGCTTGCCCGAGTGCGACCAGAGATACTCGCCGTGGCGATTCTTTCCGTCGGACAGCAGCGTGGTCTCGCCGGTCCCGAGCTCCAGGCGGAAGATCTGATAGCGCTCGTTGCCGCCGCTGTCGCTCATGTACACCACCGCGTCGCCCCCCGGCGCAATGGACGCGGTGCTCACGGGCTCGTCCCGAAAAGTGAGCTGCTTGCGCTCTCCCATCGGCATGGAGACCCAATGCAGCTGCTCCGTGTCGGCGAAACGAGTGGTGATGAGGGCTCGCTTGCCGTCGTCCGAAAGCCATTGGAAGGACGCCGCGCGTGCGTTCACGTACTGCGACAATCGCTCGCCGAGCCGTGGCGGGATCTCCGGCGTGCCCTCCAGCACCACGTTGCCGGTCGACGGCGCGGGAGGCTCCGGCGGACGCTCCGCCATGTCGGCGAGGGGCGCCCGCGCCGGCGCGGGCATTGGAGAGTTGTCGATCAGCGGGCCCCCGCAAGCCGCGAGGGTCACGAGCAGCAGGTAGCGTCGCATGCGTCAGAGGATGCTCAGGCGGCGGCGCAGCGCAAAGGCCGCATCGCTCACCCAAAAGCGCATCAGATCGGAGACCAGCTCCATGCCCTGAGCCAGCGCCGCGCCTTTGAGCCCGGCCAGGTCCCCTTCGGTGCGGCGCAGCAGGGTGACGCAGGCTGGGAGATCGTCGGCGACGGTGACGGCCGCCCGAGCCGCCGTACGGCGGATCTTCTCGCACCAGTCCGTGTAGTCCACGGGGGCTGAGCCGAGGAACAAGGCCGCGGATTCCTCCGTGGCGCGGCGACCCCGGCGCGAGAGGGCCTTCTGCACCCGGCGGGCGTGGCCCTGCAGGAATTCTTCGTCCGTGATGCCGATGCCGAAGGTGGGATCCGCCAAGCGCGCGGCCGCTACCAGCAAGAGCTCCACCTCGCGTGGAGAAAGCTTGTTCACGGCGTGGAGCCCGCGGGCAATGTTGGCGAGGGGTCGAGCCAGGCAGAAGACCTGCTCGGTCTCGCCGAAGCCCGTGACGTGGGCCGGAACCAGCACCGCGGGGGGATCGCTGAGCTCCACCTCCAGACTGCCGGCGTGCGCGCGGTGGATGTACAGGTCGTACTCCTCGACGCCGAACAGCTGAGCGACGCGATCCGCGAGCATGCGCAGTGGATGGCCGGAACGCGAGGTGATGCGATCGCGACTGGCGAGCCCGTAGCGTTCGAGCTCCGGCGGGTGCACCTTGGCGAGCCCCTCGGAGACCGCCGCGAGCAAGTCTCCCGCGGCGTCCGGCGCGCCTCGGGCGTCGATCCCACGGAACGCCACGTCGTCGAAAGCCCCCGGCATGGTGCTCGAGAAGCGGGACGGTCGCGCCGCGACCGTCGCGCGCTCCAGATCGTTGGCCGCGCCCAGGGCGACCAGCGGCGCCATGGCGAGCACGGCCTCCTCCTGCCGCTGCATGCCCTGGAAGCTGGCCACGAGGTCGCGCCAAGTTTGCACGCGGGTGACGTCCACCTCGAGCAGCTTCTTCAGCTCCGCCGCCGCTTGTGGATGGTGCCCAGCCGCCTTCAACCGGGTGGCAAGCTCTACGCGGATCTCCACGTGGTTCGGGTCCACGGCGATGCCCCGCTGCAGCGCCGCCAGGGAGCGCTCCGTCATGCCCATCTCGTCGCCGAGCACCCGGCCCACCTCGAGATAGATGGCGGCGCGCTTGTCCGGCGACACGCTGGCACGCTCCAGATAGCCGGAGAGGGCGTTGACGTAGTTGCTCCAGGGCGGGTCTTCCCCGAGCAGCTTCAGCTCGACCAGCATCTCCTTGAACGACGCCGCCGCGCTGCCCTCCGTCCCCGCCATGGCCACGGCCTGCTCGTAGGCGTGGGCCGCGGCATCGTACTCCTTGCGATCCTTTTCGAGCTCCGCGAGACGCGTCAGCGCTTCCGCGCGCTCGCCGTCGTCCGTGGCAACGGTGACCAACCGCGACGCCGTGGAAGCCGCCGCGTCCATCTTACCGCGGCGCACCTGGATCTTGATCAGCCTCTCCAACGCCGCCTTGTTGCGGTCGTCGAGGGCCAACACCTTCTCGAGGTTACTGAGAGCGCGGTCCTCGTCCCCCAGCCGCTCATGCAGGACCTCGGCCAGTGCGAGGTGAGCGCGGATCTGAATGGGCGGCGACGGCGATTCCGCCAGCACGCGGGTGAGCCGGTCGACGGCTTCCGCCCACTGCTGGTCGCGCATGTAGAGATCGGCCAGCGCTAGCAGTGTGTCCACGTGGCCCGGCAGCTCGTCCGTCACCCGGTGCAGCGCGGCAAGGGCCGCCGGCACGTCGTGCTTTTGGTCGGCCAAGAGCCGCGACACCGCGATCCACAGCTGAGCCATGCGCTCGCTCTGGCTCGCCCACTGAGCGGCCTGACACAAGATGTCGAACAGGCGATCGATCTGCCCCATGGCGATCAGCAGCCGCTCGAGCTCCTTCGCCGCGTGCTCGTGATCGGGGTTCAGCTCCAGTGCGCGCTCCAGAGCGCGGAGCGCGCCTTCTGCATCGCCCAGGCCCGCCTTCACCTCGGCGCCGATGACGAGCAGTCGCGCGGCCTGTTCCCGATCGTCGAGCACCTTGGCGGCGGTCTCCGCGGTGGACGCCAGCAAATCGGGGTCGCGACTCTTCTTGGCCAAGCGCACCAGACCATAGGCCGCCGCGAGATTTTCGGGATCTCGCCCCAACGCCGCGCGGTAGGTGTCGAGGGCCGACGGATCTTCGAGCGCTTCCAGCGTCTCCGCCAGGCGCGTCTGGTGTGCTGCCGCCAGCGAAGGCACCGCGCTGGTCGCTCCCAGCTTCGCGTCGACATGCGTGAGCAGCTGCGCGTCCCCCATGCCGAGCGCCAGCCGCTCCAGCGCAGCCAGCGCCGAAGGATCCGACGGCGACATCTGCAGGATCGCGATGTGCGTCGCGCGCTGCTGGTCCTCCGCGCCGATACCGCGGACCTCCTGCAAGCGCGCCAGCTCTCGGAGCGCCGCCACCCGCGCTCCGGTATCCGAAAATACCCGGCTCTCCGTGGCGTACACCTGTGCCAGCTGCTCCCAGGCGCTGTCCGCCACGTACAGCGGCTCGAGGGCCAAGAGCGCACCCACGTGCGACGGATCCCGTTCCAGCACGGCCTCGAAACACTCGATCGCCTTCTTGGGATCCGAGAGCTCGTCTCGGTGGATTTCTCCTTGTCGGTACGTCGCGGCCACGGCAAGCAGCGGGTCGTTCGCCGTCGCAGCCTCCCGCGAAAGCTCCTCCGCGAGGCGCTTGTAGTCCTTCTCCAGCGACAGGAGCCGGGCTCGGCCGTCCAGCGCCGGCCGGAACGTGCCGTCCGCCGCCAAGGCTTGCTCGTAGGCCGCGAGCGCCTTGTCCGGTTGGTTCAGGCGATTCTCGTACACCTCGCCGAGGCGAGCCGCCGTACGTGCTCGCACCGCGTCATCCTTGATGCTGGTGAGCTCCAGCTCGATGAGCTTCGCGAGCTCCGTCCAGTTACCGCGCTCCGACAGCTTGCGCTCGAGGGCCGAGATGCTCGGCGCGTGGAACGCGTCCATCTCGATGGCGCGTCGATAGAACTGGATGGCGTCGTCGTCCTTGCCGATCTGCTCTTCACTGATCTCGCCCATCTTGTAGAGCAGAGACGCGGATTCCGGTCCCTTCGGAGCCAGCGAAAGCTCGCTGCGGTAGACCTCGAGCAGGTCCTCCCAACGCCCGGCGCGGTAGTACGAAAGCCCCAGGCTCTTCAGCGCGGGGGCGAACGTGGGATCCTTCTTCACCACGCGTTGGTAGCGAGACAGGGCGGCATCGGTGTCATCCAGGTGGTCTTCCAGCACCTCGCCCGCGCGATGGAGCAGCGAGACGACGAGCTTGTCGTCCTTCACCTTGGCCGCTTCGAGCTCGAGCGCGTCGACCAGCTCCTGCCACTTCCCTGCCCGCTCCGCCGCGCGTTGCATGGCGTGGATGGCGCCCAAGTGCCCGTCGTCCACTTCCAGGATGCGACGGTAGGCCGTCAGCGCGTGCCCCGGTGCATCGAGAGCGTCCTCGTGCAGACGACCGATCTTGAACAGGAACGTGATCTTCGTCTCGGCGTCGGTCGCAGCGTGGACCGCGCGCTCGTACAGCTCCACAAGCTCGCGCCAGCGTTGCCCCTGGCGATACAGCCGCTCGAGCGCTTTGAACGACGGCGCGTACCCCGGGGACAGTCCCAACGCGCGAGCATGGTGCGCGACGGCTTGTTCGCGATCGCCGAGCTGTTCTTCGAACAGGATCGCGATCCGGCCGTGCGCAGCGGCGCGGCGCGGTCCGTCGGTGAGCGACGTCGCTTCCGCGAGATGCATCGCGATGAGCTCCTTCCACTCCTTCTTGCGAGTGTAGAGCTTGCCCAGCGCTTGCAGCGCCGGCAGGTACGTCGGGTCGTCCTCCAGCGTGCGGCGGTACCAGGCGACGGCGGACTTCTCGTCGGAGAGCTTGTCCTCACAAATGCTGCCGATGCGATGCAGGATGCCGACCCGCTCGCTGGGCGTGGTGACGCGCTCGCTCAACCGCTCCAGCACCCGGCACAGCGCTTCCCAGCGCTTGGCCTGCTCGTACAGGCGACACAGCTCTTCGAGGACCAGTTGCTCCGAGGGCGCGCTCTCGGCGGCCCGCTCCAGGGCGGCGAGGCCTTCGTCCAAGTTCCCCAGGCGATCCACCAGCACGCGCCCCATGCGGTAGCAGGCCATGGCGCGCACCATCGGATCTGCCGTCTGGTCCGCCTCGCGGCGCAGCACGTCGGCGAGATCGCGCCAGCGCTTGTGGCTCGTGTGCAGCCGCTTGAGCGCGAACAGGGCGCCGGGCGCACGCTCGTCGAAGGAGAGCGCACTCTGGAACAGCTCCGTCGCGGCTTGGCTGTCGGACTGCTTCACTTCCGCCAAGCGCGCCCGCTCGGCGACGAGGGCGGCACGCAGCCGCGGATCCGCGGCGGCGGCGTTGGCCGCCCGCTCGAAGGTGCGATCGAGGGCGTCCCAGGCTTCCCCCACCAAGTCCACGCGCTCGAGCGCCTTCAGATAGGTGAGGTTCGAGGGATCCAGCTCCACGGCGGCCGCGTAGGCCTCGTGGGCCTCGCGCCGCTGAGCCATCTGATCTTCGAGCACCCGCCCCTTTTCGTAGAAGAGCACGGCCTTGGCGGCGGGATCTCCGGTGTAGCGGGCTTCTGCGTCGAACAGCGAGAGCGCTGCGGGATAGGACTTCTTCGCCAGCAGCACCCGTCGCGTGCCCCGCAGCGTGGGTACGTGATCCGGGCACAGGCGGTACGCCTCTTGGTAGTGCTTCGCCGCACCGTCGAGATCACCGACGGGACTCTCGAGGAGCCGCGCGATCTCGTAGTTCAGGCGTCCTTGACGCAGCGAGTCCCGGTCGCTCTTGCCCAGCTCGGCCTGTAGTGCCTCGAGGGTGGTGCGCGCCGCCGCGACCCGCGGATCCGGTGGTGGCGGAACTCCGACCTTGGTCTTGTGGTGCTCGGCGTCCGGCGCTTCCCGGACCGGAGGCGCCTTCGACGCCTTGGGATCCGAGCGGCGGGGTGCCGGCGGCGGCAACGGCGCCGGCGGACCGCCGGGAACCGGCGGTGGCTTTGGCGCCTTCGAAGCGGTGCCGGCGCGATTGGGTGGCGGCGGCATGCTCGGCGGGCGGCGCGCCGGCGGTGGCGGCGGCGCAGCGGGTGCCGACGCGCGAGGCGGCGCCGGAGACCCCGCAATGGGGGTCTTCACGGGACCCCCGCGTCGCGGTGGCGGTGGAACCGATCGGCCGCTGCCCGCCGGTCGAGGCGGGCGCGGTGAAGGGTCGTCCTTGGGGCTCTTGGAGCGTTTCTCGTCGCTCATGACGTCAAGCGCCGATCGACACTACCATGCCGGCCCGAGCGCGTGCGGGTCTTCTCCCGCGGGCCCAAAATCCCGAGAAAAGTATTGGAACGACCATGAACGACGCGACCATCGCCCAGGCCGAACGCGGCAAATACTCCTGCAGCTGCAACGTGGAAGACGAGCTCCGACGCTTCGGCCGACCGATGCATCTCTCGGCCAAGCCCGCCGAGCCGATCCACGCGCCGACCGGTACCAGCAAGACGGCGCGCACCTGGGACACGGAAGCCGCGAAGCGGATGTTGATGAACAACCTCGACCCCGCCAACGCGGTCGATTGGGAAAGCCTGGTGGTGTACGGCGGCAGCGGCCGCGCCGCGCGCAACTGGCACGAGTACCGGAACATCCTCCGCGTGCTGGACGAGCTCGCCCCGGACGAAACCTTGTGCGTGCAGTCCGGCCGCGGCGTGTACGTAGCGCGCACACACGAGCACGCTCCGCGCGTGCTCCTCGCCAACGCCAACCTCGTGCCCCGCTGGGCAACCCAGCAGAAGTTCGACGAGCTCGACCGCATGGGCCTCACCATGTACGGGCAGATGACTGCGGGTTCTTGGATCTACATCGGCACTCAGGGGATCTTGCAGGGCACCTATCAGACTTGTCTGGCGGCAGCGGAGAAGCACTTCGGCGTTCCCAGCCTCAAGGGGAAGATCGTGCTCACCGCGGGGCTGGGCGGCATGAGCGGCGCGCAACCCCTGGCCGTCACCATGAACGAAGGCGTGGTGATCGACGTCGAAGTCCGCGCGGATCGCGTGCAGCGCAAGGTGGACGAGGGCTATTGCGACCGCATGACGAGCTCGCTCTCCGAAGCCCTGGCCTGGGCGGAGGAAGCCAAGAAGAACGGAGCTCCCCTCAGCATCGGCCTGGTGGGCAACGCCGCCGACGTGTACCCGGAGCTGGTCCGCCGCGGTGTGACGCCGGACATGGTGACGGATCAGACGCCCGCCCACGACCTCGGCGCCTACGTCCCCTCGGGCGACCCGGACGAGCTCGACGCCCTGCGCCGCGAGAACCTCGCCGAGTACCACCAACGCTCGCTCTCGAGCATCGCCGCGCACGTCACCGCCATCCTCGAAATGCAGAAGCGCGGGGCCGTGGCCTTCGACTACGGCAACAACCTTCGCGCCCAAGCCGAGCTCGCCGGAGTGCCGGTGCGCGACGAGAGCGGCGAGTACCTGTACCCGGGGTTCGTCCCGGCCTACATCCGGCCGCTGTTCGCCCGCGGCCTGGGACCGTTCCGCTGGGCCGCGCTCAGCGGCAACCCGGAGGACATCCACGCCCTCGATCGCGAGGCGCTCTCGCTGTTCCCAGAGGACGAAGGGCTGGCGCGATGGATCCGCATGGCCAGCGAAAAGGTTCCCTTTTTGGGGCTCCCCACCCGCATCTGCTGGCTGGGCTACGGGGATCGCGCTCGCTTCGGTGATGCCATGAATCGGCTGATCCGAAAGGGCACCGTGAGCGCGCCGGTGGTGATCGGTCGCGATCATCTCGACTGCGGCTCCGTCGCCTCCCCGGATCGCGAGACCGAAGCCATGAAGGACGGCTCCGACGCCATCGCGGACTGGCCGCTGCTGAACTTCGCTCTGAACATCGCCGCCGGTGCTTCCTGGGTCAGCTTCCACCACGGCGGCGGCGTGGGCATCGGCAACTCGCTCCACGCCGGCATGGTGGTCGTCGCCGATGGCACGGACGAGCGAGCACGACGCCTCGAGCGCGTCCTCACCGTCGACCCGGGCATCGGCGTCGCTCGCCACGCGCTCGCTGGCTACGACGAGGCCCTCGAGACCGCCGCACAGAAGCACGTGAAGATCCCGGGCCTATAGCCTGTTTCACGTTTGGTTTTCTGGTCCGCCGCGGAACCTCTCATCCCGGACTCGAAATTCCCGCTCCCGGCTGCACCGCGCAGCCGGGAGCGGACGACGGTCGTCAGTAGCTGCCGACGTTGACGACCTTCGGCGACTTGATGGTGGCGTGGCCCTCCGGCACCAGGATGGTCACGGGAGCAGGCATGCCCCCCGCACCGTCCTTCTTCGCGATCCAGATCTTGTAGCGGGGACCGCGAATGGCGCTGGGACCGAAGCCGCTGGTGGTGGCGGGCAGCTTGGCGATCCGGGTGATCTGAATCGGATCCGCGTAGAACTTGATGTTCTCGTAGTCCTTCTTCAGGCCGAAACGCTGCACCGTCCCGCGCAGGCTCTTGCCGTCCTCGTTCACCAACGAGCCGCCGGCGATGGAGACGAAGGCCTTTGCGCAATCATCGAGGTCCTTGCTGCTGCGGAGCGTCTTCACGTACTTGTTCAGCACGCTCAGCACGGGCCTCGGAGTGTCTTTCTTGTCGATGTCGTAGCGCGTGGATTGGGCCGATGCGGGCAGCGTCACGACCAACGCTGCCCCACAGACCAACTGCGCGAATGCTCGCCGGGTTACCATCGGTTCGGGTTGTTGTTGGCGCGGAGCTCGTAGTCGAACGCCTTGCCACCGGAAGCGTTGATCTTGACGGCGACGAACATGCCCTTCACGCCCTTGAGGCGGACCGACTTCGTGGTGCCCTTCTTGTCCTTGCCGCTGAAGGTGACCTCGTCGGCGTCCAGGCAGCGCCCGTTCTCGTCGAACTTCGCGATGGTCACGCGCGTGTTGGCCTTGCCACCCTCTTTGAGGATGGTCACCGCGATGCGGTCCGTATCGAACACCGGCGCCTTGGTGACGAACAGGCGCTCGGAGCCGAGGACCACCTTGCCGTCCAGCTTGCCGTTGAAGGTGAGCTCGCGCGGGCCGATCGTCGCCCAGCCGTTGCCGGCCATCTTGTTCCAGTACTTGACGGAGTCGCTGACGACCGCCTGGACCTTGCCCGCATCCTCCAGACACTTGGCGGGATCCTTGCGCTTGTTGCAATGGTACTGGATCAGCTTGTCGCCGTAGTTGCTGGCCAGATCCGAGAGCACTCGCGTACCCGAGATGCACCGAGACTGCGCCTCGGCCGGCGCGGACTGTGAGACCACCGCGCCCATCAGCGCGGCCGCGGGAACGACTTTCAAAAGTATGCTGTGCTTCATCATGACCTCTCCGTTGGGGCTCGTCTTCGAGCTACGGGACAAGGCATGAGCAAGCTCAGGGCCAGCGCTCCCCGAGCTGGAAACCGCCCATTTGCGGCAAGCCCCCGCGTCATCACGCAAGAACTTGCGCAGCAAGCGCTTGCGTATCAGCGCGGAGGAAGGCGGATCACGCGGCCGCCCTTCGGCGGAGGCTCCACCGGCGGTAGCCCCAGCACCAAGCGCTCGATGACCGGGAGCGCATGGACCACGGCGCCCTCCGCGTGCAGCTCTGAATAAGGCGCGTCGAACACCAGAATCAGCCGATAGATGTTGGCGAAGGCCCGCGACAGGTAGCCGAAGTCCTTGTGCTGGACCATCACCGCGCGGTCCGAATCGCGGCGCACGCACGCGATGGCGCGGGCCGTCGCCAGGTGCTGGCGCCAGGCCGCCCCACCCCGGCGGCTGGCTTGGCGAATGAGCTCCGCTTCTCGCGTCAGGAACTTCGCCACCGGCGGCTCCACCCCGCGCGCGTCGAGCCAGGTCAGCGCTTCGTCGGAGTCCCGCTCCAGCACCTCCGCCAGATCCACCCCGGCCTTCTCCGCCGCCGCCAGGGCATCCGCCGCACGCAGGGCCGACTCCACGTTCTCGTCTCCCCGGCGGATCTCGCTGGTCCCCCACACCACCGGCGACTGCGCGTCGATCACCACCGCGCGCACGGCGCCGGCCCGGTCCGCCAGCGCTGCCAGCTCGTCGTCCAAGCGCCGCGTGACGAGCTCACCGCTCGACGCGGAAAGGTCGCTGATCGCCTGCTCCGCCGAGGCCGAAAACGACCGCGCCAGCTGCGCCAATCGCTCTTGGGCGCGGGCGCGGTCCTCGGGGGGCGCCTCGAGCACGACCACCAAACGCGCTCCGCCGGTGATCTCGCAGTACATCGTCCGTTCGTCGCTCGGCGGCTGGCCGCCGATCTCGATGCGCGCGTCCACAGCGGACAGCTCGCGCTGCACCAGCCCGAGCAGACGTAGAAGCTGCGGATCGCTCACGGGCCACAGCGTAGGACGGCGGCTCCGCGCTGCAAAGCTGATATAGAGCGAGGCCATGACCAGCGTGGACCTGCTCGTGATCAACGCGGCCGAGGTCGTCACCTGCGCCGGGTTCAGCCAAGCGCCGGCACGCGGCGCGGATCTCTCGGCGGTGGGCGTCGTGCGCGATGGCGCCGTGGCCATCGGCGACGGCCGCATCCTCGACGTCGGGGCGTCGGATCGCTTGCGCCGGGAGTACCGCGTGGACGAGTCCAAGATCGTCGACTGCGGCGGCGGCGTGGTGCTCCCCGGCTTCGTCGATTGCCACACGCACATGGTCTTCGCCGGTGATCGCGCGGACGAGTGGGCGGAGCGGATGCAGGGCAAGCCCTACCTCGAGATCCTGAAGGCGGGTGGGGGCATCCTGTCCACGGTGAAGAAGACTCGCGCCGCCTCCGAGGCAGCGCTGGTCGCCGGCGCCCGGCGCTGGGCCAAGCTCGCTCTCGGGCTCGGCACCACGACCCTGGAAATCAAGAGCGGCTACTGCCTGGACCACGACGGCGAGCTGAAGATGCTCGCCGCCGCCCGGGCCCTCGCCGAAGAGCTGCCCCTGGAAGTGGTCACGACCTTCCTCGGCGCTCACGTGGTTCCCAAGGAGCACAAGGCGAACCGCGAGAAGTACCTGGAGCTGGTGCTCGAAACGGCCGCGGAAGTGCGGCGCCAGAACCTGGCGGAGTACTTCGACGTGTTCAGCGAGGCCGAGGCCTTCACCGTGGAAGAAGCGGAGCGCCTCGCGACCAAAGCCAAGGAGCTCGGCTTCGGTATCAAGCTGCACGCCGAGCAGTTCACCGCCAGCGGAGCGGCGCAGCTCGGCGTCCGCCTGGGCGCCGTCAGCGTGGATCACCTCGAGCACGTGGACGACGCCACCGTCGCCGCACTTTCGAAGGGCGACACCATCGGTGTGTTGCTGCCGGCGGTGCCGTTTCACCTGGGCATGACGGACTACGCCCCGGGCCGCCGCCTCGCGGACGCCGGCGTGCCGCTCGCCATCGCCACCGACATGAACCCCGGGTCGGCGTGCACGCCGTCCATCCCGATGGCCATCGCCATCGCCTGCCGCAGCGTCGGCCTCACCCCCAGCGAAGCGGTCATGGCGGTCACGCAGAACGCCGCGCACGCTCTCGGCCGCGGCGCCGTCACGGGCAGCTTGGAGCCCGGCAAGCGCGCGGACCTGGTGGTTTGCGACGTGCCGGACCATCGTTGGCTCGGCTACGCGTTCGGCTACAACCCGGTGCGCACCGTGATCGCCAAGGGCAAGCGCGTGCTCAAGCGGGAGGAGCTGCTGCTCTGCTGAACACCGCCTCGGGCGGCGTCGGCGCTACCGGCGCGCCGCGGAGTGCGTCTCGATACACACGGCCGCCGACCAGCGCCGCGGCCGCTGCCACGCCGCTCATCATGGCGCCCATGATGCCGTGGCCCATGCGGGTGCTGGCACCGCACAAGAGCAGGCCCTCGATCTCCGTCTTGGCGCCGGGCCGACGGTGCAGGAACTGCCCGGGGATCAGCGCGAGACCGTAGGACGTGCCCCCGGTGGACAACGTGTAGCGCGTGTGCGTCAACGGCGTGGCCACCTCTTCGAACACGACGGCGTCCGCGAGCCCGGGGATTACCCCAGAGGCGACGCGCTTGAGCCGCTCGGCGTAGGCCGCCTTGGCCTCGGCGTAGGCCGAGCTGTCGGAGTAGCTGCCGCTGTCGAAGGCCGCCGCGCTCACACCCCAAGCCTCGGGGTTCGACGGCGCGAGGCCCATCAGCTCCAAGTTGACCACCCCGGGCGGCGCGTAGCGCGGATAGTCCGGATCCTTGAGCGACGCGCTCGAGATGTACGTCATCGGCTGGTCCGACAGCTTGCCGCGAGCAATGGTGCGGTACTCGAGCTCCTGATCCGTGTGCGGATAGATCCAGTAGTTGGTGCGCCGCGCGGAAAGCTCGATCGCGCTGCGCTTCACGCCCAGGTACGCGATGCCGAGCGCCGGCGACATTTCCCAGCGCGTCGCCCTGCGCCGTGTGCGCCGAGACACGGCCTCTTCGGGCAACAGCTCGAGCAGCGTGCGCTTGATGTCGGCGTTGCTGATCACGGTGGCCGCGTGCACGGTGCGGCGCCCGATGTGCTTGTTCTCGATCTCCACGCCCCGGGCGCGCCCGCCCTCCACGACGATGCGAAGCGCTCGCGTCGAGAGCAGCACTTTGCCGCCGCTTTCTTCGATGGAGTCCGCCAGGGCGTCGCTCATCACCTGCCCGCCGCCCTTGGGGTAATAGCCGCCGGATTCCAGGTAATGGAGCATCAGCGCGGAGTGGAACAGCAGCGATGCGCGGCTCGGCGGCTGGCCGTAGTCCCCGCTCTCCCCAGCCAGCACTGCCCGCAGCAATGGATCCCGCGTGCAGGTGTCGAAGAACGCTCCCAACGTCGCCCGAGACCAGTACAGCGCCCCGAGCGCCTTGGGCAGGATGCTCAACGCCGCCTTCGGGTTCGCCGCAATGCCCTGGAGCTTGTGCACCTGCCGCAGCATGTCCACGTAGCGCTCGATACCGCGCACTTCCGACGGGAAGTGTTCCACCAAGCGATCGCGATAGGCGTCGATACCTCGCGGCACGCGGAAGCTGAGCTCGGGAAACACCAACGTGTCGAAGCCGTCGGGATCCATCGCCGCGAACTCCACACCGCGCGCGCCGGCCGCGTGCAGGATGCTCGGCATCGCCTCCCCCGGCCCGCACTGGCCCACGTAGTGGATGCCGATGTCGAACTCGTAGCCGGGGCGCTTGAAGATGGTGGCGTTACCGCCCGGCACGTAGTGCTGATCGACGACCAGCACGGACTTGCCCCGCTTGGCCAGGAGCGCTGCCGCGGTGAGGCCGCCGATCCCGGCACCGATCACCACTACGTCGAAGGACTCCCGAGGGAGCCGCCGGAACCGATCTGCCCGCTGCTTCATGGTTCCTGGAGCTTGCCGCCACATCTTGACAGTGTCAAGATTGGTTCCGCGGTAGAACCAACAAAAATGAACTCCGCTCAGTCGAAGCCAAAGGACCGCTACCACCACGGAGCCCTGCGGGAGGCCCTGGTGAGCGCGAGTCGGTCCATCGTGGTGGAGAGTGGAGCGGGAGCGCTGAGCTTGCGCGCGGTGGCGCGGCGCCTCGGCGTGTCCCACGCGGCGCCCGGACATCACTTCCCGGACAAGCGCGCGCTGCTCGCGGCCGTCGCCGCCCAAGGCTTCCACGACCTCGAGCAAGCCATGACGCGCGCCGCCAACGAGAGCGAGCCCGATCCGCTCTCGCGTCTCAGGGCCACGGGCGTCGCCTACGTGCGCTTCGCCGCGGACAATCCGGAGCTTTTCCGCTTGATGGTGGGACGCGAGCTGCTCACGGGTGACAGCGACGAGCTCCGAAGTGCGGCGGAAGCAGCGTTCCAGGTGCTGGTACGGGAAGCGCGGGCCACCCTCTCCGCGCGCGGCGAGAGCAGCGAGGAGCGGCTCAAGCTCGTCACCACTACGGCCTGGTCCTTGGTCCACGGGCTCAGCATGCTGTGGCTCGACGGGCGCCTGCGCGGCACCCGAACCCCCGATGCCCTGGAAGCGCTGGCCCGACAGGTCACGGAGCTGGTGGGCACCATCGTCGAAGCGCGCTGACGGGCTCGACATCTCGGCGCTCGCGCCCGATGCTCCCGGACATGGGACGCATGATCGATGGGCGCTGGACGACCCAGTGGTATTCGCCGGACGAGAAAGGGCGCTTTCAGCGGGAAGCCACCTCGTTCCACGATCGCGTGGAAAAGGCCGAGGCCGGGCGCTACCACCTGTACGTCTCCCTCGCCTGCCCCTGGGCGCACCGCACGCTGATCCTGCGCAAGCTCAAGGGGCTCGAAGATGCCATCAGCGTCACCGTGGTGGATCCCTACATGGGAGACGAGGGCTGGAGCTTCCCAGAGCCGGATCCCGTGAACGGAGCCAGCTACCTTCGCGAGATCTACGCCAAGACCAAGGAGCGCTACACGGGCCGCGTCACGGTGCCGGTGCTGTGGGACACGCGCGAGGGCCGCATCGTGAACAACGAGTCCCGCGAGATCATCCGTATGTTCGATCACGACTTCTCTGCGGTCGCGAAGCGCGAGCGTGACCTGTGTCCGGAGCACCTTCGAGAGCAGGTCGACGCGGAGATCACCGCCTTGTACGAGCCGGTGAACAACGGCGTGTATCGCTCCGGCTTCGCCACCACCCAGGGCGCCTACGAAGAAGCCGTGCACGAGCTCTTCGCCGCGCTCGATGCCTACGACGCCCGCCTGGGGAAGCAACGCTACTTGGTAGGCGATCAGCTCACGGAAGCCGACGTGTGTTTCTTCACCACGTTGGTCCGCTTCGATGCCGTCTACCACTACCACTTCAAGTGCAACGTCCGGCGCATTCGCGACTACGAGCACCTGTGGCCCTACCTGCGAGACATCTATCAGGAGCCGGGCGTGGCGGAGACGGTGAGCCTGGACCACATCAAGCAGCATTATTTCCGGAGCCACCCGACCATCAACCCGCACGGGATCGTGCCGGTCGGGCCACTGTTGAACTTCGAAGAGCCCCACGGCCGCGGGTAGTCTACCTTCCCCGCATGACCCCGCGCTGGCTTCGCCCCACGGCCTTCGAACGGCGAGGCATCTTGCTCGTGTTCGATGCCCTGGTGCCGTCCGGAGCGACGCCCTTGTTTCCCTTGGGTGCGCGCGACTTCCCCCTGGACCGCTTCTTGGACGACCTCGCGGACCACGCGCCGGCGCGAGTGATGTTCGGACTGCGCGCGTGCCTGTGGTTCTTGATCGTGTGCCCGCCGTTCGTGCTCGGACGGCTTGCTTCGCTGTACGGCCTCTCTTCCGCGGAGCGCCTCGCGCTGCTCACCCGCCTGAAGGCCAGCAACGTGTACCTCGTGCGCGAGATCCCGCTCTTGTTCAAGACCATGGCGAGCCTCGCGGTGTGTGGCCTCGCACAAGTGCAAGAACCCCTTGGCATCGAGCCGCGCGACGCGACCCCGCCCGACTGGCTGGAGGCACGATGACCGGCGCCATCTTCGAGGCCCTCGACGCCGACAGCGCCGACTCCGCGGATTTCGTCATCATCGGCAGCGGCGCCGCCGGCGCCACGGCGGCGCGTGTGCTCACGGAAGCGGGGCTCGACGTGGTGCTCTTGGAAGAGGGACCGCTCGTGCCGCCACGAGAGCTGCGCAGCGACGTGTACTCCGGCTTCAAACGCGTGTGGCGCGACGCCGGCTTCCAGGTCGCCGAGGGGCGCGCCTTCACGCCCATCTTGCAGGGCTCCTGCGTGGGCGGCACCACCGCCATCAACGGCGCCATCATCCACCGCATGCCCGAAGCCATCTTCGATCTGTGGCAGAAGGAGCACGGCGTCAGCCCGGACCTTCGCTACGCGAAGCTGTCTCGCATCTGGGACCAGTTGGACGCCGAGCTGCACGTGGCGCGGGCGCCGGAATCCGTGCTCGGCCGGAACAACCAGTTGATGCGCACCGCCACGGAGCGCCTGGGCATCGACGGCAATCACATCCGGCGCAACGTCCAAGGCTGTCGCGGCAGCGCTCACTGCAACCAAGGCTGCCCCACGAACCAGCGCCAGAGCATGAACGTCTCCTACGTGCCGCGCGCCGTGGACGCCGGCGCGCGCGTGTACGCCGGCTGTCGCGCCGACCGGGTCCTCGGCAAGGGCGGTCGCGCCTCCGGCGTGGAAGGGCGTTTTGCCGATGGCACGCGCCTCACGGTGCACGCCCGACGCGGCGTGCTGCTCGCCGCCAGCGCCATCCAGACGCCCTTGTTCCTCGCGCAGAACGGCATCGGTCGCGGCTCGGGCGTGCTCGGCCGCCGACTACAAGCGCATCCGGGCACCGCCGTGGTGGGCGTGTTCGACGACCCGGTGCGCATGTGGTTCGGCGCCACCCAAGGCTACGAGAGCACGCACTTCTGGGACGAGCGCATGAAGTTCGAGACCGTCGCCATGCCACTGGAGCTCGCCGCCGCGCGGCTCCCCGGCATCGGCCCCGAGCTGATGCGCGAGCTCTCCGACTACGGTCACCTCGCCGTGTGGGGCGTGCAGGTGCGCGCCCGCGCTCACGGCAGCGTGCGTCCCGGCATCTTCGGCGGCAAGGTGATCCGCTACGACATGACGGACGCGGACATCCGCGTGCTCAAGCTCGGCCTGCGCCGCCTCACGGAGATGATGTTCGCCGCCGGCGCCCGGGAAGTACTGCCCGGTATCCACGGCCTCCCGGCGCGCATCGACAGCGTCGACGCCTTCGATCGCGCCTTCGATCTGCCCGACGATCCGCGTCTGTTCCACTGCATCGCCGCGCACCTGTTCGGCACCGCGGTGATGGGCCAAAGCGCGTGGTCGTCCGTCGTCGACCTGGATCTCCAAACCCACGACCTGCCCGGCCTGTACGTGATCGACTCCAGCGTGTTCCCCACGAACATGGGGGTGAACCCGCAGCACTCCATCAGCGCCATCGCCTGGTGGGCCGCCGAGCGCCTCGCGAATTAGGGAATGTTGGTGCGGCGCGATGCCCGTCGGGTTGCGACGGCGCGGCGCGCGGGGCACCCTGAAGCCCGTGATACGTCGCTCCTCATTGGCCCTCGCCTGTCTCGTCTCCACCCTGTGCGCCGCGGCGCCCGCGTCGGCCAATGGCCGCTTCCCCCTGGCGCAGCAGCTCGTCGAGGACGAAAGTGACGCGAACCACTTGGTGCTGCGCACCACGTTCGGCATCGTCTCCACGCACGATCGCGGCAAGACCTGGAGCTGGATCTGCGAAAAGTCCGTCGGCTACAGCGGCACGGAGGATCCGTCCCTGGGCATCACACAAGACGGCACCCTGGTGGCCGGCATCTTCGACGGCCTGCGCACCTCCACGGACAGCGGCTGCGACTGGAAGTCGCCGTCCACGGAGCTCGACGGCAAGTACGTCGTAGATCTCACGGTGGAGGCCGCGGACGCGAGTCACGCCGTCGCGCTCACCTCCAACGGCATCGGCGGCGGCAAGTTCGCCACGGCGCTGTGGGAAACGACGGACAGCGGCGCCAGCTGGCACGCCCTGGGCACGGCGCTGCCGGACACCGTGCTCGGCCTCACGTTGGATCCCGCGCCCTCGAACCCGGATCGCATCTATGTCTCGGGCGTGGGCGACGGCGGCGCCGCGGTGCTGATGCGCAGCTCGGATCGCGGCAAGACCTGGGAGCAACTGTCGATCCCCAACGCCGGCGTGGAAGCCTCGCCCTTCATCGCTGCCATCGCGCCGAACGACCCGGACTCCCTCTACGTGCGCACCGCCGGCACGGACACGAACACACTGCTCCACTCGGCGGACGGCGGCGACACCTTCACGGAGATCTTCTCCGGCGTCGGTGTGATGCTCGGCTTCGCGCTCTCCCCGGACGGCCAGACGGTGCTCGTCGGCTACGGCGATCCGAAGGGCGGCGCCGCCACGGACCCGGCCACCCTGGGCCTGTGGAAATCGGCCACGTCGTCGTTCTCCTTCACCCGCATCGCGGAAGGTCCCATCAACTGCCTGCGCTGGACGAGCACGGGCCTCTACGCCTGCGGCTCCGAGTTCGTGCAGGGCTTCGAGCTCGGCTTCGCCAAGGATGCGAGCTTCGACATCTCCACGGCCAATCCCTTCGAGCCGCTGATGCACCTGAGCGAGGTGGACGGCCCCCTCACCTGCAACGGCAGCACCACCGGCGCCGTGTGCGCGGACGAATGGCAACCGGTGTGCACCACCATCGGCAAGTGCACCACGGACGCCGACGCCGGTGCCGACGCCGGAACTGGCGGCAGCGGCAGCGGCGGCGGCAGCGGCGTCACGCCACCGGACGAAGAGGATCCGGGCGACTGCAACTGTCGCGCCGCGGGCAGCCGCGGCGGCGGGCTCGGCGCGCTGGCCCTCACCGCCGCCGCGCTGGGCGTCGCCCTGAGCCGGCGCCGGCGTTAGCGGGCTGTTTCCGCGCCGACCCGACAACCATCAAGTCCGGGATTGTGGGGCGCTTGACCTGCGTTCGACCGGGAGTTAAACACTCGTTTAACAGATGGCCAGCCCGGCAGAGAATCTCGACGTTCGGCAGCGGATCCTGGATGCGGCGCGGGCGGAGTTCGCGGAGCGGGGGTTCGGTGCGGCGTCGGTGCGCACCATCGGCGAGCAGGCCGGCGTGACCGCCGCGATGATCAACTACTACTTCGGCGGCAAGCAGGGCCTGTACGACACGGTCATCGACGAAGCGCAGCAGGGCTTGTTCGTGCGCCTGGGCAGCGCGGCGGCGGAGGGCGGTCGCGAGGGGCTGCCCAAGCGCTTGGCGCTCGCCTACTTCGACTTCCTCACGGACGAGCGGCAGCTGCAGCGCCTCTTGGCGCGCGAGATGCTGGATCACGGCGCGGACGTGCGCAAGCGTTCCAAGCGCATCGTGGGTCCGCTGCGGCAGCTCTTGGAAGAGCACTTCGGCGATCGCCGCGTGGCGGATCAGTATGCCGTGAGCGTGTTCGGCGCGATCGCCGGCTACTTCTTGTACGAGCCCGTGCTGGGAGCGTTTCTCGGGCGGGATCCATTCTCGAAGCAGAGCCTGGCGGCACGGCGTGCGCACGTGGCGGAGCTTTCTTCACTGCTCGAAAGGAACGCACCATGAACGCGATAAGCTCGGCCCTGGAAGTCACCAAGCAGCTCTTGGGTGCACGCTTTCGCTGGCAGCACCCGGTGTACCTGGTGCACGCGCTCACCGCGCGCTGCAACGCGCGCTGCGGGTTTTGCGCGTGGAATCCCGAGTTTTACGACGGGCGGGAGCAGCTCTCCACGGAGGCCATCCAGCAGCTGTACACGGACGCGCGCAGGGCGGGTTTCATCGGCCTTTCCATCTGGGGTGGCGAGCCGCTCTTGCACCACGACTTCGACGAGATCGTGGCGCACGCCGCCCGCGAGGGCCTGATCTCGAACATGATCACCAACGGCTTCTTGCTGGAGAAGAAGATGGACCCGGTGGTGGAGCACGTGGACCGCGTGTGCATCTCGCTGGACCACCCCTCCGACAAGCACGACGAGCTGCGGCGCATCCGCGGGCTGTTCGACAAGATCGTGAGCGCCACCCGGGAGCTCAAGCGGCGCGCGCCGGACAAGACCGTGGTGTTCATCTGCACGCTGCAGAAGGCCAACGTGGATCGACAATCCGTGCGGGGGCTCGCGGAGCTGGCCAAGGAGCTGGGCGTGCTGGTGCTGTTCAACGGCCTTCGGGAAGAGGCCGCCACCGACGGGGACACGCACTTGGACGCCTATGCGCCGTCGGACGCCCAGCTCTCGGATGCGTTTCGCACGGTGGCCGAGCTCAAGCGCCAGGGCTACCCGATCCTGAATTCCCACACGCACCTGGACATGATGATGGCGGGGCCGCCGGTCTATCGCTGCCATTGGCCCAAGTTCATGCTGCCGGTGGAGGCCAACGGAGACGTGGTGGACTGCATGCACTGGGGCACGCGTCCCGTGGGTAACCTGAAGCAAACGCCCTTCGAAGAGATCTTGAAGAGCCCGCGGCTCCGGGAGCTGGCCGGCCCCGCGGGAGAAGGCTGCCACAAGTGCGTCTCCATCCACCGCGTGGAAATCTCCGAGGTGTGCAGCGGCAATCTGGAGCCGGTTCGGTCTTGGATCCAGCTGAGGGTGCCATGAGCAAGTTCGAGAGCAGAGCCCAGTTCGAAGACGTGATGCAGCGCTTGTTCGAGCGCATCATGGCGGCGCCCCAGGTGGCGGAGCCACTGAACGACACCAAGCTGGTGGTCCGCTTTCGCTACCCGGACCTCGGCTCCGTGCTCACCTTCGACTTCCACGACGAGCGCGCGGTGTTCTCCACGGAAGACAGCGGCAGCGCGGACGTGGAGCTGATCCAATCGTCCGACACCGCCCACGAGTTCTGGCTCGGGCGCCTGAACGCCGTGCGCGCCATCGCCACGGGTCGCGTGCGCGCCCGCGGGGACGTGAGCCGAGCGCTCAAGCTCCTGCCCGCCATCAAGCCGGCGTTTCCCATCTACGAGCAGGTGCTCGCGGAGCGCGGCCTCTCGGATGCGCCGGAGCAGGCCGAACGCCCGCGCCTCTCTCTACGCCGCATTCTGGAGCGGCTCCCCCATCGGCAACGGGTGGATCGCGATGCGCTGCCGATCGACAGCAAACCACCCGTCACCTGCCCGGCGAGCCGGGAGTCCGAGTGGAACCCGCTGCCCAGCGAGCCCGTGGCCCTGCGCGTGGAGATGCTGCGACGCATGACGCTCATCCGCGAGTTCGAAGAGCGGCTCGCCGGCGTATGGAAAGACGGCGCGCTGCCCACCGCGGCGATCCACCTGAGCTCGGGACAAGAAGCCGTCGCCGTGGGTGTGTGCTTCGCGCTACGGCAAAGCGACGTGATCGCCACCACCCACCGCGGCCACGGCCACATGCTGGCCAAGGGCGCCCCCGCGGATCGCATGATGGCGGAGATCTTCGGCAAGGCCACGGGGCTGTGCGGCGGCAAGGGCGGCAGCATGCACGTGACCGACGCCAGCGTGGGCGCCATCGGAGCCAACGGCATCGTGGGCAGCTCGCCGATCCTGGCCACCGGCGCCGCCCTGGCGTTTGCGCAGAACGGACAGAAGCGCGTCGCCGTGGCGTTCATGGGAGACGGCGCCACCAACCAGGGCATGTTCCACGAGGCGCTCAACCTGGCGTCCGTGTGGAAGCTGCCGGTGCTGTTCGTGGTGGAGAACAACGGCTACGGCGAGTTCACGCCCCAGGCCGGCTCCACCAACGTGGAGGAGCTCGCTTCCCGTGCCATTTCCTATGGGATGCCGGGGCGGCGCGTGGACGGCAACGACGCCGACGCCGTCCATGCCGCGGCGGTCGAGCTGGTGGAGCGTGCGCGCTCCGGGCAGGGCCCGGCCCTGCTCGAGTGCGTGACGCAGCGTTACCACGGGCACATGGAGGGCGACGCCCAGAGCTACCGCACCGAAGCGGAGCTGTCCGAGATGCGAAACGGCGACCCGTGCCGGCTGCTCCAAGAGCGGCTCGCCGGCGAGGGTGTGCTGGATGAAGGCGCCGCAGCGGAGACCGAAGCGTGGGCCCGCGGCGTGATCGACGCGGCCCTCGGCGCCGCAAAGGGCGCGCCGGATCCCGAGCCCAGCGCGCGTTTCTCGGATGTGTACTCGCCCGAAACAGAAACCTTCCGCGAGGCCGTGGGCGGCGAGCAGCACACCATTACCGCGTCCGAGGCCATCAACCGCGCCCTGGCGGAGGAGATGGAGCGCGACGAGCGCGTGCTGCTGCTGGGCGAAGACGTTTCCCTCGGCGGCTACTTCGCGGTGACCAACGGCCTGCTCGATCGCTTCGGGAAGCGCCGCGTGCGCGACACGCCCATCAGCGAGAACGCCATCGTGGGCGGCGCCGTGGGCGCGGCCATGAACGGCCTGAGGCCCGTGGCGGAGATCCTGTTCTCGGACTTCCTCACCGTGTGCGCCGATCCGCTCGTGAATCAGGCGGCGAAGCTCCGCTACATGTCCGGCGGCCAATACTCCGTGCCCATGGTGGTGCGCACCCCCGGCGGCGCCGGCCTGGGCATGGCGGCGCAGCACTCCCAGAGTCTGGAAGCGAGCTTCATGAATTTCCCGGGGCTGATCGTGGCAGCGCCGGGCACGCCGCGGGACTGCCGCGCGGTGCTGAAGAGCGCGATCCGATCGCAAAACCCCGTGCTGCTCTTCGAGCACAAGCTCCTGTACCTGGCGGAGGGCCGAGTGCCCGTGGGAGAAGATCTGGCGCCCATTGGCACGGCCCGGGTGGTGCGTCCGGGGCGCGATGTCACGCTGGTGGCCCTGTCCTACATGGTGCAGATCGCGTTGGAAGCGGCGGAGGAGCTGTCCCGCCAGGGCATCGACGTGGAAGTCATCGATCCGCGCTACATCGCCCCGCTGGACACGGACACGATCCTCGCCTCGGTGGAGAAGACCCGGCACCTCGTCACTCTGGAAGAGAGCCCGCTCCGCGGCGGCTTCGGTGCGGAGATCGTGGCGCGCATCGCCGGCGCCACCCACGGCGTGCTATCTCGCGCGCCATTGCGCATCGGCGCCGACGACGTGCCCATCGCCTACGCGAAGCCCTTGGAGACGCTGAGCGTCCCCGACGCATCACGGGTGGTCCGCGCGATCCGCGGGCTCGGCTGACCGCGACGGGCTTCGCGCCGGACCAACATTTTCCTGTAACCCCGAGGACTCCGCGGAGCCCCTGCCCTCCGTCGGGCTTGATGTGGTATCAGGGCCGCCGACATGCACGTCGACCTCCTGGTGATCGAAAACGTCCGAGCCATCGACCCCCAGCACGGGCTCGACAGAGAAGTGGACGTGGTGATCGAGGCGGGGCGCATCACGCGCATCGGCGCCGGCGCCGGCAAGGACGCGCGCACGGCGGAGCGCGCGCGGGTGGTCAGTGGCGGCGGCAAGTGGCTGTTGCCGGCCTTCGTGGATCTGCACGCGCACCTGCGGGAGCCCGGCTACGAGTACAAGGAAGACATCGCCAGCGGGCTCGATGGCGCGGCGGCGGGGGGCTACGCCCACGTCTGCGTGATGCCCAACACCAAGCCGGTGAACGACACGCGCGCCGTCACGGAGATGATGCTGCGGCGGGCGGCGGAGCACGGCGGCACTAAGCTGCATCCCATCGGCGCCATCACCAAGGGGCAGCAGGGCAAAGAGCTCACGGAGATGGCGGAGCTTCGCGAGGCCGGCGCCATCGGCGTGAGTGACGACGGCCTGTGCGTCACCTCCAGCGCGGTCATGCGCCGCGCCCTGGAGTACGCCCGTGCCTTCGACCTGGTCGTGATCCAGCACGCCGAGGACCACGCCCTCACGGAAGGCGCGCAGATGCACGAAGGGGCCGTCAGCTCCAACCTCGGCCTGCGCGGCTGGCCCCGAGTGGCGGAGGACATCATCGTGGCGCGGGACGTGCTGCTCGCGGAGTACGTGGGCGCCCGCTACCACCTGGCCCACGCTTCTACCGAGGGTTCCGTGCGCATCTTGCGGGAGGCGAAGAGCCGCGGCCTGCCGGTCACGGCGGAGGTCACGCCGCACCATCTGCTGCTCACGGACGCTGCGCTCCTCGGCTACGACACCGCCTGCAAGGTGAACCCGCCGCTGCGCGAGGAGCACGACGTAGAGGCGCTGCGCGCCGCGCTGGCGGACGGCACCATCGATGCCATCGCCACGGACCACGCGCCGCACTCGACCCTCGAGAAGGACTGCGAGATGGCGGAAGCCTCGCCAGGGCTCATCGGTCTCGAGCTGTGCTTCGGACTCTTGCTGGGTCTCACCGGCAAGAGCGGGCTCACGCTGGCGCGCCTGATTGACGCGCTCTCCACGCGGCCCGCGCGCATCGCGCAGATCACCCCGCCGGCGCTCAAAGAAGGCGCCGTTGCGGAGCTCACGTTGGTGGATCCCGAAGCCAGCTGGGTGCCGAGTCAGATCGGCCTGCGCTCCAAGAGCAAGAACACACCATTTCTGGATCGCGAGCTCCGCGGCCGCGTACTGATGACGCTGGCAGACGGCAGGCTGGCCTTCGACGGAGGGATTTCGTGAGCGGACGCAAGAAAGCGTGGCTGGCCCTGGCCGACGGAACGGTGTTCGAAGGCTACGCCTTCGGCGCCGTCGGTCCGAACGCGGGTGAGGTCGTGTTCACGACCGGTATGACGGGCTACCAAGAGGTGCTCACGGATCCGAGCTACTGCGGGCAGATCGTCACCATGACGGCGCCCCACATCGGCAACACCGGCGTGAACGCCGAAGATCCCGAGAGCGTGGACGGCGCACCGCAGGTCGCCGGCTTCGTGATGCGCGATCCGAGCGAGACCACCTCCAACTGGCGCTCGAAGGAAACGCTGGACGAGCACCTCGAGCGCCACGGCGTGGTCGCCATCGGCGGCGTCGACACCCGCGCCCTCACCCGGAAAATCCGCGACGACGGCGCCCAGAGCGGCTGCATCGGCAGCGAGCCTCCCGAGGCGTTGATCGAGCGCGCCCGGAGCGCCCCCAAGATGGAAGGGCTCGATCTCGTCGCCCGCGTCACCCCCAAGGCAGCCTACGAGTTCAGCGAGAGCCGCGGCACCTGGACCACGCCAATGGCCGCCGAGGGCGACAAGCTCCACGTCGTCGCCCTGGACTTCGGGGCCAAGAAGAACATCCTCCGCTGTCTGGTGGATTCTGGTTGTCGAGTCACCGCGGTACCGGCGCGCACGCCCGCCGCGGAGATCTTGGCGCTCTCCCCGGACGGCGTGTTCCTGTCGAATGGACCGGGCGATCCGGCCGCCCTCGACTACGCCGTGGAAACGATCCGCGCGCTGCTCGGCAAAAAGCCCATCTTCGGCATTTGCCTCGGGCACCAGCTCTTGGCCCGCGCCCTCGGCGCACGCACCTACAAGCTCAAGTTCGGCCACCGCGGCCTGAACCAGCCGGTGCAGGATCTGACCACCGGCCGCGTCGAGATCACGTCGCAGAACCACGGCTTCGTCGTAGATGTGGACAGCATCGGCGGCGCGGCGCGCACCACGCACCTGCACTTGAACGACGGCACCAGCGAAGGCCTGGAAGCGCCGGACGTGAACGCCTTCAGCGTGCAGTACCACCCGGAAGCCGCCGCCGGCCCGCACGACGCGCTGTATCTCTTCGAGCGCTTCCGCGAGCGGATGCTCGGCTAGACCCACTATTCACCTGGGTTGACCACAACAGACGCCAGGTGGCGCCCGGCTTGTCGTGACGTCATCGCGCTGGACCAAGGGGTGGGCTTGGCCGGGGTGGATCCGCGGAATTGATGGGGTCTGGGGTGCACGGAAATCGGTTTACATAGCAACTGATCTAGGCGCGTCCGAAGCCCCTGATCGTTGCATTCGACAGGGTTCGGCAGGCTCGAGAAGGGCAGAAGGGGGACGCACGGGGGTCTTTGGCGCAGGAAAATAAGTTTACATAGCAACCGATTTGGGCGCGACCGATCCCCCTGATCGGCGAGCTCGAGCTGGGCCGGAGAGAGAGCCTGAAAGCGAAGCTCGAGCACGCCCGCGCCGCTCCCGCGGTACGAAGCCGGGCGAGCCCGGCCGTGCAGCCCGGCGCGAGGTGTACGCGCGTGACGGCGCTCAGTGCTGCTTCGTGTCGCGGCGCGCCCTGGCGCTGCTCGTTCCGCGATAGGCGGGCTGATTCCGCGCCGAATCGACAAGCCACCCGAGAAATAGATCGTCGTTGAGCCGCCGCTTTGCGCGGGAGGACCGACTCAGGTGAGCACTGGGGCTAGTCCACGTCTTGCCGGTACTTCGCCCAGATCAGCTCGTTGCCGAAGCCTTGGATCATCTCCAACTCGGTGGGGAAGATCAGCGTTCCTTTGCGGTCGACCAGACCGAAGCGGTTCAGACTCTCCACGTAAGTGATGCCGCGCTTCGAGAAGCGCCCCGCGCTGGCGCTGTTGATCATCGGAAAGTCGAAGGCCACGGTCATGGCGCCGGACTCGTCGATGATGCCCCACTGGCCGTTCTCGTCCTCCACGATGGCAGCGCCCTGGGCAAAGGGCGCGGCGAACTGGAAGCGTGGCTCGATGGCGATCTTGCCCGAGAGGTCCATGTAGCCGAAGGGGCCGTAGTACGAGCTCGCGACGGCGATGAAGCCGTCCCCGGGCTCGCGCAGGATCGAGTATGGGATTTGGAACAGCTCCTCCCCGCTCTTCTTGTCGTAGAAGGTAGAGCTCTGGCCGTCCGTGGCGACGAACCAATCGCCCACCGCGGAGATGTTCACCCGCGCGAAGGGAATGACGACGTTGCCCTTGCCGTCCACCACGCCCCACTGACCGTCGAGCATGGCCGGAGCGCGATCGTCGACGAGATACCCGCACTGGGAGAAGCGCGGTGGAAATAGGAACTTGCCGTCCGGCGCCAAGAAGCCCCAGTTGCCGTTGCGGGAGGCGAGGGCGAAGCCCGCGTGGAACGGCCCGGCGTTTTCGAGTCGAAGCGGGATGGCCACCTGGCCCTGCAGGTCGATGAAGCCAAAGCCGCCTGCTTCGTGCTTTCCGTGATCGGCGACCAGCGCGAGGCCATCCGCAAAGCCCAGAGCGTGGCGATACTTGGGCGCCACGATCTCGTTGCCGTCGAGGTCGACGAACCCGAGCAGCTTGCCGTCTCCCACGAGGGCGCGGCCTTCGGCGAAGTCCTCCGCGTGGGCATACTTGGCCGGGACGACCCAGGCCCCCGTGCGATCGATGAATCCGTGCTTCATGCGCTCCGTGTTCGGTCGCACCAGGGCCCGGCCCTGCTTGTGAGCGCCCGCACTGAAGAAGCCGTACGGGATGACGAGCTTTCCGCCCTCGTCGATGTAGCCGTAGTCGAAGGGCCCTCGCTCGGACACCACCGCCAGGCCCTCCGAGAAGAGGCCGGCGGAGCGGAAGCATGGCTCGATGGCCCAGCTGCCGTCCGGCCGAAGCCAGCCGGCACAGCCCGCGAACAGCCGCAGGCGTTTCTTCTCGATGAACTTCGGGAGCCACTCTTCGTATGCCGCCCGGATCCGCTCGCTGCCCCCTTCCCCGAGCGCCGCTTCGAGCTCGGCGAATTGGTCGTCCGTGACGTCTTGGGGTTCTGCGTGCTCCACGATCTCCACGCCGTCCGCCGAGAAGCGGCCCAGCACCAACACCGACTCGTCCAGGAGCTCCGCGTCTCCGATGAACACGAGCTGGCCGGTGCCCTGACGTTCGACAGCGGCCGAACCCAGGGCGAACAGCGGAAGGAAGTGCGTCGAGTACGCGTCGTAGCCACCCAGGTAGCCCCACAGATCGATCCGGCCCTGCTTGCCGTCGCTGTCCACCACGACGTGCTCTTCACCGCTGTCGGTCTGCTTCTGCAGGGTCTTCAGGAGCTGGGCAACGGTCGCGTCGCGCTTCAGGGCGCCCTTGGTCTCGATGCGCACGTGCGGCTTGCCATCAGTGCTCGCCTTCTCCCAGTGCGCCACGTCCTTCTTCTCGAGCTCGATACCAACGGACTCGAGCTCCTCGAGGGCCGCCTTCAACGTCTTCACTCCTTCCACGCTCAGCTCGCCCCCGAGGATGGCGCCGCCCTCGTGCTGGGAGTGGTCCCCGGGGATGCGCGCGAGCTCGGCCCGGACGATCGCCTTCTTCCAGGCGGCCACCTCCTTCTTGGGCAAGGACAGCGTCAGCCGAAAGAAGACCCCGTTCTTCATGAGGCCGAGTGTACAGCGAGGTCGTCAATTCGGTCGACGTGGTCCTGGCCCACGTGGTTCGCTCTCGGCGTGACCCACGTGCGCGCCGCGCGGCCCGAGGACTATGACGACTTCGTGCGGTTGTATCGCGAGATCAGCCTGGGCGAGCCGGCCGCCGAGCAACGATCGTGGGATGGGCTGCACTGCCGGCAGGCGCGTATGGCGGTGGAGGGGGACCGCGTCGTCGGCTACCTGCGTTACGAGCTGTTCGACGACTTTGCCTACGTGCACCACCTCTCCGTCGCTCCGGAGGCGCGGCGCCGCGGCGTGGGCCTGAAGCTGATGCGCCACGCGGCCGGAGAGATCCGCGCCCACGGCATCCGACGTTGGATGCTCCACGTGCTGGCGGACAACGCCGCGGCCCAAGCGCTGTATGCGCTACTCGGCCTCGAGCGCGCGGGGCGCTCCACGACGCTGAGCGTCAGCTTCGACGCCCTCGAACGCGCGTCGGGCGACGTCAGCGCCCTGTCCGTCGGGCCGCTCCCCGCCGAGCGCGACGCCGAGGTGGAGCGGCTGTTTCACTTCTCCCCGCGGCGCCTCACCCGCGCTCGGGAAAATCCGGATTGCCGCGTGTTCGCCTTGATGCAACCCGACGCGGCCCCGCTCGGCGTCGCGCTCCACGCGCCGAAGCTCGCCTGGACGCACCCGCTGTCCGTGTTGCGCCCGGACCTCGCGATCCCGCTCCTCGCGGGGCTCCGCACCGCGTGCCAAAAGGACTCCATGCGCGTCGGCGTGGACGACGACGCCGACGTCGAGGCCGCTCTGCTGCGCGCCGGCGCCAGCGTCACCCACCGTTCCCTCCTCTACCGCGGCGAGCTCGGCTGAGGCGCGCCGTACGATGTCGCACACAGTGCCCAAGCTTCCGGCAATCCTCATCGCGGTAGGCTGTGTGACCGCTTGCGGCAGCGTCGGGGTCGAAGGCTTCTTGCTCACGCGGACCTTCACCGCGGTTGCCGATGGCGCTCGCCCGCCCGATACTCGAGCACGAGACCTCGCTGCCGCAGTCGATCGCCAGATGACGGTTCAGCGCGTGACCCGCGTCGCGTCGCCCGCGGGCCTCGTCGTTGCCGGCATCGGGGTAGCTCTTGTCATTGCCCGCCGCCGTGCCCGCGAACCCGACACCGACGAGACCGACTCATGACCCTCCAAGAGCTCCGCCGTCGCCTTCGCGAAGAGCGCTTCGACAGCGACATCTACTGGGTCGGTAGCGACGACGGTTGGCGCTCGAAGAACGACTGCCACTGTCTCCTCGACGCCGGCGACCACTGGGAGCTGTTCTACACGGAACGCGGTGTGCGCGACGCGGGGCAGCGCTTCCGGGCGGAGTCCGACGCGTGTGATGCCTACTGGGCGCTACTCTCCGGCTCGCCGACGTTTCGGCGCCACATGATCGCGTTCGTGGCCGCCGCGAGCCGGGCGGAGCTGCTCCGCGAAGCGCTGGCCCAAGAGGGCATCGCAACCGAGGTCGACGCCATCCCCTACTCGCGGGGACCGAACGGCACCCGCCATCGCGTGTTCGTGGATGGCCGCGATCTCGACCGCGCCTTCGCCATCCGCGCCCGCCTCGCCCCGGGCAGTTGGCACGATTGACGTCGCACCGCTCTTGCGCCCGTCGGCCTTTGGCCGGACTCTGGGCTCGCGATGGTAATGCTCGTTCACATTGCGGACGAACGCGCGAGCACGCGCATCCGGCGGGCAGGGCTCGTACCCCACCGAGCCCGTAGGGGCGGGCTCTGGGGCGTCTTCTGCATGCCGGTGCTGCGCGACTACTACATCTCGCACCAGTGGCTCCGGGAGCTGAAGCGCCGGGGCGTGCGCACCATGGTGGGCGTCTACTTCCGCGTGCCGGACCGCGAGCCCGTCGTGGTGGGACACTACAACAGCGCGCCGCGGCCCATGTCAGCGGCGCGGGCGGTGCGTGTGATCATGGATCAGGAGGACGCACGCGGTTTCCAGATCGTCGTGCCGCGAAAGATAGCGCCTCGAGCCTTGCACAAGATCCGCCACGTGAGCCAGGTCGTGGGTTGGCGGTACTTCCCGGACTCGCACGGGCGTCGGCCCTGCGGCTGTCCCATGTGCCAACCGCGCGGCGAAATCCGCTCCCGACGCCTGCGTGAAGCGTATGAAGCGTCCTTCGGCGGCGGCTAGCCAGCTCACTTCCTCTTGCCGCTCCAGTTGCAGTGCCCGCTCCTCGCTCCGTGAGATACGCCTTCAGCGCGGGGGGAGACGCGCTGGCGAAGAAACGCCGCACCAGACGCCACGCGGGTGTCGCCTCGAGGGAACACCCTCCGCGTGCGTTGTTACCTCCCCGAAGCCCCTCGAAGGTTGCGTCTCATCCGCTCATTTGTAGGAGCTGTCGCAGTCTTCCTTCGTCATCTTGTGCACCTCGACTTTGCTCAGACACGCCTCTTTCTCGGTGGCATCCGTCTTCGCGAGGCACTCCACCTTGTCCTTCTGGTACTTGTCCGCGTCGGCGAGGCACTTCTTGTAGTCCTTGTTCTCACAGCCGAAGAGACCAAGCGTCACGAGCACGAGAGTGGCGATGTGGAGCTTGCTGAGTCGCATCTTGGGTTGTCCTTTCTTGCGGCCAGACCCGGCAACGGTAGCCCAAGCCGGCGGGGGCGGATAGCGAGCGCGTGGTTCCGCGGCGCAGCGACATTCCCCGGATCCAGGCGAACGGGACGATTCTGCGCTATAGGGGTCCGCCCCTGCTCATGAGCGACAAGACCATTCACTTCGTCAGCCTCGGCTGCCCCAAGAACCGCGTGGACAGCGAGGTCATGTTGGGTGTGGCGGAGCGCGCCGGCTTTCGCCACGTGGAGGACGCAGAAGCCGCCGAGGTGATCGTGGTGAACACCTGCGGCTTCATCGACGCCGCCAAGAAGGAGTCCATCGACACCATCTTGGAGCTGGCGGAGCACAAGAAGAGCGGCTCGTGCGAGAAGCTCGTGGTGGCGGGCTGCCTTTCGCAGCGCCATCCGGACGAGCTCGCCGACGGCCTGCCGGAGGTGGATCACCTGCTCGGCTCGAGCGACATGCTCAAGCTCGAGCGCGTGCTCGCCGGTCAGGCGGAACGCATGCTGGTGGGCAACCCCGCCGATTGGGTGGTGGGCGCGGGGGATCCGCGCACGGTGAGCACGCGGGGCGCCAGCGCCTACGTGAAGATCGCCGAGGGCTGCAACCGCAGCTGCGCGTTTTGCGTGATCCCGGATCTGCGCGGCAAGCAGCGCTCCCGCAGCGTCGGCGACGTGGTGCGCGAGACGGAAGAGCTCGTGTCCCGCGGCGTGGTGGAGATCAACCTGGTGAGCCAGGACACCGTGAGCTACGGCCGGGACTTGGGCGCCGCCAACTTGCCCGAGCTGGTGGAGCGCGTGGCGGACGTTGCCGGTGTGCGCTGGGTGCGGCTCTTCTACCTGTATCCGGAGAAGCTCACCGACGGCATCATCGAGCTACTGGCGGATCACCCGCAGGTGGTGCCGTACGTGGACATGCCGCTGCAGCACGCTGCGGATGGCATGCTGCGCCGCATGAAGCGCGGCCACGGCGGCGCGCGCCTCCGGGAGCTGGTGGAGCGCATGCGCAAGCGCATTCCGGAGCTGGTCTTCCGCACCGCGTTCATCGTGGGCCACCCGGGGGAAACGGAGCAGGAGTACGCCGAGCTACTCGAGTTCATCGAGTGGGCCCAGTTCGATCGCGTGGGCGTGTTCCGCTATTCCGACGAGCCCACTTCCGCGAGCTTCTCGCTCGAAGGCAAGGTGGAGAAGAAGGTCGCCGCTGCCCGCGCGCGCAAGCTGATGAGCGTGCAACGCAAGATCAGCAAGAAGAAGAACCGTGCCCTCATCGGTCGAGAGCTCGAGGTGCTGGTGGAAGGGCCGAGCGAAGAGAGCGAGCTCGTGATGGTCGGCCGCCACGCGGGGCAAGCCCCGGAGATCGACGGCCAGGTGTTCCTCTCCGGCGCCGAGGTGCTGCCCGGACAGATGCGCCGCGTTCGCGTGGAGCAGGCCACGGACTACGATCTCTTGGGGGAAGTGCTGGACGAAGGCGAGGACGTCGCACCTCCGAAAGCCGCCGCCATCTTGCATCGCGCCAGTGACGGCCGGCGCGTGCTGCGCACCGTTTAGGGCTTTGGTACGCGGAACACCGTCGTCGCACTCTGATTGGTGCCGACGGAGTACCAGACCGCGAGCTCGTCATCGACTTGGGCTGCGAGCACCAAGGTGTACGCGCCGTCGTTGCCGGTGCCGAGCTGGATGACGCCCTCGCCCGTGCGCAGGTTGGCGCCGTACACGTTGGCCCCGGGCTGCACGTTGCCCCGCAGCGTGACCATGCCCTGGGAGTCGGGCCCTTCCACGTCCGGGCGACTGGGAGGCGGCAGGGGCAGCGTCGGCGAGGCGCAGCCCACCAGCACGGCGGCCAAGCCGAACAGAGCCAGACGACGCGGCAGGAGAGTCACTGGGGCAAGGCTAGCACGCACCGTGCCTCGTGAAAGTCCGAGTTTCTACGGATTTTTCTTGTAGATTGGCAACATGGTTGGCGCTGCTCAGCAACCATGTTGCCGCCCAACCCCACGGCTCCATGGCTGCCCCGAACGGAAGGTGGTAACCGCGGCCACGGCGAGAACAGGGTTGTCCGCGCCGGCGTTACCGGAACGACGATGCAGCAGGTGGTGCAAGGAGCCGAGCGGATCGACAGTGCGCAGACTGCGCGCCCCGTGTCCCGGCGCTTGTCGCGCACGCTCGCGCTGCTTCGGCCCCTGCCCCTGCTTTTGCTGCTGGCTTTGTTGGTCCGCCGCGAGTCTGGTGGGAACGCCGAGGTCGCCGCGGAACCAGACGCGTCCCGCGCCCTGGCGCACGCCCTCGGCGCGCGGCATCTAGAAGCCGACCCTCGGGAGATCACCTGGGTGGACCGTCCCCCCGGGGTGCTCGGATCGCGCTTTCGCGAACCGCGCGCGCTGCTCCGCGCGCATGCCCCGGGAGAGCCTGCGGACATCTACCTCGCGACGGTGCGCATGTCGCCGGAGGGACGGCTGCTCGAGCTCACGGGCTTGTACGACATCAGCGACACCTCGGCGGTGGACGAGCGCGAGCTCGCGGTGCACGGCGAGCACGCGGCGTGGACGATCGCCGGGGGCGGCAAGACGTACAGCATTCACCTCGCGGATCTCCGCGGCGAAGCAGCGCCCAAGGGGCCCGGCTGGACGCGCATGGCGCGCTTCCAGCAGTCGATCACCAACCTGCAGGAGACGGGGCAGCGCGCAGGCATCGCGAAGCGCTCTTTCAAGCTGGATCCCGCGGCCAACCACGCGGTGCTGGCCTTCACGGACGCCGCCCTGTTGATCGACGCCGACGGCCGCAAGATCCGCATCCCCACCGAGGGAAACGGCCCCATCGAAGGGCAGCACTTCTTGCGCGAGCAGGAGTATCACCCCGCGCGTCCCGGTAACGTCGTCACCTGGGCGGTGGATCGCGTGCGCGCGCTGCCGTGGTTCGGCTCCGATCGCATGCAGCTGGTGAAGGCCGTCGCCTTCGCCGGTCTCGACTGGGTGCAGCGTGTGGTGGGCACCGTGACCGGGGACGACGGCTCGAGCCGCGTGGCAGACGAGCTCGGCGATCTGGTCAACGCGCCGCTGGCGGAGTTCACGGATCCCGAGACGGGCTGGCCGCCGGCACCCATGGAGCCGATGCTCTCACCGCCGCTGGAGGGCGAAGGCAAGTGGCGGCCGCTCGACAAGGACCCTTTCATCCTCACCAATCCCGGCGCGCCCGCGCCCTTCGTCACTTCCTTCATTCGCACGGATCACAAGCGCGCCTACTCGCAGATCTTCGTGACGATGTGGGACCCGCGGCAAGTGGCGCTGCACACCATGAGCGGCACCGTGGAACCGAAGAGCGCCACGGGGGAGACGGGGCCCGGGCTCGTGCCGCGCAAGCCGGAGGTCATCGGACGGCTGCTCGCCGGCTTCAACGGCGGTTTTCAGGCCACCCACGGCGAGTTTGGCATGATGGCCGACGGCGTGATGTACCTGCCGCCCAAGCCCTATGCCGCCACCGTGGCGGAGCTCGCCAACGGCGACAACGGCTTCGGCACTTGGCCCGACGACGAGAAAGTGCCGGAAGACATCGTCTCGTTCCGTCAGAACATGACGCCGCTGGTGATGGACGGAACCATCAACCCCTACAAACGGAACTGGTGGGGCGGCGTGCCGCCGGGGTGGACCGACGAAGCGCGCACGGTGCGCAGCGGTGTGTGCATGACCAAGGAGCACTTCGCCGCCTACTTCTACGGCTCCAGCATCGACGCCGATCACCTGGCCTTTGCCATGCAGCGCGCGCGCTGCGTGTACGGCATCCACCTGGACATGAACCCCGGGCACACCGGCCTCGAGTTCTACCGCACGGGGCTCGACGGCACTTTGCCGGACGTCGGCCACGAGCTGGACCCGCAATGGGAGGCGAGCGGCAAGGTTACGAACATGCCGGGCTACAGCTTCATCGGTCGGCGCATGCTGCGCTACATGGGGCTGATGAACTTCCCCCGCTACATCAACCGTGAAGCGCGGGACTTCTTCTATCTCACGCTGCGCCACGTGCTGCCGGGAGACAACGTGCCCACGGCGGTGAAGCCGGCGGAGCCGAAAGAAGGGACGTGGCAGGTGAAGAACCTGCCGCAGCACGGCTGGCCCTACGCCGTGGCCACCACCTGGGTGCGTCCGGACGCCAAGCGCCACGAGACCAAGGTGCGGCTCTTGGAGCTCGATCCCCACACGGTGCAGGTCGGCGGCAAGGGCCCGCTGGTAGCGACCTTCGCACCCCCGGCGGCAGAGGCTCCTCTGACCCTGTGGCTCGATGGTGGCCGCGCCAGCATCGCCGCCAAGGCACCGAGCAGCACCGCCATCGCCCTCGCCCGAGGGGCCGCCGCGGCGCCCACGGCCGTGGCCGCCCTGGGCGTGGATGGTCGCGGCATGCTGCTGTACGCGCTGGTGTCCACCGCCCCGGAGCCCGGGCGGGACGGTGAGCTGCTGCATCAGCTCCTCGGTCGGCTCGGTTGCAAGCAGGTGCTGATCCTCCCCGAGCCCCTGGGCTTGGCGCTCGGCGGCGACCGGGACCTGTCCGGCCACCCCGTGGCGGAGCCCAAGGGCGCCATCCGGCTCGTGCGGCATCGAGCCCCCGGTGCGGTTCGGATCTTCGACCAGACCCCCATCGTCGACCCCAAGGAGTGGTATCCCCTGCAGGCCAAGCGGGTGCGGTACTTCCGAAAGCCCAAGCCCGCCGAGCCCTCGGAAGGGGCGGGAACGGAACCCACACCGGCGCCCTGAGCTTTTTTCCCGCGACCGTGCGGGAGGCGGGGCATCTGCCGGATAAATGTGCGATATTGCGGCCGAACCCGGTGCAGCCAGCTAGACCTTTCGGACCCTTCGAGCTCTACGAGCGGATCAGCGTGGGCGGCATGGCCGAGGTGTTCCGTGCTCGGCACCGGGACAGCGGCCAGATCGTCGCCTTGAAGCGGATCCTGCCGAACGTCGCAGAAGACGACGAGTTCATTGCTTTGTTCCACGACGAGGCGCGCATCGCGAGCCACCTCACCCACCCGAACATCGCCCGCATCGTGGACATCGGCGAGGTCAACGGTAGCCACTACATCGCGCTGGAGTACATCGACGGGCGGCCGCTGCGTGCGCTCATCGATCGCTCGGCGTCCAGCAGCCAGCCGCTGCCCATCGACGTCAGCGTGCACATCGCGATGGAGATGTGCCGCGCCCTCTCCTACGCCCACGACCGCACGGACGCGCAGAATCGACCGCTGTCCATCGTTCACCGCGACGTGAGCCCGCAGAACATCCTGATTTCCTTCGCGGGCGAGGTGAAGATCATCGATTTTGGCATCGCCAAGGCGGCCGGCAAGATCACCCGCACCCAGGCCGGAATGATCAAGGGCAAGGCGGGCTACATGTCGCCGGAGCAGATCCAAGGCCAGAACGTGGACCGCCGGGCGGACGTGTTCGCCTTGGGCATTTGCGTTTGGGAAGCGCTCACGGCACAGCGCCTCTTCGACGGCCCGAACGAGCTGGCGGTGATGGAGAAAATTCGCTCCGCAGCGGTTCCCCCGCCCTCCCGCAGGAACCCCAGGGTCCCTCCGGACCTGGAGCGGGCGGTCCTCAAGGCCCTCGCCAAGGACCCAATTGAGAGGTACGCTACTGCGTCAGAATTCGAAGAGGATTTGCGCAAGTGCGCGGCGAGGCTGGCCGCGCCGGGAACCGCGGCTCGGGTCGCCGCGCTGATGAGCCAAATGTTTCCAGAGGAGGCGGCCAGAAGCCGTGCTGCCGGCCAGGAGAGCAACCGGATGAGTGAAAAGGGCGGTTCTGACTTGGACGTGTTCAACGGGTTGGCGAAGAAGGGTTCTGCGCCGGCCGCGCCCACGTCCGACCGGCGCGCACCGCCGCCCGTGAAGAAGACCCTTCTCGGGTTGCAGGCTCCGCCCCCTCCCGTGAGTCGTCCGGTGCCCTCTCGGCCACCGAGCCTACCTGGCCCGCCGCCTCCCAGCCGCAAGTCGGGCCCCGCCCCCATCCCCAGCCGCCCCCTGCCGCCGCCGCCCAGCATGCCACGGGCCGCATCCGGGCGCCCCGGGCCGTTGCCACCCAAGCCCCCGCCGGCCACCGCCGCGCCGGTGGACATGGACTGGGACGACGAAGACGAGAAGACGGCCATCTTCGACAAGTCCGGCCCGGACGACGCCGCGAGCGCGCTGCTGCGGAGCGGCCCGCCGTCTCCTGCCGCGGGTGCACCCGCCCCCGCGCAGCGCATCGGCGCAGGCACCGCGGCGCTGCTCAGCGGCTCCGGTGGCACTGCGCCACCCAGCGGCCAGAATCCACCGTGGTCCGGGCCCCGACCGAGCGGCCCCGTGCCGCCCAGCATGCCGGCCATGCCGGGGATGCCGCCCAGCATGCCTGGGCAACAGAGCTTGCCGCCCCAGCAGCAAAGCCTGCCCCCCATGCAGCAGCAGCCGCCGGCGCAGGCCTACCCCGCGGCGCAACCCAGCGGCGGCAGCGGTAAGACGATCCTTCTCGCAGTCGCTGCGTTGCTCACCGTCGGCCTCATCGGGGCCCTCGCGGTGTTCCTCATTCCGCGTCAGGGCACCCTCGTCGTCACCGTCGCCGGTCCCGGCAGCAAGCCGGTGGACACCGTGCAGGTATTCGTCGACGGCAACAAGAAGTGCGACACCTCGCCGTGCCGCGTGACGGACGTGAAGGCCGGCACCCACATGGTGAAGGTCACTGCCGCGGGCTATCAGCCCACCGCGGATCAAGCCGTGAAAGTGGCCAGCGGTGAGGACGCCGTCGTCAACGTCGCGCTCCTCCTCGCCAGTGAAGGCACCGGCATTCGCGTGACCGCCGAGACCAGCGGCGCCGTGAAGCTGTCCGTGGACGGCAAAGAGATCGGCCCGCTGCCCCAGGAGATCAAGGACATGACTCCGGGGGAGCATGTCATCAAGGTGAGCGGCGAGCGTTACGAGGCGTTGGAAAAGCGCGTCAACGTCGAAGCCGACCAGATGCAGACGCTGGAGCCCAAGCTCAAGGTGGTCAAGGGCCTGGCGACCATCAAGCTCGGAAGCGATGCGGAAGGCGCCCGTGTGCTCCTGGTGAGCGGCGGCGAGCGGCGCCCCATCCCCAAGCTGCCCATCAAGGTGGACATCACCACGGACAAGCCCTGGAGCATCGTCGCCACCAAGAGCGGCTACGACGACTTCAAGAAGGACATCGTGTTCGAGGACGGCAAGGCCGAAGAGACCTTCGTCATCGACATGACCGAGAAGGGCAAGCCCAAGCCGCCGGAGCCCGCGGGCAAGGTGGCAACCGGCGGTCCCGCGCCCGGCCCGGGCCCCGGTCCCAAGCCCACCGCAGAAACGCCCAAGCCGGCCGCACCCTCGGGTCAGGGCACGCTCAACATCAACTCGATTCCCGTCTCCAACGTGATCTTGGACGGCCGCCCCTTGGGCACCACGCCGAAGGTCGGCATCAGCGTGAGCGCGGGCAACCACACCGTGGTGTTCATCCACGCCGAGCACGGTCGCAAGGTGCGCAGCGTGAGCGTCCCCGCCGGCGGGACGGCCACCGCCGCCGTGCGCTTCCCCTGACGCAGTGAGGCGCGACGCGCGATCTACGGATCGCGCCGCCTCGCCTCCCCGCGCCGTCGCTATCATCTACGGATCGCGCCGCCGCCTGCGATCTACGGATCGCACCGCCTCGCCGCCGCCTCGCGCCGTCGTTGATTTTGTTGGCGCGGCGCGAAGCCCGTCGCGAGCGGGCGGCGCGCCGCGACGGGCTTCGCGCCGGACCAACATTCCACCGGAGCTGGCGCCTTCAGCGTTGGTCTTTGCCCCAGGCCCGCCAGGTAGAGGCGCACTTGGGATCCGCGGAAGCGTCGAGGCCCGCGCACGCGCTGGGGTCGAAGGCCGGACCTATCACGAGCAGGGTGTCCTTGCGCGCGAAGGGCAAGTCCTTGCCCCACGCGTCGTGAAAGCGCTGGAAGCGTCGCTCGATCCGCTCTCGCTCCTGCTCGCCGAGCTCGCGCTGCAAGTAGCCGAGGGCGAGCTTGCGAATGCTCTCGTCGTCGCTCACGGCGAGCACCCGCTCCAGGAAATGAAGCGACGCCTCGCGCTGACCGGCCTTGGTGAAGATGCCGGCGGCGGTGATGCAGTGATACGGCAGGTTCTCGTTGTCGCCGAGGAGCTCGCAGGCGTGGGCCAGGCGCCGCGCGCCCTCGAGGCGCCACGCCTTCTTCACGGCGAGATCTTTGGTGTGAGCCGGCGCCAAGTACGCGAGGAACTGCCCCGCGGTGGTCCACAGCTCACCGTCCGTCGGAAATTCCTTCATGCCCCGCTCCAGGATCTCGCGGGCCTTGACCACGTCCTGCCAACGCGTGGGCTCCGGCTGCAACGTGAGCAGCGTATCGGCGAAGCGGTAGGGCGCACGAAAGCGCGGGTCCAACGTGTTGATGGTGTCGAGGTAGTTGCCGACGAACTCGAAGCGGCGGCGCTCCTGGAAGTGCAGTCCGTAGGAGACGAGCACGTGGGCGTAGATCAGATCCGCCATCGCCGAGCGAAAGCCCAAGCTGGCGACCACGCTCTGCTCGGGGGCCGGCAGGGTGTAGACGTCGCTCTGGGTGGACAGACCGTGGTAGCGATCCGCGAGGCCCGGTCGCGCTGCGGCGATGACCAGCGCGGCGATCCCGGCAACGACGACGGCGCCGAGCTGAGCGACGAGAGGTCCGCGCTCACTCGATTTCACGCGTCATCTCCAGGGGCGTCGTGACGGGCTCGGCCCCTGGCCGGGTGTGCCCGCCGATCTCGAAGGTGCTGAGCAGGCCGTCGCCGTCGAGATCCCCATGGGCCTTGGCCACGAAGTGCGCCTCTTGCGGAGTGTTGGCGCTGTCGAAGGCGAAGCTGAAGGAATGCGGGACCGTGAACGAGAGCTCGAGCTCCCGCCAGGTGGGGTTGTCCCAGGTGCCCGGTGGATCGGTCACGCGCTCACCCTCCGGCACCTGCGCCGGTGTGAGCGGGGCAGCCGGCGGATAGGCGGCCTCCGTGGGACGCCCCGCCGCCAACGCCGTCGCTCGAGTGGCCACGCGATTGAGTCCGTCGATGGGCTCCACCAAGCGGGACGCATGCAAGTTGCGAACGAAGGTAGGGAGCGCGGTGGCCACGACGGACGCGAGCACGGCCACGGCCACGGCCGCTTCGACGGGAGTCAGAGAGCGCACGGGCGGAGCGTAGCCAAGGGCGGCCGGTCACGCAAAAGGTACAAAAGGCCGCGCCCCCGCTCCGCATACGCGGGCAGGGGCGCGAGGCTCACACCAGGACTACGAGGATCACTCCTCGGGGTTGATCTCCTGCATGTTGGGGGCGATGAACACCTCGGTACCACCGCCTTCCGTCTTGACCTGGCCATCGATCTGGAAGGTGGACAGGATGTCGTCACCGTTCAGGTCGCCATTCGCAATGGCGGAGAAGCTGGCGCCCACAACACCCGCTGAGGCCACATCCGCGGGGCCAGTGTAGGTGTATTGATAGTACTGCGGGTCGTTCATCGAGAACTTCAAACAGGCGAAGCCCTCGTGGCTGCCGCCTGGGCCGGTCGCCGGCTGATCCGTGGTCCACTCCTGCGGCTTGGACTGGTACTTCTGACCTTTGATGGACGCGACAGCCACGGGGACGGCTGTGCCGTTCAGACACAGCCGGTTCACCACGCCAGTGCTGTCCCCCGCCGTCATGATCGAGGTGTCCATGCCTTCACGCGCGTACGCGGTAGCGGCATCCTTCGACATCTGACCGAGGGCGTTGCGCGCTTCAGCCGTCTTCGAGTTGGCGATGTACTTGCGGACGCCGTAGATGGCGAGGGCCGCGAGCACGCCGACGATGGCCACGACGATCATGAGCTCTACGAGGGTGAAGCCGCGCTTGAGTGACTTTTTCATGCTGTTCTCCTTGATTGCGCTGGGATGGGTGGACAGAGCTTTCCCGTGGCGGCGGGCCACCCGTTCCCGCGCGCGGTCGACTTTCTTTGCTTTTCCCGACCGTGCTGCGCCGGCCGGCTGAATGTTGCTTCGGCTGCTACTCCGATTCGTTCTCGATGTGGATGGCGGAGCTGACTCCATCTCCGCGAACGGTCACGAAGTAGGAGTAGATCCCGTTGTCGTTCTGATCGCCCGCAGCCTTGATCAAGACCCAAGGACCGGTGGGCGCGACGCTGCTGAAATTCGCTGCGGTGCCCGGCGCGGGAATGGCGTCGGTCTGCAGACCAGCGACGGCGACGTAACCGAACTGCACCGGCTCGTTGGCGCTCACGGCCAGCAAGCGCCACTTGGCGTAGTCCGTATGCGCCGGATTTGCCCAAGCCCACTTGGTCTTGTTGGGCGTGAGGTCCGTCTGCGGGTAGTAGTTGTTGATGTTGCTGGAGGCCGTCAGATAGGAACCGGTCTCTTCGCGGTAGGACTCTTCCGCCGAGCTGATCGCCCCGATCATGTGGATCGCTTCGGCGGTCTTGGCGGTGAAGATGTACTTGCGAACCCCAATCACCGCGAGGGTGACAAGCACGCCCGCGATGATGACGACGACCATCATCTCGACGAGGGTGTACCCACGTCGAGCGGAGCCGAAACTACGCGCAGTCGCCATCGCGGCAAGGAAAAGCAGCATTCGTGCCAGCGCAGGGAGCGTTTCCTGCGCAATTTGCTGCGGGGTGACTGACAAAAAGTGTCACCGCCCGCTCGGCCGGTGACAATTCACGGCGAAAACTCGTACCCGAGCGCACACGCTCCTACCCGGAGCGGTCACTCACCGTCGTTTTCGCGATAGATCTCGCCGTTCACGCTCGACGCCACGTACATCGACATCACACCGTTGGCGTCCATGTCGCCTGCGGCCTGGATCACGTACCAGGGCTCGTCCTGCTTGCCGGGCGCAGGCCAAGTCGGCTTCCCAGTGGTGGTGGGCAGCGTCATGGCGGTGAACGGAGGGCCCGCTTTCACCGCGTATCCAAACTGCACGGGCCCCGAGGTGGTGGGCGCCAAGAGCTTCCACTTCGGGTAGTCCACGTGGGTGGGCTGGTCCCAGGCGTATAGCGTCTTGTCCGGATTCGCCATCGGGTAATAGGTGTCGATCGTGCTGGAAACGTCGAGATACGCGCTATTTTCCGCGCGGTAGCGCTCCTCGGCGCTGCGGATGCTGCTGAGCATCGCCATCACCTCGACGCTGCGGCTGGAGAACACCTGCTTGCGAAACATGTAGATCCCGATGGCGCCGAGCACGCCGACGATGATCACCACCGCCATCAGCTCCACCAGGGTGAAGCCGCGGGCTCGCGAGGGTGTGGGCGCACTTCGGGTAGGCATGTCGGCCTGGATGGAAGCAGAGTTCGTACCAACGCAGCATACCGCGCCGGGTCGACGGGGGCGAATCAGCCGTCGTCCTCGTCGTCTCCAGACTCGGGGCCGTCTCCGTCCAGCGAGTGCTTGGCCAAGCGATAACGCAGGGATCGAAACGTGATGCCCAAGAGCTTTGCCGCCGCCTTGCGCACGCCACCCGTGCGCTCGAGGGCCTCCACCAGCATGCGACGCTCCACCTCGTTCAATAGCTCGTCGAGGTGGCAGCCCTCCGGCGGCAACTCCAGGAACCCGGAGGTGGGCCCCCCTGCCGAGCCACTCACCTCCATCGGGAGGTCGCCCAGCCCGATGGCCCTGGAGCCCGCCAGCGCTACTGCGCGTTCGATGATGTTCTCGAGCTCTCGGACGTTGCCCGGGAACTCGTAGCGCTCGAGAGCACGCAGGGCGTCGGGCGTCAGCGCCACGACGTCCTTGCCCATTTCCGCGGCGAAGCGCCGCACGAAGCGCTCCGTGAGCACGCGCACGTCGTCCCGACGCTCCCTGAGTGGTGGGATCTCCACTCGGATCACGTTCAAGCGGTAGTAGAGATCCTGACGGAAAGCCCCGGACTGTACGTCCGCTTCGATGTCACGGTTGGTGGCAGCCAGCACGCGGACGTCCACGGGCGTCTCTTGGGTGGCGCCCACGGCACGGACGGCCTTTTCCTGCAGTACCCGCAGGAGCTTCACCTGCAGGCTGGCGGGGAGCTCGCCGACTTCGTCCAGCAGGAGCGTGCCGCGGTCGGCCTCACGGAAGAGACCCGCGTGGCGAGTCTGGGCACCGGTGAAGGCGCCCTTTTCGTGGCCGAAGAGCTCGCTCTCCATCAGCGCTTCCGGCAAGGCACCGCAGTTCACCACCAAGAAGGGCTTGCCCTTGCGATCCGAACGGGCGTGGATCGCTCGCGCTATCCGTTCCTTGCCGGTGCCGCTCTGCCCCGTGATCAGCACCGTGGTGCGCGTGGGGGCGATGCGCTCCACCAGCTCGAGGAGGCGCACCATGGCGGGGCTCTTGCCGACCAAGTCCTCCTGCTCGCCGGAGAACCGCGCCTTGAGGCGCTGATTCTCGTTCACCAACTCCTGCTTCTCGAGGGCCTTGTCCACCAGCGCCGTGAGCTCGGCGGGCTCGAAGGGTTTGGTGACGAAGTCGTAAGCGCCGGACCGCATCGCCTCCACCGCGTTGGTGAGCGTGGAGTGTGCCGTGATCAGGATCACTTCCGTGGCCGGGTCCCGTTGCTTGGCGGCGGCCAGCACGTCGAGCCCGGAGCCGTCCGGCATCGCGAGATCCGTCAGCACCACCGGGAAGGGCTGCGGACTCCGTGCGATGGATTCCGCTGCGGCCCGATACCCCGGCGCGCTGGTCACCACGTACCCGCGCCGCTTGAACAGGATCTCCAGCATTTGCCGAAGTCCCGGCTCGTCGTCCACGACGAGGATCTTTCGCGGCGCCGGAACGAAGGAGTCCATCTCTGCCGCTATCTACCATTTGCGCCCCGATCTGGCGTTGATCGCCATCCGGCTTGCATCGTCGACGGACCCGGCTCACCCTTGTGTCAGTCTCTTAAGCGCTTGACCATGTTGGAAAATCGAAGCTGGAAATGCTGGGCTGTCGGCCTCGCGCTGTGCGTGGTCGGCTGCGGCAGCGGCGCCGACGACATCGGCGCGGCCGGGGCTGGTGGCAGCGGCGGTGGCAGCCAGCTCGATCTGCCGAGCTCCCTCACCTTCGAGACGCCCGCCACGCTCACGATGATCCCGGGAGAAGCCCGGGAGGTCACCGTGGTGGCCAGCCCCGCAAGGAGCTATCCGGTGCACTTCGTGCTGCTCGGGCAGTTCGAGGACGCATCCCTGGACCGTAGTGAGGCGACCACGGGCGAGGACGGCCGGGCGACGATCCAACTGGTGGCACCAACGGTCCCGACGACGTTCTCGTTGCGAGCCTCGGTGGGAGATTCCGTAACGGCACAGGCCGGCGTCTCCGTCAGCGCGAGCGGTTTCGCGTCCCTGCAGGTGGAGCCGAGCTACTCCGGCAAGCGGGAGATCACCGGTTGGGTGGCCAGCGTGCGTGCCGGAAGCACCTGCGCCGAGCTGGTCGGCAATCCCCCGCCGGACGGCGACTTGAAGAGTGGCGCCGTCGCCGGACAGATCCCGCAGGTCGAAGGGGTTCCGATAGGTCCAGTGCTCGCCGTTGGGCTGCGCTCCGGCTACTACATCTACGGCTGCAAGGAGATCTCGAAGCTCACGCCCGGGGAAATCAACACCACGGTGGTCCCCGTGAGCGACGTGCCGGTGAAGGTCGACGAGACGGATCTGCTCGTCAGCCTGACGCTCGATTCCTCCTCCGAGCCTTGGAACCAGACCTTCGCCAACACCTTGAGCGAGGCCGGGATGGCAGCCCTGGGAGGGGCCAGCGACGACGTGAGCGCGCTGCTCGAAGACATGCAGCTGGTGACCCCCACCACGCAGGATGCGACGGCGTTCGACGCGCAGAGCACGGCGGCGGACTGGCACGGCGCACTCACGGCGGCGCTGGGAGGCGCAAACGTCGCGCCCACGATCATTCGCGACAAGATCGCCGCATTCATGCAAGCCGGCGCCAAAAACCTCACGGGGGCGGCCTTCGAGGGCAGCCTGGTCTCGGCTGGCAAGGGGTCCGGGCAAGCGACCTTCGAGCTTGCCACCATCGCTGGGATGGATGCGGAAACGGCCGGCTTCTCGACCACCAACAACGCCAGCTGGCAGAGCGATCCCGGCGACACCGTGCTGCTCGGCACCAAGCTCTACACCATCCCTTCCATGCTGTTCACGGCGATGGCCTTGGGTCCGGCAAAGGACGCGGCACCGACCGCGATCTCGGTGCCCGGCGCGCTCGGAGATCTTCTCGCTTGCGACGACGTCGCGGCAGCGCTGGTCGCCGCCGGCGAAAAGCCCGGGCAGAGCTACGCGGGGTGTGACGGCGTGTGCACCAAGACGCTCTGCCGCGCGGCCCTCTCGGCGCAGTGGGAACGCGTGAAGCAAGCGACGGCAGACAGCGGCAGCCCCGCCGCCACGCTGGTGCTGAGCGCCACCGGCTTGGCCGACGTCGACCAGTATGCTCGCCCCACCAGCTTCTACGGCACCTGGGTCGGCACTGTGGCCATCGGCGCCAAGAAGAACAACGTGAGCGGCAGCGCGACGGGTTCCGAGCCGCCGCCGCCTAAGTGAAGCGCGCCCGCGCCTGCGCCAGCTCGAGCGCGAAGACGTAGGCGGCAAGCGCATCCCGGTCCCCGAGGGGGGCGCCGGAGCGAGCATCGCGCACCCGCGCTCGGAGCTCGAGGTAGCGCGGGCCCGGCACTCCCAAGAGCATCACCGCCAGCGCCGGGTCGCGGGGTGCCTCCCCGCCCGCGATGGCGCCGAGGCCAGCAAGCACACGGGACACCAGCCGATCGACGGCCAAGATCGCTTCGTTCGCGTCGCGACGGCCGAGGGCCTGCTCCACGGCCCCCACCAGCGGCCGCTCGGCGGGTGAAAACAGCAGCGCGAAGCTCGGCGCGCCCGCCGCGACCGGCGCCGGCTCCACCACTTCTACAGCGACCTCGGGCTCCGGCCGCGCGTTGCCCACGGGCGGTACCCTCAGACTGGGCCAGGTGGACGGGCGGCGGGGACCTTCCTGTACCGACGGAGGCACGGGGGTCGGTTCCATCTCGGCTGCGGGCGGCGCCGCCTCGGCGGGCGGGTTCGCGGGCGGGTTCGTCTCGGCTCGGAGCACCTCCGCCAGGCCCCCCTCGGGCAGCACGAGCTCGGGAGCGCGTTCTCCGGAAATGGGAACGCGGCGCTCGAAGTCGCGCAGCACCGCCCGCGCGATGGCGTCCAGGGCTTCGTAGATCCCCGCGCCGTGCACGGCGACGGACTCGAAGGCCGGAGCGGACAGCAGGTTCAGTCGTCGGCCCAGCTCGTCCGCGGGGAGCACGCCGGGGAGGTCGCGCTTGTTGTACTGCAGCACGTGCGGCACCTGATCCAAAGCGCGGCCGTGCTCGCGCAGATTGTCGATCAGGTTTTCCAGGCTCTCGAGGTTGGCATCCAGCCGCTCACGCTGGGAGTCCACCACCAGCACGATGCCATCGGCGCCGGTCAACACCAGCTTGCGGGTGGCGTTGTAGTAGACCTGGCCGGGCACCGTGAACAGCTGCAGACGCACGCTCATGCCTCGAAGCGCGGGTAGGCGCACGGGCAGGAAGTCGAAGTACAGCGTGCGGTCCACCGGTGTGGCCAAGCTCACCAAGCGACCGCGATGCTCCGGCCGAGCGGTGGCGTGGACGTGCTGCAGGCTCGTGGTTTTTCCGCCGAGCCCCGGCCCGTAATAGACGATTTTGAACACCAACTCGCGAGCGAGCGGGTTGACCACCGGCATGGGGCGCCGAGGATAGCACCCGGACCCGCGCCGAGAGGCGAGCTATTCGATGCCGGCCTGGATCTCGGCCTGCTTGGCCCGCTGCCAATAGGGTGAACGCAGCGAGAGCGCAACGGACGCGAAGCTCGCGAGCACGAGAATTCCCGCCAGCGCGTTGAACCAGAGCGCCCGCTTCCACGGGCGCTTCTCCTTGTAGAACAGGTAGCCGAGGGGCAGCCCGGTGAGTGCCCCGCCGATGTGAGCGGCGTTGTTGACCGGCCACGCGATGGCGAAGATCACCGCGTAGATCACCACCCGGGTGAGGAACTGCTTCCACGCTGGATCGCGCGCGGCGTAGAGGTAGCCCACGAGGACACCGACCAGGCCGAAGAGCCCCGCGCTGGCACCGCCAGTGAACGCGGGCTCCTGTCGGAACGCGTACCAGAAGTCGCTCACGACGAAGCCGGCGATACTGGTCCCGAGAAAGATCACGGCGAAGCGACCGGAGCCCAACCGTTGCTCCACCACGCGACCGAGATCCCAGAGCGCCATGCCATTGAAGACGATGTGCAGCAGACCGAAATGCACGAAGGTTGCCGAGAGGTAGCGCCAAGGCTCGGCGTGGCTCACCGGTGGCAAGCCAAGGAGCGCACTGGTGACGTCCGAGGGCATCGCGCCCCAACGCAAACCCTCGCTGATGCGAACGCCTCCCAGGAGCGACGCGGACTTCCCCGTCACCGCCATCAGCACGAATTCGATCGCGCACATGCCCAGGAACAAGCGCGTGAGCGGAGCCTCTCGCCCCAGCGCGCTGTAGAAGGTGTCCAGCAGACCGCTGGCGAGGGGGCCCGGCAGCCGCTGCCCGCAGCGGTAGCACACGCGCTCCTCCGCCCCGTTGAGGCCGCCGCACTTGGGGCAAACGCGAGAGGAGTGGGCCATGGGGCGGGCTATCATCGAGCCCTGGGCCCCGAGCGCAAGCCCGATCCCGCCCGGCAACGAAATCATGCTGAACAAATAGGCGTAAGGCGGGGCCACGGTGCCGCGTTGTTCGAGCATGGACGCTTCCGTCGCCACCCTGCCCCAAGGGCTGGGCCTGCCGCTCTCCAGCGGCTGGCTCAGAGGGCTCATGCCCTGGCGAGGGGACTTGTGTACAGTCGCCGCCGTGCAGCACGCCGAGGACTCGGACGAGCTGGCGGAGGAGCGCCAACTGTGCGAGCGCGCCCAAACGGGTGATCGCGACGCCCTGGGTGCCATTCTGCGACAGCACGGTCCCCGGCTGTACCGCAGCGTTCTGCTGCCCCGCCTGGGGAGCACGGCGGCGGCGGAGGAGGCATTGTCCACCACCTACATGAAGGTGGTCGAGCGCTTCCATCAGTTCACTTGGCAGAACGTGGGCGTGTATCCCTGGCTTCGAGTGGTGGCGCTACGCGTGGCGCTCGACCAGCTGCGCCAGCGCAAGCGCGAAGTGCTGTTCGAGCCGGATGACGTGCAGCGCGAGATCGACGCCGCGGGCGCCGAACAGCGTGATGCGGACGCCGTCGAGCGCCACGACCTCGCCGTCGCCCGCCAGCGGGTGGAGGTCGCCCTCGGACGCATCAACCCGCGCTACGCCTTGGCAATCCGCCTGCGGGTTCTCGAAGAGCGATCCCGCGAGGAGGCGGCGAAAGAGCTGGACGTCAGCGTGTCCACCTTCGACGTGGTACTCCATCGGGCGATGAGCGCCCTGCGCAAGCTGTTGGCCGCAGACGGAGGTCTCGGGACATGACCACCCGCGACGACGATCTGCTCGAGCTGCTTGCTCCCGAGGTGGAGGAAGAGCTGGCCTCCGCCCTGCGATCGGCGTGGTCCCCCGCGCCGCTGGACGCCGCCCTGAACGAAGCGTTGATCGCGCAAGCCCTCGAAGATCCGCTGGCAGAGCCCACGGAAGAGGAGCTGGTGGAGAGCGAGCGGCTGCGCCAGGCGTTGGAGGGCCAAGGCAGCCATCCGAACGCGGACCTTGCCCGAGCCCTGGCGCTCGCGGCGGCGCCTGCGCCCCTGCCCCACCCCACGGCGGACGCCATCGCCCAGCGGGCGCTGGCTGCGAAGGCCGAGAAGAGCAACCTGGTCTACGTGGTCTTCGGCAGCGCCGCAGCCGCCCTGGCCCTGGCGGCGTCGATCCTGCTGTTCGTCTCTGCGGGACACTCGCCGCAAAGCGTGGCGCGGGCCGCGCGAGACCTGGCCCAGTCACGCTCCACGGCGCCGCTGTTCCACGAGAAGTTCGACGCTGCCGACACCACGGCCCGCATCGATCGCATCGCCCTCGCCCGCGCCCGGGACCTTCGCTCCAACCGCTACGCCTTGTGGGGGGTGCGATGACGCGCTTGCGCGCCCTGTGTCTGCTGATCGCCGTGGCGTTGACGTTGGCGCTCGCTGGCTGCAGCCGCAACGAGGACCTGCCCACGGGAACCGACGACGCGGGCCGACCCGTGGATCCCGCCCTCTTGGCGTTCCTGTCCCGCGCGCGCTCCGCGCATCACATCGCGGACGGCGCGGAAGAGAAGGACGATCTCGGGCGTGCCGTGGAGGTGCTGCGCGGTCTGGTGGCCGGACCGCTACCCAGCGGCAACCCACCCGAAGTGCGAGAGGTCCTGAGCGACACGCGGGCCCGCCTTGCGGATCTGGAGAGCCGTCGCGGCAACTTCGACAAGGCCGCTCGGGACGTGGACGACGGCCTGGAGCTGGCCACGGAAACCACCTACTTCCGAGGGCATCTGTTCGAGGTTCGAGGCCTGGTCGAAGAACGCCGCGCAAAGGCTCTGGAAAAAGAAGAGAAGACCTCCGAGGCCCAGGCCGCGAAGAAGCGCGCGCTGGATGCCTTCGAGGAGTCCATGAAGATCCAGGCGGAGGTCATCAAGAAGGCCGTGCCCACGGAGGCTGGCCCGTGAGACGCAAGCTCGGCGGCGCTCTGCTTTCCGCCTTGCTCTCCGCGTGCGGTGGCAGCGCGCCGCCGGCCAACGCTCCATCCAGCGGCTCCCCCGAAGATGGCCAAGGCGCCGAGCCCGCGGGCTACCAGCAACCGGGACAGTTCCAGCAGCAGGGGTATCCGACGCCGGTGGGCGGCAGCACCAGCACCGGCGGATTCGCCGAGCCACCGGCGGACGCGCTGGGCCCCACCCTGCGTACCGTGGAGGAAGCCGAGACGGCGCTCTCCAATGCTGCCACGGAGCTCGACAGCGCCGGGGACGACTGCACCACCGCGTGCAAGGCGCTAGCGTCGATGCGGCGGTCCAGTCAGCGCATCTGCGAGCTGAACGGCCCGGACGACCCCGATCAGCGCTGCAAGCAGGCCGAAGAGCGGGTGGAGGCGGCGGAGAAGCGGGTCCAGGATCGATGCGCGTGCACGCGCTGACGACGCGGGATCGGCGCGTAGGGGGCGAGTGGACCGCGCCCCAACAGGTGAAGAACACGCTGATCGTGTGGCTGGTTCGAGCGCTCCTGGCCGTCGTGGATCGTGTGCCGCCCCGGGTGCTGGTGCCCCTGGGAGGAGCGCTGGGGTGGCTCACTGGCGTGGTCACACCAACGACGCGCCGGACCACGGCGCGCGATCTGTCGCGGGTACTTCAGCGTGAAACGCCAACGGCACTTCGCTGCTACACGCGTGCGGGAGAGAACCTCGCGCTCTGCCTGTTGCTGCGTCGACCGTCGATCGCCGCTCGCGAGCTGGTGGCGTTCGACCCGGAATCCGAACGCGAGCTTCGGAGTGTGCTCTCCCGCGGGCGCGGGTGCGTATTCGTAAGCGCCCATGTCGGCCCCTTCGAAGCCGTTGCTGCGCTGGTGGCGGAGCTCGGCCTCGACCCCGCGGTGGTCGTTCGCGAAAGCTACGACGCACGCCTCGACCCCATCGTCGACGCCCATCGCATCGGACGAGGCGTCGAGGTCATTCACCGCGGACGACCCGGCGCCGCCGCGCGACTGCTGCGCGCGCTGCGCCAAGGGCGACCAGTGGGCATCCTTCCGGACCTCGGCGGGCGCGTGGCGTCGGAGCCCGCAGAACTGTGCGGCCAGCGGGTGGACTGGCCCATTGGTCCCCAGCGGGTCGCGCTCCGCACCGGAGCGCCCGTCATTGTCGGCGTCCTCGAACGAACCACCAGCCACGGCCCGCTGCCTCGCTTTCGCCTGGTCCTGAAGGAAGTGTCCGCCGGGAACGAGGTGGACCTAACGCAACGCGTTACCAATGCCGTTTCCTCGGCAATTTTGCGGTCCCCCGCGGATTGGCTGTGGATGTCCGGCCGCTTCTCGACGCCGCCCAGCCTCAACGGGTCATTGCACAAAAATACCCGAAAACGCTAACATTCCCGGCCGAGTGTCCCCAAGCTGGGGGGCGGTTCAGCCGGTGAGTTCCAACGAAGATGCCCGAACGCCTCGTCCCGTCGAAGGCGTGGACATGCGCGGTCTGCCCATCGGGCCGGAGGAAGCGTTTGTCCTGTCGCGGGTCGATGGCCGCACCAGCGAGGCCGACATCGCCGCCGCTACCGGGATGGAGCAAGGGCGGATTCAAGAAACCCTCACGCGCTTGGCAGAGCTCGGCGCGATCGAGTACGGCGCCCTACCTCCCCCGACACCGCCTCCCCCCTCCGAGGAACACCCATCCGTTCCACCGGGCCGCCGCTTGGCGCGCCCAATCGTCGAGACCACGGAGGTTCACGGCTCCGAATGGTCACATCCCGCCGCAGCCCTGTATGACCCCGCAGAGCTCGACGAGGCCGTGGATTTGGAGCTGCCTCGAAAACGCATGATCCTCGATCGCTTCTATCGCCTCGACTCGGCGAACCACTACGAAGTGCTCGGCGTGGAACCCGGGGCGGACAAGAAGGAGATCAAGGACGCCTACTTTCGCGCGGTCAGCGTGCTGCACCCGGATCGCTACTTCGGCAAGAATCTAGGCAATTTCAAGCCCAAGCTGGATCGCATCTTTCAGCACCTGACCGAAGCCCACGACGTGCTGACGCGCAAGCAGAGCCGCGAAGAGTACGACGCCTACCTCGCCACCCAGGCCAAGAATCGGGACCTCGAGCAGCTGCTGGGCGACGAGCGCTCCCAGGCACAGGAGCTGGAGAAGATCCGTCGGCGGATCGAGGAAGAGGCCCGCGTCGCCGAGCGCGCGACGTACCGGCCGGAGCCCCGCCCCGCGGATCCCGAAGCGCGACGCCGGGCGCTGGCGCGAAAGCTCCGGGGCTCCATTCCGCCGGGACAGCGCTCGTCCGCGCCCCCGGCGCCCTCTGCGCCGCCCGCCAGCAAGGCGCAGGTGCAGGAGCACGTCGCGGAAGACCTCCGCCGACGCTACGAGCAACGTCTGGTGACGGCCCGCGGTGACCAGGTCCAACGCTACGTGGACGCCGCGGAAGCCGCGCTGAAGGAAAGGAACGTGGTGAACGCGGCCAACGCCCTGCGTATCGCAGCGTCCCTCGCTCCCGACGACCAGAGCCTCGCGGACCGACTCCAAGAAGTGCAGCAGCGCGCCAACACCGAGCTGGCGGACAGCTATCTCGACCAAGCGCGCTATGAGGAGAGAAACGGCCGCCCATTGGAGGCTGCGGCCTCCTACGAACGTGCTGCGCGGGGCAAACCGAGCGCCATCGTGTGGGAACGGGCAGCGGCCTGCCTGCTGGAAGGCGACGGCGATCTGCGCCATGCCGCCGAGCTCGCCAAGAAGGCCATCCGCTTGGCCTCGAAAGCAGCCGAACCGCGGAGCACCCTGGCCAAGATCTACGTGAATGCCGGCATGAAGGAGAGCGCCCTGCTCGAATTTGAGCGCGCCAGCCAGCTTGCGCCGGACGATGATAGCATCAAAGACTGGATAAAACGCCTGAAGCGCGGCGACGCCTGAGGGCCGCGAGCGAGAGAACGGAGAAAGGGCACACATGGAGCGCGTCATCGGAATCGACCTCGGCACGACGAACTCGTGCGTGGCCGTGATGGAAGGCGACACGCCGGTCGTGATCCCCAACCGCGGCGGGTACAAGACCACGCCCAGCATCGTCGCGGTGACCGAGGCCGGAAAGCGGTTGGTGGGTCACATCGCGAAGCGGCAAGCGATCACCAACGCTGAGAACACCGTGTACGCGGCGAAGCGCCTGATCGGCCGGAAGTGGAATTCGCCGCAGGTGAAGAACGCGATCATGACGTCCAGCTACGCCATCGTGGAAGGGCCGCACGGCGACGTCCGCATCAAGCTCCGCGACAAGACCTACTCCGTTCCGGAGATCAGCTCGATGGTCCTGCAAGAGATGAAGATCATCGCGGAGGACTATCTTGGCGAGCCCGTCAGCAAGGCCGTGGTCACGGTACCCGCGTACTTCAACGACAACCAGCGCCAGGCCACCAAGGACGCCGGGGCGATTGCCGGGCTCGACGTCATCCGCATCATCAACGAGCCCACCGCGGCCTCCCTCGCCTACGGTTTCGGCAAGGAGCTGGACCGCACCGTGGCCGTGTACGATCTGGGCGGCGGCACCTTCGACATCAGCATCCTGGAGATCGGCGCCCACGGCGTGTTCAAGGTGATCAGCACCACGGGCGACACCTTTCTGGGCGGTGAGGACTTCGACGCCCGCATCATCGACTGGCTGGTGGAGGGCTTCAAAGAGGAGCACGACATCGATCTGCGCCAAGATCGCATGGCCTTGCAGCGTCTGCGGGACGCCGCCGAGAAGGGCAAGTGCGAGCTCTCGAGCGTGCGAGAAACGGAGATCAACCTCCCCTTCATCATCTCCACCGGCCGCAACGAGGCCCTTCATCTGCAACGGGCGCTGTCCCGGGAGATGCTGGAAAAGCTGACGGAAGACCTGATCGAGCGCACCGTCGACATCTGCCGCCAAGCGTTGGAAGACGCCAAGCTCGACGTCGACGAAGTAGAAGACGTGATCCTCGTCGGCGGCATGACGCGCATGCCGGCGATCCAGAAAGCCGTGGGCGACTTCTTCCAGCGCGAGCCGAACAAGGGCGTGCATCCCGACGAAGTGGTGGCCCTTGGTGCCGCCATTCAGGGTGCGGCGTTGGTGGAAGACAAGCACGAGATGATCCTGCTGGACGTGACGCCGCACGCCCTCGGCATCATGACCTTCGGCAGCTACTTCGAAGAGCTGATCCCGCAGAACACCACCGTTCCCACCAGCCGCACCAAGATCTTCACCACCAGCCGTGACAACCAGACCGCGGTGAAGATCCTGGTGATGCAGGGTGAGAGCAAGAAGGCCGACGAGAACGAGCTCCTCGGCGAGTTCATCCTCACGGGTTTGCGTCGCGCGCCCAAGGGTCACGTGGAGATCGAGGTCACCTTCGAGATCAACACCGACGGCATCGTGAGCGTACACGCGAAGGATCTCGAGACCGGCCAGGCCCAGTCCATTCAGGTGACGGCCACCAGCGGACTGACTCAAGACGAGATCAAGCAGATGATGGACAGCGCCAAGGACTACCTGGTGGAGCGTCGCTCCGACGAGGAGTTCGAGAAGGCGCGGCAGGAAGCGGAGACCATGATCGCGGAGATCGAGCGTCTTTTTCCGGACGTCGAGCGCGTGGTGGGCACTGCGGATTTCGGCAGGGACGCCATCACCAAGGCGCAAGGCGTGGTCGACCGAACGCGGCAGGCCATCGAGCAGAAGGACGCCGCTGCCGTCAAGGAGCAGCTCGAGCAGCTGGCTCGGACGGAGCGCATGTTCCGCGGCGTCGTGGCTCGAGCCTGAGCAAAGGGGCGGCAGCACGAGCTGAGCAATGGGCCAGGAGGACCGGGAAAGCGCAACGCCGCAGTCGATCGTGCCCGAGACGGACTTGATCGACGCGAGCTGGGACGACGACGACGATCTCGTCTCGGGCGTGGAGCTGTCTCAGCCGGACGACGATGCAGACGACCTCGGGGACCGCGTCACCGTCGTGCCGGACGTTCCTCCCAGCAAGATGGCGCGGGAGCTCTTGGCGCAAGCCGATTCTTCGCGCCCCACTCCGAGCTTCCACGACCGCGAAACGCCCACCGGCGCCACGCCGCCGCCGCGAGCCAAGCCCCCCTCCCTGGAAATGCCCTTCGCGGAGCCCGGCTTCCCCAGCGAGCCGCCCACGGCGCCCCTGCCCAGCTCCGACGATCTGGAGCTGGATCTGGGCGAGCTGCCGGATCTGGAGCTCGACCGCAGCGCGTCGCTTCCCAACGCTCCAACGCCGGCAGAGGCGGAGACGGAGACTCAGCCGCCGACAGAAGTGGATCCCGCCGTCGGCGAGATGAAGGACCGCTACGCGATGGGCGACTTCACTGGCGCGCTGGTGATCGCCGAGAGCCTGCTGGAGACCGACGTCAACGACGCCGAGGCGCTGCGCTACGCGGACAGCTGTCGGGACGTCCTCACGCAAATGTACGCAGCGCGGCTGGGAGACCTCGGACAGATCGTGATCGTCGCGATCCCGCCCGACCAGATCCGCTGGCTCTCTCTCGATCACCGCGCAGGCTTCTTGCTGTCGATGGTCGACGGGACGTCGAGCATCGAAGAGATCCTCGACGTGAGCGGAATGACTCGGTTGGACGCGCTGAGGATCATGTTCACGCTCCTCGAGCAGCGGATCATCCGACTCGAGCCGCCCGCCTGAGCCAAGAGAGCGGCTACCCGTGGCTGAGCGCAGACGCCTTTCGCGGAGCGGTGCCCGTGACCTGACCTTGGGTCTCGTGGCCATGGGGCTGGCCGCCGCCGTCCCCGGTCTGTCGCGCGCCGAGGGTGCCGCCCCGCGAGAGCAGTCTCCCGCACCGGGCTCCCCGCCCCGGACCGTGGGCTCGAACTACGACACCGACGCCTCGCTGCCCACCCACGCCACGCCCATCGCTTCCTACGCCCTCCGCGCCCGGCTGGACGCAGAAAGCCACGTCGTGTCCGCCTCCGGAACGCTGACCTGGACCAACACCAGCCGAGAGAGCCAGAACGAAGTCTGGCTGCACCTGTACCTGAACGCGTTCAAGAACAACCGCACGCTGTACCTGCGCTCGCCGTTCCAGGCCGGGCGCAGCGGGCGGCGGGCCACGAGCTACGGGCACCTGCGCGTGACTTCGTTCCGCTTGCGCGAAGAGAACGTGGACCTGTGGCCCAAGGCCGCGACGCATTCGCCGGGAGATCCCCTCGACGAGACGGACATCCGGGTGCCCCTGCCCGAGCCGGTGGAGCCCGGCACGACGGTCCACTTCGACATGAAGTTCGAAGCCAAGCTGCCGAGCATCGTGGAGCGCACGGGCTTCGCCGGCTCCTTCCACTTCGTTGGGCAGTGGTTCCCGAAGATCGCGCGACTCGAACGCGACGGAACCTGGGCCCACTTCGCCTTCCACCCGCAGAGCGAGTTCTACGCAGACTACGGCGACTACTCCGTCGAGCTCGACGTACCCGCGGACATGGTCGTGGGCGCCAGCGGCGTGGAGACCCGCAGCAGCACGCAGGGCGGGCGTCGAACCATCGACTTCGAAGCGAAGGACGTCCTCGATTTCGCTTGGACCGCTTGGGACGGCTTCGAGAAGCACACGCGAGACATCGACGGCACTCGCGTCATCCTGCTGATCCCCCCGCAAAACGAGCACAACGCGGCCACCACGTTCTCCGCTCTCGCGGGAGCGCTTCCGCGCATGAGCAAGCTCTACGGGCGCTACCCCTACCCCACCCTCACGGTGGTGCACCCGCCGGAGAGCGCTCCCAGCGCCGGAGGCATGGAGTACCCCACACTGATCACGACCGGCGGAGAGTGGTACACGGCCGACAGTGGCGTACGCGGTATCGAAGGCGTCACTGTCCACGAGCTGGGCCACCAGTGGTTCCAGAGCATGGTGGGCAGCAACGAGCACGCCTGGCCATTTCTGGACGAAGGGCTCACCAGCTACGTGGAAGGCTCCACACTCGACGCGCTGTACGGCTCGAGCAGCGCCGTGCGCTGGCCCGGGCTCCGGCTGAGCCAGTGGGCGGTGGGCCGAGCCGCCGCCGCCCACTTCGCCCACGACGATCCCATCGCCCTCCCGGCCGCCGGCTTTCCGAGCTTCGAGGCCATCGGCGGTCTGGTCTACGCGCGGACCGCAACGCTGCTCCACACCCTGGGCAACGTGTATGGGACGGACAAGTTGGAGCGGGCCTTGGGGCGTTACTCCCGCTACTACCGCTTCCAGCACCCCGGCCCACGGCACTTCATCGCGGTGATGCGTGAAGTGCTCGGCAACGAAGCCGCCGACAACCTGTCGCTCGCCCTCTTCGAGCGTGGGTCCGTCGACTACCTCGTCGACCGCGTGGAGACCATTCGCTCGGAAGCACCGGAGGGCGAGCTCGACGGTGACACCCAGCGCGAGCCCTCGGGCTCGTGGCAGAGCAGCGTGTTGGTGCGCCGCCACGGCAGCCTTCACTTCCCAGTGGACGTCGAGCTCGCCTTCGCCAATGGAACACGACTACGTCGGCGCTGGGACGGCCGCGGCGACTTCCATCGCATCGACTACTCCGGCCCCTCGCCGGTGGTGTCCGCCATCGTCGATCCCGACCTGCGCATCGCCCTCGACGACGACCTCGGCAACAATCAAAAGAGCCGCTACGGCGGGATCGCGCCGCGCTCCCTGGAGCGTCTGAGCTACGGGGCCGCGCTGCTCTTGGGAGCCATCGGCCCATGAAGGAGCTCGCCTCCAGCTTGCTCCGGGTGCTCCGGCGGCCGCGCGCCGTGGCGCTGTCGTGGGCCGTGCGCATGCTGTTCTCGCTGCTGCTCGCTCTCCCCCTGTGGCAGCTGGTGGTGGGCAGCGGAATGGCGGACCACCCCGACGGCGACGCCATTCTGTTCCGAGACGGCGGGCTCCACCTCGCGGAGCTGGTGCGGCTCACCCTGCCGGAGCTCCACGCGCTGGCGCGCAGCGCGCCGGGGTTATTCGTGGTCCTGGGCCTGGTGAGCCTGCTGCCGTTGGCAGCGCTCTTCGTGTCCTTGGACAGCGACGAGCGGCTGTCCACCCGCGCATGGATTGGGGACGCGGCTGCGTGCCTGCCGCGCTTCACCTTCGTCGCGGGTTTCTGTCTCCTGGTGCAGGCCCTGCTCTCCTTCGTGACGCTCACCGTGGCGGTGCAGGTGCGCGAGGCCGTGGCGGATCCGACGACGCCTCGCAGTGCCGACGCTTGGGGCGTCGGCATCGCGCTGTTCGGATTTTTCCTGGTCGCCCTCATCGGTGTGCTGGCCGATCTCGCTCGGGCCGCCATCGTGCGCCGCGACGCCCGTGCTCTCGAAGCCCTCGGTATCGCCATCAACGCCCTCACGCGCCGCCCGTTCGCCACCTTGAGCTCGTGGGCCACGCCGGGCGCCTGGAGTCTCGTGTTCGTGCTCACCGCCGCTTGGATCGTCGGCCGCGTGGACGTCTCCCATGGCGGCCTGGGCCGCATCGCGACCGTCGCCGTCGTGCATCAGCTCACCCTCGTCGCCCTCATCGTGCTGCGCGGAGCCTGGCTGAACCGGGCTCTCATCCTCACCGACCACGCGTGACGCGACGGGCTCGCGCCGCCCCGCGCGCTCCCGACGCACCCTCGCCGACCACGCGTGACGCGACGGGCTCGCGCCGCCCCGACATCATCTGTCTGGATCTTCTTTTGTTGGTGCGCCGCGGAACCACGCGCAGCGCCTGCCACTTGGCACACGAAGACCGAGCGAAAGCGCGTTGCTGCGCGAAAGCGAGCGGAAGATGTTGCGGGCGCTAAGCCGTACTGCCGATGGTCTGGCGGTAGATCTGCAAGTAGCGGCGGGCCGGGCGATCCCAGCTCAGATCCAGACGCATGACGCGGCGGCGGAGCTTGGCGAACGCCGGGCTGCGGTAAGCGGCGAGGGCGCGCTCCACGGCACCGACCAGGCCGTCTACGGTGTCGTCGTCGAACAGGAAGCCGGTACCGGTGGTGAGCTTGGCGTCGGCGTCCACCACGCTGTCGACCAGACCGCCGCTGGCGTGGACCACCGGCACGGCGCCGTAGCGTGCAGCGACCAGCTGCCCAGCGGCGGAGGGTGCGTGGCGTGCGGGGACGATGGCGATGTCCGCGGCGGCATGTAGGCGGCGATACATCTGGCTGTCCACCTCTGGGAGCCACAGGAAGCGATCGCGGTGCTTGCTCTGGGCGGTCTCGAAACGCTTGGCGATGCCGGCAGCGCCGCTGCCGGCCACCACCAGGCTCAGGTCCTGCTTCAGCAAGGTGGACAGCGCGCCGGCGACCAGGTCCATGCCCTGCTCCTTGCCGAGCTCCGCCACCGCCACGACCAGCGGCCGCTCCACGTCGAGCTCGAGCTCGAGGCGGCGCAGGAGGGCGGTCTTTTCGCGCCCCTTGTTGGCGGGATCCTCGGCGTCGTAGCGAGCGTCCAGAGCGGCGTCCGTGGCCGGATTGAACACGCCGTAGTCGATGCCGTTGGCCACGCCCACGAGCGGTGTCTTCAGCGCTCGCACGAGCTCCGCGAGCGCCCCGGAGCGGGCTTCCGTCGCCATCTCCTCGGCGTAGTGGGGGCTCACGGTGGTGATGGCGTCGGCGAAGGACATCCCCGCCTTGAGCACGTTGAGCTTGTTGTTCAAGCGCACGGAGTCATCCGACGCCACGTCCTTGGGGATGCCGAGGGCGTCCGCTTCCTTGAGCGGAAAGCTGCCCTGGCGTGTGGCGTCGTGGATGGTGAGCACGGTGGGCAGCGCCGGGCCCGGAATGCGCCGCAGCGCGAGGGGCACCAGGGCCGCGGGAGCGTCGTGCAGATGCACGATGTCGAAGGCCTGACCTTGCTGACCCCGGGCGCGCACCAGCGCCGCCGCCACCACCGACAGCAGACCGAAGCGCTTGGCGTTGTCCGGGTACTCCTTGCCGCCCTCGCCGTACACCCCCGGGCGGTCGAACAGCACGGGCGCGTCGAACAGCGTGAGCTGGACACCGGAGGGAAGCTGCGCGTCGAACACGGTCACTTCCGCGGCGTCCGGCAGGCTCAGAGGCGTGAGACGTCGGGCCGCCATCAAGCCGCCGGCCTCGAAGCCCGGGTGCCGCGGAGCGAGCACGGTGACGTTGTGGCCGAGCTGGCGGAGGGCCTTGGACAGGGACGCCACGGCGTCGGCTGCGTCCGTCTCGCGAACCCAGGGGCCGACTTCGGCGCTGACCATGAGTACATCCATCGCGCCGTCGTCTAACACAGGCCCGGCCCGCTAGACAGGGGCGACCGTGAAGGATACCAAGAAGACATGTTCGTCTGCCCGGAGTGCGGCTACTCCGCAGCGGGACCGGGGTTCTGCACGGAGCACGGGATTCCGCTCTCCAGCTCGGAGGACGCGCTGCTCGGGACGACGGTGGGCAGCTATCGCATCGCGCGTCTGATCGGCCAGGGCGGCATGGGCCGCGTGTACCTGGGCGTACAACCGAACATCCACAGCCGCGTCGCCGTGAAGGTGCTCTCCGCCGAGAGCGTACAGACGACCACCTTGGTGGAGCGCTTCTTCGCGGAGGCGCGCGCCGTCAACGTGATCCGACACGAGAACATCGTGAACGTGCTGGACCTGGCGTCGCTGCCGGACGGCCGTCCGTACATCGTGATGGAGCACCTCGAGGGGGCACCGCTGTCCGGTGTGATCGGCACCTACGGAGCCCTGCCATTGGGCTTTGCCGTGAACTTGTCGAGCGAAGTGCTCGCGGCCCTCGGCGCCGCTCACTCGCACGGCATCGTGCACCGGGATCTGAAGCCCGACAACGTGTTCGTCACGGCTGGCGGCCACGCCAAGGTGCTCGACTTCGGCATCGCAAAGCTCAAGCCGGAGCTCTCCGCCATCTCCGGGGAGACACGCACCGGCGCGCTGATGGGCACGCCGCAGTACATGTCGCCGGAGCAAGCCCTGGGTCAGCCCGTGGACCTACGCTCCGACATCTACTCCGTGGGCGTGATCCTGTACGAAGCGCTCACGGGGCGCCGCCCTTTCGACGGCAACACGCTTTACGATCTGTTGAAGCAGCACGTGGAGATGGCACCGCCGCCGCCGCGAATGGTGCGCGGCGACATCCCTCCGTCTCTGGAAGCCGTGGTGCTGCGGGCCCTGGAGAAGGATCCGGCGCGGCGATTCCAATCGGCACGGGAGCTGTACCAGGCGCTCTCTCAGTGCGCGCCGTTCTTGCCGCCCGAGAGCTTTGCCGTCGTCGGCTTCGAGGGCATCCACTCCGCCACCCTGCGCTCCAGCTCGAACACCGGTCCCAGCCAGCCGACGGGACCGGGCCCTACCATGCCCGGCTACTCCAGCACCGTGAGCGGAGCGCCGATCACGGCGCCGCCGGTGAAGAAAGGCAACGGACTTCTCATCGGCGCCGTGGTCGTGGGGGCGGTGTTGCTCATTGGCGCCGTCGGTGCCGTCGGGATTTTCTCCGTCGTGGCCGCGCGGCCGAAGACCAAGGCTGCTCCTTCCGCGTCGGCGCCCCCCTCCGCAGTGGCGTCTGCGCCCGTGGAGGTACCCACCGCGCAGGAGAAGAACGTCGCGGGCAGCTACGTCATCGAGATGAGCCGCATGCCTGCCGGCGTCGGGAGCTACCGCGGCAGCGTGGAGATCACGACCAAGTCCACGAATTTCTACGCCCTCGACTGGAGCATCGTGAAGAACCCGCCCTACAGCGGCATCGCCATCCAGCGCGGGAACGTCCTGGGCGTGGGCTGGGGACAGGGCTCCGCCTACGGCGTGGCGGTGTACGCCATCGAGGGCGGTAAGCTCACCGGCAAGTGGGCGGCCTCCAGCACCGGGGACCTACTCGGTCGAGAAGTGTTGGAAGGACCGCCCAACCTGGATGGCAGCTACGAGATCACGGATGCCTGGTCGCCCATCGGCAACCAGGGCTACTCCGGCAAGGTGATCATCAAGCCGCGGGGGGAGCTGTTCGACGTCACGTGGCGGAGCGGCACGTCGCTGCAGCAAGGCGTCGGCTTGCGCAAGGGCGACACCTTCGTGGTGGGCTTTGGCGGGCGCGGCGCGGGGGTCGTGCTGTACGACGCCCAGGCCGACGGAAAGCTCGTCGGACGTTGGTCGATAGTCGGCGAGCCCACGCCGCAGGCCGGCCTCGAGACCCTGGCTCCGAAAAAGCCGTAAGAGTACGCGCTGGACCGAGGGGACCTGGCGGCGTAGATTTGGGGATCGTGCAGAGGGTCATCGACTACTACGAGCTGCTCGGCGTGTCCGCGCGGGCCACGGAAGCCGAGATCCGCCGGGCCTATCGCCGCCGCGCCATCTTCCGTCACAGGAGCGGCGTGCTCCGGTTGCAGGACCGGATGCACGAGATGGAGCACGCCTACCAGGTGCTCACGAATCCCGAGCAGCGCGACCGCTACGACCGGCAGCGCGAGCTGTGGCAGGCGCCGGAGCGAAAGCAGGCTGCCGAAGCCGCTGCGCTCATTCGCCGAGAAGGGCGCCTGCGACGCGCCTACGCCAAGCGCATGGGGCGCGAGGCGACGCACATGGGACGGGTGCAGAGTGCTCGCTACCAGGGCTTCATGGAGGAGCTGGAACAGCGCCTCGCCGCGGGAGCGCCGCGACGCGCGTTCCGGCTGTCGTTGCCGCTGCTCGTGCTAGCGCTCGTGGCGGTCGGCGCCGTGGCGCTGTTCATCGCCTCACGCTAACTGCTGGCGCGGCCCCAGCCATTCCTCGGGGGCTCCGCCCCTTTGTGCGCTCGCTCCGCAGGTCGGCACCCCGCACTTCTCCTCGGATGCGATTGCGGCTTCTGGCACGCAGCACTAGCTTCCGCTCGGCAATGGACGAGCTGATCGAGAAGGCCAAGGTACTCCACGAGGCGCTGCCCTACATCCGGCGCTTTCACAAACGGGTGTTCGTCGTGAAGTACGGCGGGCACGCGATGGTGGATGACGCGCTGAAAGAAAGCTTCGCTCGCGACGTGTGTCTGCTCCGATACGTCGGCATTCACGTGGTGGTGGTCCACGGCGGCGGCCCGCAGATCAACAAGACCCTCGACCGCATGGGCATCAGCTCGTCGTTCTCCGGTGGGCTACGCGTCACGGACGACGAAACCATGAACGTGGTGGAGATGGTGCTGGGAGGCGGCGTCAATCAGGACATCGTGGGGCTCATCTGCAAGCACGGCGGCCGCGCCGTGGGTCTCAGCGGCAAGGACGACCACTTCGTGCGCGCCAGCCGCCTGGACAAGGTCAGCGCCAAGGACGAGGACGGCGCGCCGGTGCTGGTGGACCTGGGCCGCGTCGGTCAGGTGGAGGCAGTGGACCCCACCATCGTGCAGAACCTCCTCGCCAGTGGGTTCACTCCGGTCATCGCGCCCATCGCCGTGGACGACGACGGCAGCGCCCTGAACGTGAACGCGGACACGGCCGCGGGGCGCATCGCGGCAGCCCTGGGGGCCGCCAAGCTCATGCTGATGACGGACGTGGAGGGCGTGAAGAGCGCCGATGGCGGCTTGCTGCGCTCGCTGGGCTCCACCGAAGCCCGCGAGCTGATCGCCAAGGAAGTGATCCGCGGCGGGATGATCCCCAAGGTGGAGTGCGCCCTCGACGCGGTGGCGGACGGCGTGGAGAAGGTGCACGTGATCGACGGGCGGCTGCGGCACGCGCTCTTGCTCGAGATCTTCACGGATCGCGGCGTGGGCACCGAGATCCGCTCGGGGCGAGGCGAGCCCTGAATCGGGCGGAAGAAGAGCCGGACATCCTGCGGCCCGCGGAGGTGGACGCCGACGCCACGCTGCGGGTGTTTCGCGTCCCGCCGGAGGCGGCCGGCATGCGCGTGGACGTGTTCGTGCAATCGCAGCTGCGCAACACCAGTCGCACGCGCGCTCGGGCCATCGTGGAGAACAGCGCCTATTCCCCCGAAGGACGCCGCCTGAAGGCGAGCGAACGCGTCAAGGGGGAGGACCGCGTGGTGCTGTGGCGTCCGCCCTTCGACGAGCCCGACGCCCTGGGCCCCATCGACATCTTGTACGAGGACGAGCACCTCCTGGTGGTGGACAAGCCGCCGCTCGTAGCGGTGCACCCGACGGCGCGCCACCACCACGCCACGGTGATCAAGCGCCTCGAGGTGCAACGGCCGGGAGAGTTTCTATCCCTGGTGCATCGCATCGACCGCGAGACCAGCGGTCTCTTGTTGGTGGGGCGCTCACGAGAGGCGGACCGGGCATTCAAGCGCCTACTGGAAGATCGCTCCGTCGCGGTGTCCCAGGACATGGCGCGCGAACGGAGCGGCGCGACGACGCCGCGCCGAAGCGCAGTGCCAGCGGTGGACAAGATCTACTTGGCCATCACCTGGGGCGTCCCGAGCGTGGACGTCATCGAGCTTCCCCTGGAGCTGGATCCAGAAAACTCCCTGCGCGTGAAGATGCGCGTGGCGGAGCCGGGCCAGGGGCTCGACGCGCGAACCGGGGTCCACGTGCGGGAAACCCGCGCCGGATACGCGCTGGTGGAGTGTCGGCTGTTCACTGGGCGGCAGCACCAGATCCGCCTACACCTGGCGGCCACGGGCACGCCCATCGTGGGGGACAAACTGTACGGCCCCGACGAGCGACTCTTGGCCCGCGCCGCGGATGGCGAGCTGACGGACGAAGATCGCGAGCGGCTGGAGCTGCCGCGCCACGCCCTGCACGCGCACCGTTACCGGCTCGCCCACGCGATGACCGGACAGCCCCTGGATCTGGTGTCGCCCCTGGCGGCGGACCTCGCCGAATTCTGGGACGAGCTTTGCGCACGCGACGGGGATCGCGCCGCCCCGACATGATGCTTCAATCGCCGGCGGCGTCGCTGACGGCGGCGTCGGTACCCGAGTCCACGCCCGCGTCGACGCCGGAATCGGTGCCGGAATCGGTGCCGGAATCGGTGCCGGAATCGGTGCCGGAATCGGCGCCGGAATCCGTGCCCGCGTCGACGGGCGGCGGGCAGCCGTTGGGCGCGGTGCCCGGCAGCACCTTCACGAGGCAGCTCTTGGTCTTGAGCGTGGCGCAGCTCTTGATGGTCGAGATGTAGTCCACACAGCCCTGCACCGTGCCCTGATCGTACTGAGAGCACGCGGGGTTGCCGGAGCTGATGTAGCCCGGACACGCCGGCCGGGTGACAGGACCACAGGACAGCTCGGCGCCGCGCGCGTCCTCGGCGGCACGCACCTGAGCGCAGGCTTCCGCCTCGCCAATGGGCTGGCCGTTGCCGGCGGGCTCGAAGGGCCCACTCGGCCCGCTGCTGGAGTCGTCCGAAGAAGAACAGGCGGCGAGCAACAAGAAAGAGAGACCCAGGAGGGCCCGCATCGTCGTCATGGCGGCGGAGGATAGAGCATGTCCCCCTGAGAAGGCGGGGAAAACATGCCGCGCGTGCAGAGATTTCGGCGGCGGTTGACGACGCCGGGGCCAGAGGATAGCCGACCCACTGCCATGAAGATCCGCCGCGCCCTGGTTTCCGTATCCGACAAGACCGGCCTCGTGGAATTCGCGAAGGCCCTCGTTCATCTCGATGTCGCCCTGCTCAGCACCGGTGGCACGTACAAGGCGCTGGGAGGCGCCGGTATCCCGGTGGAGACCGTCGAGAGCTACACCGGGTCGCCCGAGGTAATGGACGGCCGCGTGAAGACGCTGCACCCGAAGGTGCACGGCGGCCTGCTCGGACGCGAGGGCACCGACGACGCAGACTTGGATCGCCTGGGCGCGCGCTACATCGATCTCGTCGTGGTCAACCTGTACCCCTTCGAGCAAACTCTGGCGAAGGCCGGGGCCACTGTGGCGGAGCTGATCGAGAACATCGACATCGGCGGCCCGAGCATGCTGCGCTCCGCAGCCAAGAACCACGCGCGGGTGACCGTAGTGTGTGATCCAGAAGACTATGCGCTGGTGCTGCAGGAGCTGGAGCAAGGCGGTGAGGTGAGCGTCGAGACGCGGCAGCGCTTGGCGGCGAAGGCCTTCGCCCACACGGCCGCATATGACGCGGCGATCAGCGGTTGGCTCACGGGCCTCGGGGAGAGCGACGGCTGGCCGCGGAGCCTCACGTTGCCGCTCTCGAAGGGCTACGCCCTGCGCTACGGCGAGAATCCACACCAACGCGGCGCGTTCTATCGCGATCGAAACGCCCCGGCGGGCTCCCTGGCCCAGGCAGAAAGCCTCGGAACCGGCGCCAAGGAGCTCAGCTTCAATAACCTCGTAGATGTGGAAGCCGCCCTCGACGCCGTACGCGAATTCGACACGCCGGCGGCGGTGGTGGTCAAGCACGCGAGCCCCTGCGGCATCGCCCAGGCGAACGAGCTGAGCGTGGCGTACCGCGCGGCGCGGGAGGCGGACGCCATGAGCGCCTTCGGCGGCATCGTGGCGCTGAACCGCGAGGTGGATCTGCCGACGGCGGAGCTCCTGGCGGAGACGTTCCTCGAGTGCATCATCGCGCCGAGCTTCGCCAAGGACGCTCTCGAGCGGCTGCGCAAGAAGTCGGCGCTCCGGCTGCTTTCCACCGGAGAGTGGCTGGGACGCGATCACGATGCGCTGGTCATGAAGCGTATCGGAGGTGGCTTCGCCGTCATGTCGCGCGACGCCACCGGCCCCGGCGAGGTGCGCGGCGGCAAGGTCGCCACCCAGCGCGCGCCGACCGAGGCGGAGCTCGCCGCCCTGGAGTTTTCCTGGTGCGCCGTGAAGCACGTGCGCAGCAATGCCATCGTGCTCGGGCGCCACGATGCCGGGGTGAGCGTGACGGTGGGCATCGGTGGCGGCCAGACGGCGCGGGTGCAGGCCGTGGAGATTGCCGTGGAAAAGGCCGGCGAGCAGGCCAAGAGCAGCGTGATGGCGTCGGACGCCTTCTTCCCCTTCCCGGACGGCCTGGAGGCTGCCGCCAAGGCCGGCATCACCGCGGTGGCGCAGCCCGGCGGCAGCAAGAACGACGCCGCGGTGATCGCCGCGGCGGACGCCGCCGGCATCGCCATGGTGCTCACCGGCGTACGGCATTTCCGGCACTGACCCGCGGGCCGAAGCCGGCGTGAAAACTTGGCCCGTTCTTCGGGGCCATGCCATCGGGTGGGGACCGCTTCGATAACCGTGAGGCGGCATCCCTCCCCCATGCCGAGCCAGAGCTGCAGCATCTGCCACGCCGACTTCGACGTTCACTTCAGCTACCAGATGGAGGAACGCGTCGACGCCGACGGTCGCTCCTTCGTCTACTTCTGCTCCCAGCGTTGTCTGGAGCAGAGCCACGCAACCGACGCGCGCTGCGACGCATGCGGGCGTGACTTCCAGGTGGAGCTCGCCTCTCAGGTGATCTTCACCGGAGGCCATCGGCACTACGCCTGCAGCAGCGACTGCCGGGCGCAGGTGCTGGGGCATGGGCTTCGCCTCGTCGAAGACGAAGCCAACGACACTCGTCCCGCGCCACCCCCCACCGAAACGCTGCCCCCCGCCGAAATCGTGCCGGATCCCACGCACGCCACCATGCTCCCGCCTCCGAGCCGGTCTCGCGTGGTGGCCTCGGATACGCCGCGGGTGCTCGCCGTGTTCAATCACAAGGGCGGCACGGGCAAGACCACCACCGCCGTCACCATCGCGGCGGGCCTCGCCGAGCGCGGCGCTCGAGTGCTGTTGGTCGACACCGACGGCCAGGGCAACGTCGGCGTGTCTCTGGGGCTCAAAGCCGAGCGCTCCCTCTACCACGTGCTGGTGATGGGGCTGTCCATCGAGCAGGCCGTCACCACCGTGCGCCCGGGGCTGGACGTGTTGCCCTCCAACGAGACGCTGGCCGCCGCCGAGCTCTATCTCGCCGGACGCAAGCAGCGCGACCGCGTGCTCGCGTCGCGCCTGGAGCGCGCGCGGGAGCTGTACGACTTCGTGATCGTGGATTGCTCACCGAGTCTGTCGCTGCTGAACCAGAACGCCTTGGTGCTCGCCGACGCGGTGTTGTGCCCCGTCGCCTGTGACTATCTCTCGTTGGTGGGCGTACGGCAGGTGCTGCGCACCATCAAGCACGTCAACAAGCTGCTCTCCCACCCCGTGAAGCTGTGGGGCGTGTTGCCCACGCTGTTCGACGCGCGCGCCCGGATTTGCCACGAGGCCCTGGACACGCTCCGCGAGCACTTCGGCGAGCGCTGCTTCGAGCCGGTGCGCCTCGCCATCAAGGTCAAGGAAGCGCCCGCGCGCGGCAAGACGCTGCTCGAGTACGCGCCTGGCTCCAGCGCCGCCACCGACTACGTCCGCGTCGTCGACCGGCTCATTGATTCCACCATCGGCCAGATGCCGGCAGCCCGTGTAGGAGGTGTGGGGTGAGTGACAGAGACGATTTCCGCCAAGCAGCCGCTCGCGTCTTGGATCGTGACGAGATCGAAGGCGTGCTGAGCTCGAGCTTCTACAACGACCGGCCGGGGCCCGTTTCCGCGGCGCGAAAGACCAAGCGCGGCGCCGACAAGCCCACCCACTACAAGGTGATCTGCATCTCCATGTACATGGACGACCTGCATCGCCTCGACCAGATGGTGGACGAGCTGAAGGCCCGCGGCTTGACCAAGGCCAACCGCAGCGCGCTCATCCGCTACGCCCTGGGCGAGATCGACCTGGACCGCGTTCCCCGCGGGATCTGATTGCGTTCTCGGGCCGGCACGCCCAGCCTGGCCCGATGACACGCCTCGACTTCGTCGACCACCGGAGCGATCCCGGAGCCTGGGCCCAGGAGCTCGGCATCTCGAAGGAGGCCGTGGAGCTCTACCTGGCGAGCGACGTCCTCGATCTGCACGTCGACTCCTTCATCTGGACCCGCATCTTCGGCTACGACCTGACCCGTCGCCACGGCCACGGGCTGCTATCGGGCGTGGCCTACAGCCAGGTCGACTTCCCTCGCATCCTGGAGGCCGGACTGACGGGTGCGACCTGGATCATCACCACCAATCCCTCGCGTAGCGCCAAGGGGCGCGAGCGCGCCTTCGTGGAGAACCTCCGGCGCCTGCGCCGTATTTTCGACGGCGTGTCCGAGCAGTTTTCCGTGGTGCGCAACGTCCGCGAGTACCGCGAGGCGCGCGCCGCGAGCAAGCACGCGGCGTTCATCGGCATTCAGGGGGGCAACGCCCTCGACGCCTCGCCGGACTCCCTCGATCTGATCGAGGACGACGTGGTGCTGCGCATCACGCTGGTGCATCTGTCGTCCTCCAGCCTGGGCGTCACCAGCTCGCCGCTCAAGGCGGGGGCGGACAGCGGCCTCACGGATCGCGGACGCGACTACGTGCGGCGCTTGAACGAGAAGCGGATCTTCGTGGACCTGGCCCACATCAGCAAACGCGGCTTCTGGGACGCGGTGGAGATCCACGACAAGGACAAGCCGCTGATCGTGACACACACCGGCGTTTCCGGCGTCTTCGAGCACTGGCGCAACCTGGACGACGACCAGCTGAAGGCCGTCGCCGACAGCGGCGGCACCATCGGCGTCATGTACCAGTCGAGCTTTCTGGGCGACCCCTACTTCGGCGGCAAGGCCGAGAGCATCGCTCGGCACCTGGGTCACATCGTGAAGACCGTGGGCGCGGACCACGCCGCCCTGGGCAGCGACTGGGACGGGGCCATCAGCCCCCCGAGAGACATGCTCACCTGCCTCGAGCTGCCCAAGCTGGTGGACATACTGCTCCGCGACGGCCACGACCCGGACACCATCCAGAAGATCCTCGGGGGCAGCTTCTTGAGGACAGTCGAGCTACTTCGAGGCTGAAATGCAGAAACGCCGCGCACAAGCGCGGCGTTTCCGTACGGCTCTTCGCCTTGGCTCAGGCGTCGAGCTGCTCCATCTCGAAATCGTCGTTCTCCTCGAAATCGTCATCCTGCTCGTCGTCCTCGGTGGCGCCCTCGGCCAAGTCCGACTTCGACAGCTGCGGCAGGCGCCGCTTGCCCACCGGACCTTCGTCCACGTAATCGCGAAGCGCCATCATGTCGCGCAGGGCCTCCAGCTTGGCCAAGGCCTTGACCTCCACCTGGCGAATGCGCTCGCGCGTCAGATTCATGATCGCTCCTACGTCCTCGAGAGTCGTTCCACCGCGGTCCGCAACGTCCAGCGCGCAGGTCTCACCCATTTCCCAGACCTCGAGGTCCGGGAAATTGAGCTTGATGGCACCGGTGCGCGGCGAGACGTCGATGTAGAGGTGGTGCTTGCAGGACACGAACGGACAGGGACGCGGGCCGTCCAGGCATTCCGCACGCGAGCGCGGCTTCCAGTAGTCCGTTTCCGGATACAGAAGACGACCGATCTCCAGCTCGCGCTTGGTCATGCGCTTGACGCTGATGGTGCGCGCCCGCACGTCGCGCTTGCGACGCGAGCGGCGCTGCTCCCGGGTGATGGTTTCGGCGTCGTCCGGCTGCAGTGCCGTGGCACCTTCCGTCTCGAGCACCTGTTCTTCCGCGGGCAAAGTCGCCGTGCCGTCGAGCCTCTTCGAATCCATGCGCTGCCTCCCGATCCTCTTCGCTTCCGCTGTGTCTCGCACACGCACGATCCCTGCCGCGGCCGGGAGCCCGTCCCGATCACGCCTGGTACCGCCTGATTTCGCACGATGCGTCGCTGCTGCCGGACCATCCTGACGACGAACCCGCCGTCCGTCAGGAGCTGCCCCTCACTGGCAGTGCGACCAAGTCAAGCTCACGAACCTTTCAATCATGATGCCGCCACGCGCTCGATCTTCGCGCGCGAAGCGAGTCGATCCTCGATGCTCACCAAGCGGGTGAGCAAGTCCTTGCTGAGCGCCCGCGCATCGCGAACCTCGCGAGCCACGACCTGAGCCGTGGCCTCTCGCCGGCGCTGCTTCAGCATCTCGTCCAACTTGTCGAAGATGCTGGTGAGGGTCTGCTCCAGCTGTTGGAGGTCCGCTCGCATGAACAGGAACTCCCGCTGGATCTGCTCGATGGTGTAGCTCTCCGCCATCATCTGCTTGATGCGCAAGATCTGACGAACCACGCTCACGGGGTAGATGCCCTGCGAGCCTTGGTGCTTGCCCTTGCGCCCGACGCGCACGCTGCGCGGCAGGAGGCCGAGCTGAACGTACTTGCGAAGCGTCGCTTCGCTGAGGGCGATGCCGTGCTGAGCGAACACGTCGAGGATCTCCACGGAGGTCAGACCCGCTGCGTGGTCCTTCTCGATCCGGCTCAGTGTGGCTTCGTCGATGGCGGTCATTGGCTTCCCCGAGCAGTGCCTCGGAACGCGAGCGAATATATTCTACTCAGTGGATCGCCCAAAAGACTTTCGCACCAAAAATTTCGGCGATTGTTATCGGGGCTCCATGGACGCTGAACCCGGTCACCAGTGAGACATTAATTGTCATATCTGTTGCATTGTCCATGGAGATGAAGGGTCGTCCATACCCACATGGAACTACATGTCATTCTCGCACTCCATCCCACACTGTGCGCACGTACCGGATTGCACGACGCTCGCGATCGTGCTGCTTGTGCTGGGTGGACGTCGCGCTGAACGCGTCGCTCGGCATTCCGCTGTTCCTCGGCTTCGATGAGCTCGAAGCTCCGCGCACGTTGGCCCACATGCTGGAGACGTCGCGCCGAGTCGCCGCGACGTCGGCGTCCCCCACTCTCGCCAAGACCGTGATCCGCGCGGCCTTCCGCGCCATGGAGGACGCGCCGGCAAGCTGGACTTTCAGCGTGTCGGACGCGTCCGTGCACGGCCATGGCCCGGGCTCCGACGCCGACGCAGCGCAGCAAACCTTGCAGAAGCTGAGCGCCACGCTCACCAGCGTGGTGCGACTGTTCCCATCCGTGTGGAAGCGCAATCTCATCGAGGCTTGGCGCGGCGTCAGCGGTGCGCTGGTGGAGAGCGACGAGCTCAACGCGATCTTCGTTCGCAAGGGCCGGCGAGCCGTGGCGGACGTCACCGTGCGCGGCAGCGAGGTCGCCACCCGCATTCGGGTGGCGGCCCGGGGCGCGCTGCTCGACGAGGACGCGCGCGCGGTGCTGCCGCCGCTGGCGAGCGCGTGCGTCGAAGACGGTGATCTGGTGGTGGTGCGCCCCGGGCTGGTGGCGGACGCGCGCACGCTCTCGACGCTCGTCGATGCCAGCTTCACGCTGGCCGAGCGCCTGGAGGGCGGCGCCCCCTACCGCTGAGCGACGGCCAGCTCCAACCTGGGACGCGCGCGCACCAGGCCCGGCCCCCGCCGCGTAGCCTCCGCGGCCAGCACCCGCTCCGCCACGGGAGCGTCAGCAATGGGCTCGAGCAGGGCGAGCGCCGCGCGCGCGTCCCAGGGCCGCGCCTCTCGCTCGGGAGCGAGCAGGCGGGCGAGCACCCGGGCCAAGGGCCGGTCGCCCGAAAGGCAGAACCGGCAGTCCCCCTCCGCGATGGCCGCGAGGGTGGCCGTTCGGTCCCCGCGCCAGAAGGGGTGCACCCCCGAGGCCAGCTCGTGCAGCACGATCCCCACTGCGAACAGATCGCTGCGCACGTCCAGGGTGCCGCCCCGGAGCTGCTCCGGCGAGAGGTACATCAGCTTACCCTTCACGCGTCCCTTCACCGTCCAGCTCTCCCGATCGAACGCCCGAGCTATGCCGAAGTCCGAGAGCTTGACCTGGCCGTCCATACCCACCAGCACGTTCCTGGGAGACACGTCTCGATGAACGATGCCGCCGGGAACGGCGGCGTTCGCCGCGGCGAGCGCGCGGCACAAGCAGGCACCCACGTGCGCCACCACGGCGTCGGAGTAGCGGTGCCCCTCACGCACGCGGGAGCACAGCACTCCGAGGTCCACGCCGCGCACCAGCTCGAGCACCAGCAGCACGCGGCCGGCTTCGTCCTCCACTGCGTCGAGCAGCGTCACGACGTTGGGATGCCGGATGCGCGCGAGCAGCCGCGCTTCTTCCAAGAGGTTCCTGCGCAGTCCGGCATCCAGCGGGCGCCGCGGGATCTTCAGGCACACTTCGTCGTCCAGCATCGGGCTCTGGCGCTGTGCGCGCCATGCTTCCGCGAAACCGCCCGCGCCCAGACGTTCCGACAGCTCGTAGCGAACCTGGGCGGGGCGTGTGAAGAGGAGCGCCATGTCATCCAGTTCGCTCGAGTCGGTCGGTAGTTGCCCGAAACGTTTCGAAAAACGAACGCGCACACGAACGCCGTGACTTTCGGGCTACGCTGCGCGGCCATGGTCGAGGTCGCGTATCGGGACATCGTCGCCAGCGGCGTGCGGGTCCGAGTCAGCGAGCGCGGCGAGGGGCCTCCCGTGGTGCTGCTCCACGACGTGCTGTTCGACCACTCCACCTGGAACGCAACGGCGCAGAGCCTGGCCCAGAGCCATCACGTGGTGGCCCCGGACCTCCCGGGTTTCGGTGAGAGCGAGAAGCCGCCGCCCAGTCGCTTTCCGTACACGGTGGATGCTTTCACCGAAGCGCTCGCAGATCTGTATGCCGGCCTCGGGCTCGGGCGCGCCGCCCTGGTCGGCCACGGCCTCGGTGGGGCGGTGGCACTGACGCTGGCGGCACGCCACGCGGAGCTCGTGTCGCGCCTGGTGTTGATCGACACGCCCTGCTACGCGACGCCCCTCACGCTGGAGCAGCGGGTCGCCGGCTTGCCGCTGCTGGGCGGCTTGGTGTTCAAGCAGCTGTTCAACCGCGTGAGCTTCCGGACGTTCTTTCGCTCCCGGCTCCTTTCCCGCGGCGCCCCGACAAAAGCTCTCGATCGCATCGACTACTACTACGACCAGTTCAACTCACCGGCGGCCCGGGGCAGCGCGCTGGCCACGCTCCGCGCCACCAGCGACACGCGCAACATCGTGGCACGCACCAGCCGCGTCCGGAGCCCCACCCTGGTGCTCTGGGGCCGCCAGGACCGGCTGGTCCCGGCGGCCCTGGGTCAGCGGCTCTCCAAGGAGATCCACGGGGCCGGCTTCGAGCTGGTGGACGCGGGCCACACGCCCCAGGAAGAGCAGCCCGAGCGCACTGCGCAGGCCATCTCGAGCTTCCTCGCCTGAACGGCCGCCGGGCCGGTTTTCGATCTCCGGGGAAACGGGTAAGACAAGGCCCCGCCCCATGTTCGACCCCCGCGCCTTCCGTCGATTCAAGAAGAACCGCGGCGCCGTCGCGGGGCTCGGGCTGGTGGCGCTGTTGGTGCTGTTCGCGGTCTTGGGGCCCGTTGTCACCGGCCATGACCCGGACATCAGTGACTTTGCCCACGGCCGCAACGCGAGCGGCCAGCTGGTGGGCATCTCGAGCGCACACTGGCTCGGGGTGGACCAGCTGATGCGTGACCTCTTGAGCCGCCTGTGTCACGGCGCCCAGGTGTCGCTGCTCGTGGCGTTCTTCGCCACCGGCATCTCCATCGTCGTGGGCGCGCTGGTAGGCCTCGTGAGCGGCTATGCGGAGGGCACCCGAGCCCAAGGCGTGGACACCTTCTTGATGCGCCTCGTCGACGTGGGCCTGAGCTTTCCCTACTTGCTCTTGGTCATGGCCATCGGCGCCGCGGTCGGGGACACCACCATCACCACCATCCTGATGGTGCTCGGCTTCACCAGCTGGTTCGGTACCGCCCGCATCATCCGCAGCAAGGCCATCCAGGTGCGATCCCTGGACTTCATCGTGGCCTCCCGAGCGCTGGGCCAATCCACTCCGTCCATCTTGCTGCGGCACATCTTGCCCAACGTGGCTGGGCCTTTGATCGTGATCGCCTCGGCGTCCGTGGCCCAGATGATCATCGCCGAGAGCGTGCTGTCGTACCTGCAGGTGGGGCTGCCGCCCCCCACGGCCACCTGGGGTCGCATGCTGCAGGAAGGCCAGCGCTACTACACGGTGGCGCCGCGCCTGGTGGTGGCGCCGGGGTTGATGATCTTCCTCTCCGTGCTGGGCTTCAACCTCGTGGGAGAAGGGCTGCGCGATGCGCTCGATCCGCACGAAGATTGAGCTCTTGGCCGCGGGCCTCGTGTGCCTCGGGTGCAACGCGAAGGTGGCGCCGCCCATCGGCGAGGATCGCGACGTCCCGCCGCAGCGTGGCGGCACCCTGCGCACCGCCTTCTTCACCGACGTGCGCTCACTGGACGCCGCCACTGCCTTCGACACGGCGTCCGCCGCCATCGAGTCGCTGATCTACGATCGCCTCGTCAGCTACGATCAGGACGGCAAGCTCGTCCCCGAGCTGGCGGAGAGCATCGACCGAGCGCCGGACGGCAAGCGCTACGTGTTCACGCTGCGAAAGGGCGTGCTGTTTCACGACGGCAGCGAGATGGTCGCCGCCGACGTCAAGCGCAGCATCGAGCGTTCGCTGCACGTGAAGACCCCCTGCCCCGTGCCCAGCTACTACGAGCGGATCGTGGGCTACAAGGCGTACCACGACGGCAAGGCGGAGGAGCTTTCCGGTGTGAAGGTGGAGGGCAAGTACGTGGTGAGCTTCGAGCTCACGGAGCCCGACGCCACCTTCCTGCACATCATGGCGCTGCCCATCGTGGCGCCCGTGTGCAAGAGCGCGGGCAAGACCTACGACCGCCATTTCTCCAGCCACCCGTGCGGCGCGGGCCCCTTCAAGGTGGAGCGCTACGAGAACGGCCAAGTCATTCGCCTGGTCCGCCACGACGGCTATTGGCAGAAGGGCAAGCCCTACCTCGACGCCATCGAGTGGTACCTGAGCATGCAGTCGTTCACCCAGCGCTTCAAATTCGAGCAGGGCGACATCGACTACATGCGCGAGTTCTCCGAGGCGGACTCGCAGCTATACCGCTCGAGCCCAGCGTGGAAGGGCCGCGGCGAGTGGGAGCAGAGCCTCACCACCGCCGGCAGCTTCATGAACACGGAGATGGCGCCGTTCGACAATCGCCACTTCCGTCGCGCCGTATCCTTCGCCATCAACCGGCAGCAGGTGGCGTCCGTGCGCCCGGGCCACGTGCTGGGCCACGGCAAGATCGTGCCCGAGGTGCTGATCCCCACCACGCCCGGCTATCCCCACCAGGCCTTCGACTACGATCGCGCCCTGGAAGAGATGAAGCTCGCGGGCTACCCGTACGATCCGAAGACGGGCAAGGGCGGCTACCCGAAGGAAATCCCCTACCTCGCCATCATCGACTCCTACGCGGGGCAGGCGGCGGAGATCTACAAGCAGCAGCTCGCTCACATCGGCATCGACATTCGCATCCAGCTGGTGGGCTACCCCACGTTCCTGGCCAAGAGCAGCCGCCGCAACACGGTGCAGATCGGCTTCACCGGCTGGCACGCGGACTTCCCCGACCCGAGCACGTTCTTCGAGCCCACCCTCTCTTCCAGCGCCATCCAGGAGGAAGAGAGCCAGAACGCGGCGTTCTACTCGAACCCCAAGCTGGACCGCATCTTGACGGAAGCACGCCGCTCCTCGGATCGCGCTCGCCGCATGCAGCTGTACCGCGAGGCCGAAGCCATCGTGGCGGACGACGCGCCCTGGGCCACGGCCTACTCGTACCGCTACTTCGAGCTGTGGCAGCCGTACGTCCACGGCTACCGGCCGCACCCGGTGCTGTCGCAGTACGTGCGCAACATGTGGTTCGACCGTGAGCAGCAGAAGACCGCGCGTGGAAATGCGCCCTGCTGGAACGGCGTGCCCGGGCTCGATCGCCGCTGCAAGCACGCGCCACGCACCACGCTGGCCCTAGCGCTCGGGAGGCTGCCGTGATCCAGCACCTGCTCCGTCGATTGGGTTGGTCGCTCTTCACCATCTGGGCCGTCGTGACGGCGACGTTCTTGATCTACAACGTGCTGCCCGAAGATCCGGCGCGGGTCATCGCCGGGCCCCAAGCGCGCCCCGCGGACGTCGCTCGCATTCGCACCCAGCTGGGCCTCGATCGCCCCGTGCACGTCCGCTACTGGAAGTACATGTCCGGGCTGGTGCGCTTCGGGAAGGGCGACGAAAAGGACGACACCTCGCTGTCCCTCGGGCCCGTCCGCATCGACCTGGGCGTGAGCTACCTCAAGCGCAAGCCCGTGGTGGCGCTGCTCGGAAAGGCGCTGCCCCCCACCCTGCTCGTCGGCATCCTGGCCATCGCCATCCAAGTGGCCATCGGCGCCGTCGGCGGTGTGATCGCCGCCATGCGGCGCCATACCGTGTTCGATTGGGGCACCGTCGCCCTCACCTTGGTTGGCATCAGCGCGCCCACCTTCCTCACGGGCCTCTTGCTGCAGCACTTCATGGCGCGGGAGCTGATGCTGTTTCCCCTCGATGGCTACGGGCAAACGGCCGCGGAGAAGGTGCACGCGGCCCTGCTGCCGGCGATCACCCTGGGACTCTTCGGCGCCGCCTACTACACGCGCCTGGTGCGCGACGAGATGATCACGCTCTTGAAGCAGGACTACATCCGGACGGCCCGCGCCAAGGGTCAGCGCGAGTGGATCGTGGTGCTCAAGCACGCCCTGCGCAACGCCCTCATGCCGTTGGTCACGGTGGTGGGCCTCAGCATGGGCACGCTGGTGGGCGGCGCCATCGTCACGGAGAAGATCTTCCGCTGGCCGGGCATCGGCGCGCTCAGCGTGGACGCCATCGTCGAGCGCGACGGCCCCGTCATCATGGGCGTCGTGATCCTGTTTTCCACCGTGGTGGTGCTGGCCAACCTGTTGGTGGATCTGTCCTACGCGCTCTTGGATCCCCGCATCCGCAAGCGGTGAGATCTGGGGGTTGGTCCGCCGCGGCCACACCGCTGCCCGGGCTCACGGTGCGCGGCGGGCAACGGCGCCGTCCGCGAAGGCGTCGTCGAAGTACTGCGCGATCACGCCGCCCTGCCGGTACACCACGCTGGCCCGCGGTAGCCAAAAGCGCGAGCCGGAGCCCAAGGTCACGGGTGCGCCGCTGGCGCGAAACGCGGCGCGATAGCCCGCGCGCTCCACCTGCCGCGCGGCACCGCGATCGAACGCGCCCAGCGGATAGAAGTACGCCACCGGCGGCCGCCCCGTCTCCCGCTCGATGATGCGCCGCGACAGGTTGAGCTCCTCCGCCAGCTTCTTGCCCTCGAGCTTCGGCAGACTGCGGTGCATGTGGCCATGGCTCGCGACCTCGCACAGGCCCGACGCCACCATCTGACGCACTTCGGACCAGCTCATGACCGGCGCGTTCTTCGGATCCGAGAGCACACCGGTGGGCAGCCCCACGGTGAAGCGCGCACCGTGGCGGGCGAGAATGGGCCAAGCGCGCCGGAACACGCTGCGGCGCCCGTCATCGATGGTGATCACCGCCACGCGCTCCGGTAGCCAGCGCCGCCCTTCCAGATAGTCGAGCAGCTCGCTGGTGGAGACGATCTCGACGTGATTGTCCGCGAGCCAGCCGAGCTGCCGCTCGAAGGCCGAGCTCTTCACGCTGAGCTTGTCCCGGCCATCGTCGAAGCCGTGGTAGAGGAGCACGATCGCGCGGGTGTGCTCCGGCGCGACCACGGGCTCGCGGAAGCGCCGCGCCGCGGGCTCCGCGCTGAGCCGCCGCACGCCGGCACCGAGGCGAGCAGGGCCGGGCGGCGTGAGCCGCGCCAGGTGCACCCGCGGCGCGGGCAGCACCGCCGGTGACGTCGCCACGAGCTTCGTCCGCGGGGTTACCGCGCCGCCACAACCCAAAAGAAAAAGCAGAGCCCCGAGCCACGGCCAACGCGCCATGGTCGGAACATACGGAAGGGCCGTCACCCTCCCAAGATTTCGGCAGTCAGGGTGTGGGGAACGAGGCCGTCGGCGGCTTTTCGCCCGTGGCGGGCGGTGGCGGCGGAGGCGGCGGCTCCGTGGGGGGCGGTGGCGGCGGGGGCTTCACGGCCACCGGCTTCGGCTGGACCACCGGCGGCTTGGGCTTGTCGACCACGGGCGCGGGTTTCTCGACCACGGGCTCGGGTTTCTCGGCCACGGGCTCGGCAGACGCCGCGGGCTCCGGCTCGGCGGACGCGGCAGGCTCCGGCTCGGCGGACGCGGCAGGCTCCGGCTCCGCTGTGGCGGTGACCGTCGCCGTGGCGGTGGGCACGGCTGTCGTCTTGGCCACGGTGGGCGCCGGCGGCATGGTGGGCATCGCCGACGGCTCCGGCGTCGCGCTCTTGTGGCGCCAGCTGTTGAACAGCGCGACGCCACCCACGGCCAGGGCGAAGCCAATCACCGTGGCGACGATGCGCGTGGCCCGGGCGCGGCGCGCTTCCTGCTCCGGCGTCATCGAGACGCGAGAGGTGCGCCCCACGTCCAGATCCGAGAAGTCGTCGTGATGCTCCACGTGAGCCGGCCCGCCCTCGTAGCGGCCTTCGTCTCCCTCGGTGAAGAAGTCGTGATGCCACTCTTCGTCGTGGTGGTGCTCGCCCTTGGTCTTGTCGTGGGGCTTCTTGTCCGTCGGCTTCTTGGAGCTCGGAGGTGCTGCCTCGGCGACCGCGCGATCGCTCTTGGGAGCCTCTTCTTCCTTCTCCTCCGGCTCCGCCTTCAACGACACCGCCGAGTCCCGCACGGACTCTTGCGCTGCCTTGGGCGGCTGGCTCTTCCTCTTCTTCTTCTTTGCGGCTGACCGCTTTCTCGCCACGTCGGTCTCCTCGACAGGCTTCGGCTTTTCCGCCGCCTGCTGTTCGACCCCCTCGTCGTCTTTCTTGGATGCAGGGAACGGGATCACCTTGCCGGGTCCCAAACGTGCGTCGGGTGTGGCACGCACGGTGGAGGGCGCCGATGCGTCCAGCGCGCTCTTGGCAATGGCCACCGCGGCACGCGCGTCGGGCGTGTCCGGCAGCGTGCTCTTGGGCATGGCCTCCTGCTTGGCCACGCTCGCTGCCGGCCCTAGGCCCATCTCCGTCTTGTCCAGGCTCGCCGGGACCCGCGGGGGCGGCGGAGGGGGCCCCAGCCCGAGCTCCGTGGAATCCAGACCGCGCGCTTCTCGCGACGGCTTGGGCGGGGGCTTCGGTGGCGACGGCTTCGGCGGTGGCACGACCACCCGCGCCGGGGCCCGCGCTGCGGTGCGCTCCGGCTCGCTCTCCACACCGGGGAGCGTGTGCACCATGCCGCTCTCGGCGACGGCCACGTCCGGGGCTGGTGGCCGCCAGCTGCCCGACGCCTCGCCGACTTCCATCGACTGCCGCGCGGGCACTACGTCGAACTCCCCGGCCCGAGACAGCCGCTGTGGTGCCTCGGCCTCGGCACTGGGGACGACCTCGTCGTGGTCGTGGTCGTGCTCGCCCTCCCCCTCCGGCCGAATCACGAGCAGCCCCTCGAAGAACAGCTTGGTCACCGTGGAGAGGGTGGACAGGTCCTCGAAGGGCGAGTCGTCCACCACGTCGAGCAGCGTCCGGCGGCCGTCGAACAGGCGCAAGATGCCGTTCAGCTCGTCGGGGATCTCGTTGAGGCGCGCGACCAGCTGCTCGTGATCGATCTCGAAGATCGTGGCCAGCGGCGGCAGCTGCTCGAGCAGCCGTCCCCACTCGTCCACCCGGCGCATGCCCTCCATGAGCAGCCCCTGAGTGGAGGTCGGGATCACGTCGTCGTTCGAAACCGGCCGGAACTCGACCTCGAAGTTACCGCTGCTCCAGATCAGCGCGCGGTACACCGCTTCTTCCCCGCGCAGCCGACCGAGCTCGGCGTCCACCACCTTGCCGTCGCGGAAGTACACGATGGCTTCGCGATGACCATCCCCGATGCGAGCGATACCGCTCTTGCGGCTGACCTCGAAGGTCTGCAGCAAGTCCACCACGCCCATGTCTTCCAACGATCCGCTGAGACGCGTTCGCGCGCTCACCGGCATGCTGGTGGCCATTCGCTCCTGCGTGCGGCGCGCCAAGAGCAAGTTCACGCGCGCGAGCAGCTCGCGAACGAAGATGGGTTTGGTGAGGTAATCCTCCACGCCCAGCTCGAGACCGCGGATCTTGTCCTCGATCGATTTCTGGCTGGTGAGGAACACCACCGGGATGTTGCCGAACTCGCTCTCCTCCTTGAGGCGTCGCACGAGCTCGTAGCCGTCCAGCCGCGGCAGTTTGGTGTCGGTCAGGATCAGGTCGGGCGTCGAGTACTCGACCTTGGCCAACGCATCCGCGCCGTCGGATGCCGTAGTGACGCTGTAGCCCGCCTTCTTGAGGCTGACCTCCAAGACCCGCACACTGCGCGGATCAGCGTCGACCAGTAAAAGCTGTCGTTTCGCCACCTCGTACCCTGCCGTGCTCCGGGCTCCGTGCTTATAGCGAGCCCGGCGCCTCGACGCCAGGACGCCTCATTTGCCCCAGGGGTCGACGATCTCGCTTCCCCCGAAAGTTCCGCTCTTCGGCGGCTTCTGGGCGGGGGGCTTGTCGGAGTGGGAAGGCGCCGGGGGAGCCGGGACCGCCGCGCCCGTCGCGGCCTTTGGGGGCTCGGGGGCCGGCGCCGGGGCCGACGCCGAGACCTCGACCTGGGGGGATTCTGGGGGTTGGTCCGCCGCGGAAACGATCGGCTCCGCCGGCGTGGCGGTGTCCGGCGCCGAGGGCACCGGGGACGCACTGGCCGCCCCGGCGGGGGACGACTGGCCGCCCAGGCCGAACGCCGCCACGACCACCAGCAGCAACAGCACGCCACCGACCACGACCCAGGGCGGAAAGCGTCGCTTCACGATCGGCAGCTGCACGGAGTCGATGACCGTCGGCGCCGGGGACGACACCACCGGAACCGAGCGGCGCGACGTCGGCGCGTCGGAGATCGGCGCCTCGCTGAAGCCCAGGGCACCGGCAGCGCTTTCCAGCTCCGCGAGCAGCTCGTCCATGGAGGCGAAGCGCTTGTCGGGCTTCTTCTCCAGGCAGCGCATCACGACCGCTTCGAGAGGACCCAGGACGCGCGCGTCCCCCAGCACCTGGCTGGGTAACGACGGCGTCATGTAGATGTGCTTGGTCAGCACTCCCATGAAGGTGTCGGCTTCGAAGGGCAGCTTGCCCGTGAGCATTTCGTACAGAACGATGCCGAGCGCGTACACGTCCACGCGATGGTCGCTGGGTTCCCCCGCGGCTTGTTCCGGGCTCATGTAGTGGGGCGTACCGAACACCATGCCCGCCCGCGTGAAGCGGCTACCTCCCGCCACCTTCGCCAAGCCGAAGTCGAGCACCTTGACCAGATCGCGATCGCCCATGGGCGACACCTGGATGTTGTCCGGCTTCAGATCGCGATGCACGACGCCGGCCACATGGGCGGCAGCGAGCGCCTGGGCGACCTGAGCCGCGATGCCCACCGCGCGCTGGACGGGCACGGGACCCCCGTCGCGGATCACGCGGCTCAGGGGCACGCCGTCCAGGAGCTCCATCACGAAATAGGGCTGCCCGCTCGGCAGGGTGCCGAAATCCGTGATCTGCACCACGTTGGGGTGGCTCACGGCAGCAGCGGCCTTCGCCTCTTGGATGAAGCGCGGCGGAAGATCCGAGTCCTGGGCCAGGTCCCGGCGCAGGGCCTTGAGCGCGAAGCGACGGCCCAGCGTCACGTGGCGCACCGCGTACACGGTACCCATGCCGCCCTCCCCGAGCACGTGCTCGACCTGATAGCGACCGTCCACCACGCCGCCGAGCAACGGATCTTCGTCCGGGTCCCACTCGGCGTCCGCGCCCAAGGGCTCGCCGTCGAAGGGACAGAAGCGCGCGTCGCCGGAGAAATGCTGGCCGCAGCTCGGGCACACCGACGCCTGCCGCGGCGAGTCGAACTGGATGAGCGTCTCCTTGGCCACGAACCCCGTCAGCGTAGCTCAGCATCGGGGCACGCGAAACGTGCGTGCCCCGACTCGGACGCGTTCAACCGCCGAGCTGAGTGCCGCACTCGGCGCAGAACTTCCCGTTGGGCGGCGTCTGCGCGCCGCACTTCGGGCAGTTGTTCCCCTGAGGGGCCGCGGCCGGCGGCGGCGCCCCCGGCGCTGCACCTTGCGGCGCTGCACCTTGCGGCGGTGCGCCCTGCGGCGGCGCGCCTTGCGGCGGCGCGCCTTGCGGCGGTGCGCCTTGCGGCGGCGGACCGTACCCAGGAGGCGGACCGTACCCAGGGGGCGGACCATAACCAGGGGGCGGACCGTAGCCGGGCGGCGCGCCCTGCTGTCCCTGAGGCGGATAGCCCTGCTGACCCTGGGGCGGGTAGCCCTGCTGCGGAGGGTAGCCGTAGCCCGGCGGCGGATAACCTTGCGGCGGATAGCCCGGCGGTGGATAGCCCTGGGGCGGATAGCCTTGCGGCGGATAGCCTGGTCCGGGGGCGCGGGCGCCGTACATCATGCCGGCGCCGAGACCCATGCCGGCGGCCATGCCGGCGCCGGCCGTGCCCTCGCCACCGCCCTGCGCCAACCCTTCGCCGAGACCCATCATGGCCTCGGCCTGGGCGTATTGTTGGTAGCGACCCACGTCGAGCTGGTTCACGTAGCGGGCGCGGTTCGCGAATTCCTGATCCAGCTGATACTGCTTCTGCTGCGCTTCCGCCTCGGCCTGGGAGACGCCGATCTTGGCCTTGCGCGCGTCGATCTTGGCTTGGACGATCTGGTCCTGGAACTCGTCGATCCGCGCCTGATCTTCCTCCGACAGATTGATGTTCAGCTTGGCGATCTCGAGGACCTGGACGCCGATCTTCGCCATGTCCGGGCAGTCCGCCACGATGGCGCGCGCCACGTCGGGACCGCAGCTGCCGAGGTCCATCATGGTCATGTCGCCGGCCTTGATCAGGCGGGTGAGCGTGGACTTCAGGCCCATCACCAGCTGATCGCGCACCCACTGCATCGCCTGATCGGGATCCGCCGAGCCGCTCTGGCCCACGAACTCGAGGACGAACTTCACCGGGTCCGCGACCTTGTAGGAGTAGGTGCCGAACACTCGCGGGTTCACCCGGATGTCGAGCTCCGGATCGCGCATCGATCCGATGGGGCCGCCGAAGCCTTGGTTGTACAGCGGGCGAGTGGTGACGAAGTACAGCTCGCTGATGAAGACGTTGCCGCCCGTGAACTTGTCGATCAGCGAGTTCAGGAACGGAATGTTCTGCGTCTGCAACGTATGACGACCGGCACCGAGGCCACCCACGTACTGCCCGTCCTTGAAGAACAAGCAGACCTCGTCGGAATCGACGGTGAGTTGGCTCCAAAACGGAAACGTCTGATCCGGGTGCTTGTAGACGACCTTGTCTTTCTGGTCGTCCGGCCGCGCGATCATCATGCGCTGCACGCCACCCTTGACGAAATCCACGATACCCATGAACGCGCTCCTGTCTTCGCTCTCCGACCCGTGCTGGCCCGCCTCGCCGGCAGGCACCACGCTGCCGAAGGTTTCGAGCGAACATAATAAGGCCCCGGCACAGCCGCAACCAGGCCACTTCGCTTTGACGCGACGCCCCGGTCTTGCTGGGGTCCGACCAGAAGCTCTAGGCTGACCTCAGGCTCTTCCCATGGCTGACTCCCCGCCCATCGACATTTCCTCGTTGCCGGGTCCGGCGCAGAAGATCCTGGGCCCGTCCGCCCCCGCGCCCGCCAAGATGATGGCGGCCAAGGGCATCATTCCGGGCCTCAAGCCGGGCGACATCGTCACTGTCATCGCGGTGCTCGGGAGCGAGGCCGACGCGAAGATCGCCGAAGCCGCCCGCGCCACCCTAGCCAAGCTGCCGCCACCGCTGATGAACGGTGCCCTGTCGGCGGACCTGCCCGGCTTCGTCACGGAGCGCCTGGCCGAGAGCTACGGCCGGGAGCACGAGGTCGTCGAGAAGCTCCTGCGCATGCCGCGCATCACCGGCCAAGCGCTGGTGGTGCTGGCGGAGCGCGCGGACGAGCGCATCGGCGAGCTGATCGCCACCAACGAGCAGCGCATGCTGGAGCACCCTCGAGTGATCGAGAAGCTCTACATGAACAAGAACGTGCGCATGTCCACCTCGGATCGGCTGATCGAGCTGGCCGTGCGCAACGGCCTCGAGCTGGAGATACCCGCGTTCAAGGAAGCCGCGGCGGCGATCAAGAACGAGCTCATCCCGGAGGCCACGCCGGAGCCCACCTTCGACGACGTGCTGTTCCAGGAAACCGAAACCATCGCGGCTCGGACGGACCTGGACAGCGACGACGACGACACCCACGAGCTCGACGACGAGGGCGAAGAGCAGCTGCGCGACAAGTTCCTGCCGCTCTACGCCCAGATCGGGCAGATGACGGTGACCCAGAAAATCCGCCGTGCGCAGCTGGGCACCGCGGCGGAGCGGCTGCTCCTGGTCCGCGATCCGAATCGGCTGGTCGCGGTGGCTGCGGTCAAGAGCCCAATGATGCGCGAGAACGAAGCGGCCCGGATCAGCGCCAGCCGCAGCGTGGGCGACGACGTGCTCCGGGAGATCGCCAAGAACCGCGAGTTCGTCCGGCACTATCAGATCAAGCTGAACCTGGTGAGCAACCCGCGCACGCCGTTCACCTTCGCGTCGCGTCTGATCCCGCACCTGCGAGAGGCGGACCTGCGCTCGCTGAGCCGCAGCAAGAACATCCCCGGCGCGGTCGCGCAGGCGGTGAAGCAGCAGCTGGCGCGCAAGTCGCCGGGCCGACGCTGACGCGCTCTCAGCTCTTGGGCAGGCGGGCGGCCACGACGTCCCCGCTCTGGACGCCCTTGGTGCCGATCAGCCGCTCCGCCATCGCCTTGATCTGCCGGGCCGGGCCCTTGGCGGCAATGACCTCCATGCAGTGGTCGTGATCCAGGTGCACGTGGAGCGTGGAGATGATGTACGCGCCGTGGTCGTGCTGGATGTCCGTGAGGCGATCCGTCAGCTCGCGCACGTGGTGGTCGTACACCAGCGTGATGGTGGCGACGGTGTGCTTGCCGTGCTGCCAAGCGTCTTGGTCCAGCTCCCGCCGCACCAGGTCGCGAAGCGCTTCGGAGCGGTTCTGGTAGCCCCGCTTCTCCACGATGCGGTCGAAGCGCTCCAACAAGTCCTGCTCCATCGCCACGCCGAAGCGCACCAGCTTCTTCATGCCAGGAGCATTGGCGCCGCGCGCCGAGAGCGTCAATCGTGCTACTCGCGGCCGTACTTGCGCTTGCGGGCGGCGAGCTTCGCGGCGCGGATCTTCTCGTCCAGCTCCACGCGACTCGGGTCGACCACGAAGGGCGTCACGCGCTCGCTGCTCTCGAACTTCTTCTTGTACAGGATGGCCTGATACTTGGTCTTGAAGGGGCCGATGCGAACGCGGTGCCACAGGCCCCGGTTCGGCACGTACGCCGCCTGTCGAAACGCGCGATGCCCCCGCTTGCGCAGATCCTGAACGAAAGCGTCGGCGTCCGCTGCATCCTTGAAGCTCGCGACCTGCAGCTGGTAGCCGCCGTCGCTGCCGGCTGGGGCGATGTCCGTCGGCTCCACCTTGGACGCCTCCGCCGCCATCTCCGTCAGGGAGTCCTTGGGCTCGGTGGTGACGGGCGTGCTCGACAGCAGCGTGCCCGCGGGCAGCGGCACCACCGGCAGGCGATCCGTGGCCGGCGGCGGCGTGCTCGGCGCGCCGGGGGGCAGCGAAAGCTCGTCCTGCTTCACGAGGCGACCGCGCTCGTCCTTCACCGCCGCGAGGGCCGTGGTGGGCGTGTCCTTGTCGCTCAGGATGCCGGGGAAGGTGACGTCGCGACCGTCGAGCTTTTCCGGCGGCAGGTCGTCGTTCTTGGACGCGGCCACCAGGGCCGCCAAGGGGTCGTCCTTCGAAGTGGCCGGCGGACCGCTCCGCTTGGAGCTCATCACGCCCACGACCACCAGTGCAGCCCCGCCCAAGGACGCGAGCAGGAGCGTGCCCAGTCGCGACGAGCGCCGCTTGGGATCCTCCTCCTGGATCTGTTCCAGGTTGCGCACGTTCACCGAATCCATGGCTCTGGCTCCTGAGAGAAAGCGGTGGACCCAAAAGGGTCCATGTCCTCGGTACCCCCAGCCGGAGGATTCAGACCAGTTTTTGGCCTCGTTCACCGGAGCCCAGGAGCTGCACGGATTTCCAGAGCGTCTCCTCCACTTCCCGCGCCGGATCGCTGTCCGCGACGATGCCGCCGCCCGCGAAGTAGTGCCCTTCGCCGTCCACGACCGTCAACGTGCGGATGGCCATTCCAAGCTCCATGCCGCCGTCGTGACGCACCACGCCGAAGCCGCCGGTGTACAGCCCCCGACGTTCCGCCTCGAGCGCCCGGATGGCGTCCATGGCGCGGATCTTCGGGGCGCCCGTGACGCTGCCGCTGGGCAGCATGGCCTCGAGCAGCTCCCGGCGCCCGAGCTCGGGCCGGAGGCGGGCCGAGACGTGGGCCACGCGATGGTGGACGGACGGATGCGTGACCACCCGCGGCGGACCCAGAAGACGCACCGAGCCGCTGACGGCCACGCGGCCGAGATCGTTGCGCTCGACGTCGATGATCATGGCGAGCTCGGCGCGCTCTTTGGGATCTCCCTCGAGCTCGACGGCGAGGGCGCGGTCGCGCTGGGCGTCCGCACCCCGCGGGCGCGTGCCTTTGATGGGCGACGTGAGCAGGCGCCGGTCGGGGGACAAACGGAGCAACAGCTCCGGGGTCGTGCTCACGACGTCCAGCTCACCGAGCCGGAGCCAGGCGGCATAGGGCGCGCGCGCTCGTCGACTCATGCGCTCGAGCTGGCCGAGGGGATGTCCCTGGACGCGAAAGCGAAAACGTCGAGCGAGATTCACTTGGTAGAGCTCACCCTTCGCGATCAGCTCGAGGGCCGCCCGGATGCGCTCCTCGTGCCGCCGCGCCGGCTCCGTCGGACCCAGAAGGTCGATGTGGGAGGCGACGGCCCGCGGCGGGCCGTCCAGCGCCGCCGCGAGCCGCGCCACGCTCGCGGCGTCGTCTCCGACGACCCGCACGCCCCGGTCGTCGATCTCGGCCATCGCGCCGTACCGACACCAGCGGACGGAAGACACGTGCGGCGCGGGCCTGGGATCTGTCGCAGCATCGCCCCGGCGTTCGAGGCTGCGGCGTGCCTCGTAGGGCAGCACGCCCACCCAGCGGGGCACGTGGCCGAAGTCCTGCTCGAGGGGCGCGATGGCGAGGCTGGGCTCGGGGTCGAGCGCGCCGGCCTCCGCGAGCGGCTCCGCGCCCAGATACGAAGCTCCGCCCGTCGCGCTCCACAAGAGCGCGATGCCCGGACGATCGCCCAAGGCGCGGCACAAGCGCAGCGGGTCCGGCGCCACATCGAGCACGCGGGCAAACACCCGGGCCGTGTAGCACGGCGTGGACTCGCTGGGCGGGCGGCGCTACGCCTGCGCCGTGCGCGGTGTACTTCCCTTCGCCCTTGCCCTTGCTGCTTGCAGCCCCACGCCCATCGACGCGGGCAAGGCGGTGATCGTCCAGGGACCCGACGACGACGCCTGGACCAGAGCGCCGGCGCCCACCCGCGTGCGGGTGGAGAAGATCGCCGCGGGCGGCGACGCGAGCCTGATGCTCGAGGCCGACGCGCCCGTGAGCGAGTTCAGCCTGGGCCTCGGCAACGCTGGCGAGCTGTCCCTCACGGCCACCAGCGACGACGGCGTGGTCCGCGTCCGCGGCCGCTCACTGCCGGTCAATCCTCCCGGCTTCGCCGGCCACACTTTGCCCCTGTTCGTGTCCCGGGCGGGCGCGTTTTCCCGCGCTCGGGGCGAGCTCGGCGTCGCGCCCGGCAGCGCCCCCCGAGCGGCGTTGGTGTCGGGGCGCTTTCTCTTGGTCGCGAGCGGCGAGAGCGGCGCCTCCGTGGAGACCGCCAGCTACGATCTGGCCAGCTGGTCCGCCGTCGGCGGCCCCACGCTGGGGTGCAAGAGCCCCCCGTGCTCGATCCGCTCCCTCGCCATCGTCGACGACACCCTGGGCCTGGCCGTCGGCGACGATGCCGCCATCTGGTTCGAGCTGGCTGACGGCTCGAGCGGCGACGTCACGCCGCCGAGCGGGCTGTCGGGCTTCGATCAGATCGCCGGCGGGCTCACCGTCGACGCCGACGACGGCAGCGCCTACGTGGTGGGCGCGACGCGCGCCGCCGGAGAGAGCGACGTCGTGCTGCGCGTGAGCGCCACGGGCGAGCTCACGGCCATCCACCTCACGGCACCGCGCACGCGGGCCGCCGCCTGCTGGGTGGAAGGGCGCGGGCTGGTGGTGGTCGGTGGCAGCGACACCGCGGCCGGGGCAGAGCTGCTCGCGGCCGGCGCCGACAGCTTCGTCCCCCTCGCCTTCCCCCCGGATGCGACGGAAGGCGCCGCCCTCGCCGCCCTCGACTCCACCACGGTCGTGCGCATCGGCGGAGCCGCGGACAGCGTTTCGCTGGATCTCGGCTGCGGCACGAGCTGCGCGCCCGCGGCGTGGTCCGAGCCCGTCGCCCTCGACGCCGCGCAAGGCTTCAGCCTGTCGAACGGCAGCGTCCTCGCCGTCGGACAGGCCCAGGGCGCCACCCGGGCGTACTTGATGAGCGAAAGCTCTGCCCAAGAGCTGCCGCTGCGCGAGCCGCGGAGCAACGGCATCGCCGTCGCCTTGCCCACCGGTCACGTCGCCGTCGTCGGCGGCAGCGTCAGCGGCGAGCCCACGCGCAGCATCGAGCTCTTCGCCGAGCCGTGACCGCGCCGCCCCGACAAAATCTCCAGCTGCAGTGATTCGGCTTCTTTTGTTGGTACGGCGCGGAAACTACGCGATGCGCACGATACGCCCGGAGCGGGTGACCACGGCGTTGTCGAGGGGCGCGCGCACTTCCGCGCCCGGCCACACCACCACCCGCCGGAGCTTGCCGTAGCCGAACACGTGGGCGCCGGGACCCACGATGCTGCGCTCGGGGCTCACGGAGTCCATCACCGTGGAGCGCGGTGCGATCCAGCTCTCCACCCCGCGCTCGTCCAAAAAGCGTTGGTTTTCCTCCATGTAGCTCGCCACGTCTCCGAGATCACTCCAGCGCCCGGCGACCCGCACGCTGGGCACTACACCGCCGGCGCGGAGCTCCGGCAGGACCACGTCGCCGATGAGACAGCCCTTGTCCGGCAACGCGCGCAGGGTGCGAGCGCCAAGGGCGGCGATGCCCAGGTAGTCGCCCCCCGCCACCTCGTCTCCGAACTGCTCACCCCGCACCCGCACCACGTGGCCGTCGGCGTCGAGGCCCACGGTGCCTTCGCCGCGGCCGCGCGGCGCCACGGCCAAGCACGCACCGCCGAGGGCGGCGCCTTCCAGCAAGCGACCCACCGGCGGATCAGCGAGGATGTCACCGTTCCAGACCAGCACGGGAGCGGAGGAGAAGTGGCGCCGGGCTCCCGCCACGCCGCCCGCGGTGCCCCGGATCTCGGGCTCGTGCACCACTTTGACTTCCACGTCCAACCACTCGTACACACTGTCGAAAGCCCGCGGCAGATGGTGCGTGTTCAGCACCACTTGATGGATGCCCTGGGACCGTAGCCGGGCGGTGATGTGCGCCAAGAGCGGGCGGTCTCCCACGGGCACCAAGGGCTTGGGCAGCTCGTCGGTCAGTGGCCGCAGGCGGGTACCCAGGCCCGCACACAAGATCATCGCCTGCGACATCACGGCGCAGTCTAGAGTCTGTTGACAGTTTCTGGATTGGGATCGCCGACGAAATCCTGCCTCGGCGGGGATTAATGCTTGACATATGTTCAGGTTCTGGTAGGCTGCATGAATTGGAGGTTTGGCCTCCCGTCGCCGCGAAGCACGCGGAGACGCAAAACGCTTGTGGAGAGGGAAGCTCTGGCGAACCGTCGCTCCGGTCCGTGAGACTACCCTCGTCGAAGCAGGAAGGGCCTATGCCCGACGCCCGAGAAGGGCGGTGTCGGCAGAAACTGTCAACACGCTTTAGAGACCGGCGCAGGCCGCCAGAAACTCGCCTCTCCTCGGGCCGGCATGGTAGCGCCACCCCATGGGTGTGTCCCGACCGCTGGCGGCCTTGGCTGCGTCCTTCGTCTACTCGTTCCTGGTCTTCCATGCCGCCGGCTGCACGCACGGACGCCGTCGGCGTGGACGAATGCCGAGACATCGAGGAAGCCCGCTGCGAAGCTGCGCAGTTCTGCGGCATCGTGGACGACGTCGATCAGTGCAAGCGCTTCTATCGCGACCAGTGCCTGCACGGGTTGGCGAAGGGCGAGCAGCCGGGGGCACCGCAGGTGAAGAGCTGCGTGAGCTCGATCCAGGCCGCCGGCAGCTGCGCGAAGAACGGCGTGACGGAGCTCTCGAGCTGCGACCCCAAGCCGAGCGACAAGACCGCCCTCACCAAGGTGTGCGACGTGGTGCTGAACCCGGAGAAGATCGCCGAGTGCGAGTTCCTGGCCGTCCCCGTCGAGGTTCCGGACGCCGCCCCGGATACCTCCACCCCGAAGGACAGTGGCAGCGAGGCGGCCACGGACGGCGCGACGGAATGATCGCCCGCGCGACCGTGCTCGCGTCTCTCGTGCTCGCGGGCTGCGGAGGCCGCGCCAACGAACGGCCGCCGGAAGTCGCCCACGAGACCCCGAGGACGAAGTGCTGCGGGTGGGAACCACCTGGCAAGCGATGCAGCAGTCGCGCGGCATCCGCCCGCCACCCAATGTCATCGAGCGCTTCGAGCGCACCGTGACCAGCACGCTCCGGCTGCACAGCGGCTCGGCCACGGCGGAGGAGCACGTGAGCGTGGCGGAGAAGCTCACGATACGCAGCGGGGAGCGTTTCGACTGCACCGCCGAGTCGGCGTTCAACGTGCGCGTGCGCTACGCGCGGCACAACGGCGCCGCCGCCGTAGAGGTGTCGCGCCCGCCGGTGGTGCTCAGCCGCCGCTGCTCTCCCGGAGATTTTCCCGAGCCCACCTTGGAAGCCGGCTCCGCGGCCGCTCGCTTCGTGCTGCGCTCGGATCAGCTGGTGGCCTACGAGCCGATGGGCGACGAACGCGTGTACCTGCCCATCGAATAGGCCTTTGGCCCAGCCTGCAAAATCCTGCTTTGCGTGGAGCACGGCTCGGGCTAGGACACCCGGCACGTTGCGTACTCTTCTCTTGTCCGCCCTGCTCGTGGCCACCACCGCGTGCAGCAGCACCGGGGCGAGGCCCGACTCGGACGCCGACGCTGGTGGCGGTCGCCCCGCAGGATTTCCTGGGCGAGGTGGTGTGCGCGGACGCGCCGCGCAGCGCGACGCATGGTGGTCACGTTCTTCGACCTCGGCACCGCCGAGGAGCCGGCGGATCCTTTGCGTTGCCGAGCACGGTGCTCAGCGACGGCGGCGCCTATCGCCCGCTGTCGTGCTTGCAGCCCGCCGCCACCGGCTTCGTGATCCCGGGCCATCGCTACGACGCCGAGGTCGACGTGTACGATCGCACCGACGTGCATGCCCTCGGGCCCGGCGGCCGCACCCTGGTGCGGGACAGCACCGGTGAGTACGTCCCCCCGCTGGAGCACGAGCTGTGGCAGGAACCTCGCCGGCTCCCCGGCGGAAGGTCCGGTCACCGCCGCCTACTACCTGACCCGCTACGTGCACGGCTGCGGCAAGCTCGTCGCCGGTAGCGACACGCCGACCGCCATTCGCGTGGGTATCGGCACGGCCTCGGGGATCTGACCTGCGGCACGGATGCCGGCATGGTCGAGCACTTCGATGCCCACCTGCTGGGCGCCGCGCTTACGACACAGAGCGCGGGCTGCGGTGACTCGGCCACCTTCAGCGATCTGACGCCCGATCAGAGCTACGACTTCGAGGTGTTCGCCTTCGAGAGCGGAGCGTCCTCGCCGCGTTGGGGCACCACCTGTTTCCGCAAGGCGCAGGCCGGGGCGACGCTGGACGCCGGTTGCGATCCGCTGACGGAGGACTCCAGCATCCGAGTTCCCTCGTCCGTGGTCAGCGCGACGCTGGGCATCAGCTGCAGCGACATCAGCGAAGTCACGGGCCTCTTGGACGGCAGCGACAAGAAGACGGTGCCTTGCGGCGGGATCTCCGCTTCGACGGGCTCGCCGCCGCGGCCCACGACGTCACCGTCACCACCCGCAAGACCGACGGATCCCCAGGGCCCATCGCGCTGTGCAGCGCGACGACGATGCCGGGCGTAGTGCGCGACGCCAGCTGCACCGCCGTCCAGTGAGTTGCGGAGGCCGCGGCTGCGGCTACGAGTTGTCTCGTGAGGGAGAACCCGACTCCGGCCTTCGTGCTGCCCCGCCCCGGCAAGGCGCTGTGGGGCGTGATGATCACGCTGTTCGCCATCTGGCTGGCCTTCGCGCTGGGCCTGAACTGGGGCGGCGCACCCGGACCGCCTTCGCCTTCTTCTGTGGCAACACCGACAAGATCCTCGAAGGCGAAGTGTGGCGCTTGTTCACCGCGCCGCTCATGCACGAGCCGCGGGTGGGCGCGATCTTCTTCGCCTTGCTCGGCTTCTACTTCCTCACGCCCAGCTTGGAGCAGAAGTGGGGTGGGCCGAAGCTGATCCGATTTCTGATCCTGTCGAGCACCGTCGCCTATCTGTTCCAGATGCTGATGGGAAAGATCTTGCCGGCTTCCGTCGCCGCCAAGCTGATCCCCGAGTACTGGTTTTCCTCCGTGCCGGCGATCGAGGCCATCGCCATCGCCTGGGCCATGAGCTTCAAGGGCCAGACCGTGCAGCTCTTCTTCGTGCTGCCGGTCACTTCCCGCGGCCTGGTGCTGTTCGTGGTGGCCATGAGCGTGCTGATGGTGATCACGCTGGAGATGCCGGCAGCAGGGCTTGTCTCTCCTTCGGCGGCATGCTCGCGGGCTGGCTCTTCGGTGGCTCGCCCAGCCCCGCGCGTCGCTTCTGGCTCAAGCTCAAGCTGCGCTCACTCGAGCGCGAAGCCGCACGCGACCGCGACGCGCGCAAGAAGCGTGTGCAGCGCTCGGGTCTCAAGGTGATCCAGGGGACGGCAAGGACGACGACGACCGGGGTCCCGACGGCAAGCTGCTGAACTAGAGCGCCTTGACAGCACGGGCGGATGCGTTGAAACGATCGGACATCGTTTTCAATCGCGTCCCGCATGCGCGACGCAGTGCTTTTTCGCGGAGAACAGTGAGCTCGACCAGTCCGGACACGACTTCCACCCCGCCCCAATCCACCTCGGCCAACAACGGCGTCGCACGCCGAGAGCGCATCTGGAAGCGCGCATATGAGGCGAAGAGTCGCTCACAGTTGCGGGATCTGTACCGAGACTGGGCCACCACCTACGACGAAGATCACGAGGCCATCGGCTTCTTTGGCCACGTTCGCGCCGCAGAGATCGTGGAGAAATTCGTCCCTTTCAAGGACGTTTCGCCGGTCCTGGACGCTGGCGCAGGCACGGGCGCTGCGGGCGTCGAGCTCGCCAAGCGCGGCTTCGGCCACTTGACCGCCGTCGATCTCTCGGACGCGATGCTGGAGCAAGCCGCTGCCAAGGGCGTCTACCAGCACGTCGTGCAGGCGGACCTGGGCTTTCCTCTGGACGCGCTTCCGAACAGTCACTTCGCCGCCGCGGTGCTGGTGGGCGTGTTCTCCTTCGGCCAAGCTCCGGCGCATACCCTCGACGAGATCACGCGCGTCGTGAAGCCCGGCGGCGTAGTCGTGTTCACCATGCGCACGGACTTCTTCGAGAGTGACGCGATGGGGGTGCGCTCGAGGATGGAGGCGCTCGAGAAGGACGGCGTCTGGCAGCAGGTCCACCTCACCGAGCCCGAGCAGTACCTGCCCAAGAAGGACCCGAAGGCGATGTTTCGGGTGTGGTGCTATCGAGTGCAGGACGCTCAGCTGTCGGAAACGGAGAGCGAGTTCGAGAGCGCCGTGCGCCGCGCGATGGCCAGCCCCTCTCGGGTGAAGCGGCTCGACCACTGCCACATCTGAACTCGATGGGCTCGCGCCTGTACGACCGCTACATCGACTGCCCCGACTACTACCTGGTGGACGCCGAAGAGGAGATTCTACGCTCTCGCGCCGGGAAATCGTCGACGGAGAACGACTGTTCGTCGAGCTCGGCTGTGGCTCCGCCCGCAAGGTCAAGTTGCTGTTCGACGCCGCCTTGCGCGGGCGGGCGAGCACCCGGCTCACATACACGCCCATCGACCTCTCCAAGGGCGCGCTGTCCGCGACCAAGGCGGAGATCGAGGAGTCCTACCCGGACGGGTAACGGTGGAGCCGCGCCATGGGCACTTCGACGAGGTGCTCGAAAGCATCCCCGACGCCGCCGGAAAAGTGATCCTGTTCTTCGGCGGCTCCCTGGGGAACATCGAGACCCTTGCCGATACGGTGGAGTTCTTGCGGTCGATGCGAGAGCGCATGACGGTGCACGATCGCTTCCTGATCGGCATCGATCTGCACAAGGACGAAGAGATCCTGCGTCGCGCCTACGAAGCCGGGCACGCGAACCACGCTTTCTTCATGAACATGCTCCGGCGCATCAACAACGAGCTGGATGCCAACTTCGACTTGACGGCCTTCGAGCAGGAATCCACCTACGACCGAGACGAGCCCTACGAAGGCATCGAGAACCGCTGCGTGAACATGAAGCTCGCCACGACGGTCCCCAGGCCGTGTACATCATCGGCAAGCTGGACATGGAAGTGCGGCTCGCCGCCGGAGACGCCGTGCAGGTGGGCACGTCGCGCAAGTTCCGCCGCGAGGACATTCCCAAGCTTCTCTCTCTGTCCGGCCTTCAGCTGCGTCGGCAGTGGCTCGACAGCCGCGGCTACTCCGTGAACGAATGCGTCCGGAAGGACGCGCCAGAATGATCACCGCGACCGGAGCGCTGCAGCGGTGACTTCGGTTTGATCGAGCTTCGACGTTTCCAAGGTCTTCGTCGACCTCGAGGGCAAGGAGGTCGCGGCGGTCAGCGGGCTGACCTCGACGTCGCTGCCGGCGAGACGGTGTCCCTGATCGGCACCAGCGGCTCGGGCAAGACCACCACCATGAAGCTCATCAATCGGCTGATCGAGCCGACCAGCGGTCGCGTGCTGTTCGACGGCAAGGACATCACCCAGTGGGACGTGATCCGCCTCCGCCGCAGCATCGGCTACGTGATCCAACGCGGTGGCCTGTTTCGCACCTGAGCGTCGCCGAGAACATCGGTCTTCTGTGCGCGCTCGAAGGTGGCCGCGGAGAGGACGAAGCAGCGCGTGGACGAGCTCTTGCGGCTCGTGAACCTGCTGCCGGAAGACTACGCCGCGCGCTTCCCTCGCGACCTCTCCGGAGGTCAACGCCAACGCGGGCGTGGCGCGCGCCTTGGCCTTGGACCCGCCGTGCATCTTGATGGACGAACCTTTCGGCGCCCTCGATCCCATCACGCGAGATCAGCTCCACGACGAGTTCCTGCAGCTCGAAGAGCAAGTGGACAAGACCATCGTGCTCGTCACCACGACATGGCGGAGGCGTTCAAGCTCGCCGATCGCGTCGTGCTCATGGACGCGGGAAGCATCGTGCAGAGCGGCACGGAAGAGGACTTCCGCCAGCGCCCGGCGAACGAGTTCGTGCGTCAATTCCTGCAGAGCCACTTGGCGGGCCCGCATGCCTAGAGTCCTGGCCCACCGCTGGTGGATCTTCCTCACGCTGATCGGCGTGCTGCTCCTCCGCGGCGTCGCCGAGGGGCAGCCGGCGACGACGTCGACGATGGCGATCGGGAGCAAGAACTTCACCGAGAACCGCCTGCTCGCGGAGATGATGGCGCAGCTCATCGAAGCGCACTCCGACATCCGAGTGGAGCGCAAGGTGAACCTCGGGGCACCACCGTGGTGTTCACCGCCCTCCAGAACGGCGACATCGACGCCTATCCTGAGTACACCGGCACCGGCTGGAGCATCCATCTGAAGATCGCCGAGCCCGTGCGCGACCCACTGCGCGCCTACCTGGTCGTCGCCGACGAGTTCGAGAAGCGCTTCGACGTCACCTGGCTTCGCCCCTTCGGATTCTCCAACAGCTATGCCCTGGCCATGGATGAAGGCCGCGCCAAGGAGCTCGGAATCCGTACCATCTCGGATCTGAAGAGCCACGAGCAGGAGCTCCGCGCGGGCGTCAGTCACGAATTCCCTCAACCGACAAGACGGCTATCCGGGCTGGCTGGCAAGGCGTACGGCCTGCACATTTCCACATGTCCGGAATGGAGCACGGCCTGGCCTACGAGGCGATTCGCAGTCACCGCATCGACCTCGTCGATACCTGGACCACGGACGGCAAGCTCCTGCGCTACCCGATCCGCATTCTCCAGGACGACCGGCACTTCTTCCCGCCCTACGACTGCGCACCGATCGTTCGCTCCGACACCCTCGAGCGCCACCCGGAGCTCCGGGAGCTCTTGAACCGCCTGGCCTTCCGAATCGACGACCAGAAGATGCGGAAGCTGAACTATCGCGTCGAAGAAGAGGGTGGCTCCTTCGCCGAGGTCGCCCGCGGCTTCCTGCAGCAGGAAGGCCTACTGAAGGGCGCGAAGCCACGGCCGGTGGCTCACTCGGAACGCAGCCACGGTTTCCTCGCCTTCATGTGGTCGCGCCGCAGCCAGACGCTGAAGCTCGCGGGCCAGCACATGTGGCTCACGGCGATCGCCGTACTGCTGGCGGTGCTGGTCGCTGTTCCCATCGGCATCTCGCTCACCTGCCGGCAGGTCTTGGCCACACCGGTGATGGCCGCGGCGGGGGTGATCCAGACGGTTCCGAGCCTCGCGCTCCTGGCCTTCATGATCCTGATCCCCGGGCTCGGGCTGGGCGCGCGCTCCGCCATCGCAGCATTGTTCCTCTACGCGCTTCTCCCGATCCTCCGCAACACCTTCACCGGGATCAAGGAGGTCGACGCAGATCTGCTGGAGGCCGCTCGAGGCATGGGTCTGACGAACCGGCAGACGTTGCTCCGCGTGCAGCTGCCGCTGGCCACGCGCACGATCATGGCGGGCATTCGCACCTCCACCGTGATCAGCATCGGCGTCGCAACGCTGGCAGCCTTCATTGGCGCCGGCGGTCTCGGAGACCCGATTGTCACTGGTCTCCAGCTCAACGACATCGATCTGATCCTGTCCGGCGCCGTCCCGCAGCGCTGCTCGCGCTGCTGGTGGACTTCCTTCTGGGGCTTGCCGAGCGCGTGCTCGTGCCCCGCGGCATCCGCTAGCGGCGGCGCCTGCGGAAGAGCACCAGGGCGGAGAGCGCGAGCGCTACGCCGAGGGGCGGCTCGGAGCCCGCGCCGGAGCCCGGCAGCCGCAGCCACCGTCGTCCTCGCTCGGCTTCGCGCTGCTGCTGCCGCCGGTGCCGGAACCGCCACCACCCGCGCTACCGCCTGGTGCCGCCGGTGCCGGAACCGCTAGCGCCGCCGGTGCCGCCGGTGGCCTGCCCCGCGCTGCCCCCGCTCCCCTGTCCCGCGCCGCCGCCGGCGCCGCTGCCGGCGGCGCCACCGCTGGCAGCGCCCGCGGCCCCCGCCGTTCCGCCCGTTCCGCCTGCGCCTCCCGGGCTGGAGCCGTACTCGATGGCGCCGATGGTGGGCTTCTGGGCGTCGCGCGCGTTGCCGTAGAAGTCGTCCGTGATGTCCATCCAGAAGCCGGCCGCCTTGGTGATGGGCAGAGCGGCGCCGACCTGCTTCGAAGTCGCGTTGGCCGGAGCGTAGTCGTCGGAGGATGCGTCCACGAACTCCGGAGCCACCTGGATCAGCGAATGCTCTTCGAAACCGTAGGCGGAGAAGATGTTGGCCAGCGTGGTCGACGGCATGGAGCCGAGATCACAGCTCATGCTCCCGATGTTTCCGCTGGTCGAGTACCACAGGTTGTAGTCGTTCTTGTGGCCGGTGATAGCGTCGAAGGGATTGTCGTAGCGGTATGGCAGGCCCGACGGCGCCGCCGTGAGGTAGACCAGGTTGTTGAAGAAATAGACCTGATTTTCCGCGCGATTGAAGATGATGTTGCCGCCCGACTCCACGATCGTGTTGTAGGCGACGATGCTGCCCAAGGTGTCGCAGACGGCGTTGATGCCGGTGTGGACATCCACGCTGTAGGGGGTGCTCGAGCGAATGAACAGGTTGTTGTAGAAAGCGCCCTGCTCGTTCTGGCGCGAGTAGATGCCATCGCTGTAGGGGTTGTCGATGAACACACTGCTGCGAACGATCGGGTGCTTGATGGTCTCCGCGCTGGAGGAGTTCGTGGTGGGCATGATCTGAATCGGCGGGTGGTTGTTGGCGCCCGTCAGCTTGCACTGCTCCATCAGGAAGTTGTCCGCGGTACCGGCACCGCTCTTGCGCACCCACAGGATGGTGCGCGAGCCGTTGTAGAAGCTCGACTGGCGGAACGTGACGTCGTGCCCGTACACCATCCAGGTATGGTTCGAGGAGCTGGAGACGTTGGACGGGTACTTCGACGCGCAGGACTCCACCGTCACGAAATCGCCGGTGATCTCGACCAGCCCGCGCCCCGGCGCGTCTTCCTGGAACACGATGTTCCGAAAGGTCTGGTAGTCGCCACCGATGTGGATCTGACCGTTCGCGGCGATGGCCGACGCCAGCACCGTGCTGTTCGAGCCATCGCTCGAGAGCGTGGGCTTGGGCTTCTCGGCTTCCCAGCTGAGGTCGGCGTCCGAGATCTCGCCTTCCCACACGATGGGGTTCTGGGCGGTGCCGGAGTGGTTGAAGGAGGTCGTGAGCTGAGGCAGCTGGTACAGCCCCTTTTGCACGAAGACGACGTCCCCGGCGACGGCCGCCTGCGTGGCCTCTGCCAGGGTCATGGCGTTCGCGAGGGACGAGCCGTCGTGGTTGCCGGCGCCCGAAACCGTCACGTACAGGCTGTACGGGCCTGCCGCGCGCGCCTGTCCCACCACGAGCAGTCCGCCAAGCGCCACAGCGGCGAGCGGAAGCTTCCGAGCCAAGCCAAGCCGGTCGTTCATGAGTACCTCCGTCCTCGAAGCTATCAGCGCGGGGCGGAACGGGCGTTCGACACTTTCGGACCACGCCGGCGGGCCGCGAAGACTCGCGGTGAACCGACAATCCCATCAAAGGATCGGAGAAACGAGGCGCGCGGCGCCTTCGCCGACCCGTTCGAGCCAGGGGCGGTGACGCCAGCGATCGAGCTCGATGGCGCGGGAGGCCTCGCAATCGCGCAGGAACGCCGCCTCAAGCTCCTGCGCCAAGCTGCGATCGTGCACCAGGGTGTGCACCTCGAAGTTCAGCCGGAAGCTGCGCACGTCCATGTTGGCGCTGCCCACCAGCGAGATCTCGTCGTCCACCAGCATGGTCTTGGAATGGATCATTCCGGGCAGGTACTCGAACACCTGCACGCCCGACTCCAGGAGCTCCGTGAAGTAGCTGCGCCCTGCCTGTTGGGTGACCCGATGATTGCTGTGCCCGGGGAGCAAGAGCTTCACCTCCACGCCGCGGCGGGCGGCGGTCTCCAGGGCAACCAGCAGCGCTCGGTCCGGAACGAAGTACGGCGTGGTGATCCACACTCGGCGCCGAGCGCCCACGATGGCGCTGAAGAAGACGCGATGGATCGCCTCGCGACCTTCGTCAGGCCCACTGGGCACCACCGCCACCACGGCGTCGCCGGGCTGGCCCGTATCTGGGAAGAAACGCTCCGGAAGCTCCTCGCTTCCCGTCATGAAGTGCCAATCGCGCAGGAACACACTGGAGAGAGAAGCCACGGCGGGCCCCTCGATACGCACGTGGGTGTCACGCCAGGCGGGCTTGCCGCCGGTTTCGCGCACGTACTCGTCACCCACGTTGAGCCCCCCGGTGAACGCCACGCGACCGTCTACGACCACGATCTTGCGGTGCGTTCGCAGGTTCATCGGCAGCGTGAGCGCCATCTTCAGCGGCAGGAACTGCGCTACCTTGGCCTTGGCTCGCCGCAGCGGAAGAAACCAACGTTTGCGCAGCCAAAAGCACCCGTAGGCGTCGATCAGGAGCCGCACGTCCACGCCACGAGCCGCGGCCTGGGTCATGCGCTCCCGAAAGCGCGCGCCGGTGTCGTCATCGCGGATCAGGTAGTACTCCGCGAAAGCGCTCTCCTGGGCTCCCTCGATCGCGGCATTGATGGCGTTCTGGGCAACGCCGCCGTTCTCGTACAGCTCGACCCGATTGCCGTGGCTCACCTCCACCAGCGGCCCGAGCCCTTCGCACACGCGGAAGATGCAGCGCTCGGCTTCGTCGAGCTCGCCGACGGCACCGCTCGGGTCCACCCGTGTCTCGCGTCGTGCGTGATCCAGCCGAGACGTCAGCACCTCGTCGGCTGCGCGCTTGCGCCGCGCGGGCCAGCGCACGCGATCCCGACCGTGCAGCAGGAACAAGGCGGCACCGAGCCCCGGCAGGAACACCAGCGTCAGGATCCACGCAAACGTGCTCGACGGCTCCTTGCGTCGCAGCAACACCAGCGGCACCAGCGCGAGCGCGAGCACCTCGACCGCCACGCCCAGATACAGCGCGAAGTGAGAGAGCAGGTGGTCGAGCTGCTCGAGCATGCAGGGCCACGCTAAGCCGCGGCGCAACAGGACGCGACGTCCGCACCTCAACTGTCGATGATCATTGAGCAATCGAGCCCGCCGCGCGCCGCCCCGGGCAGCCATGTTAGATCGCGAGCGCCATGCGCGTGATGCTCGATGCCGAAGCCGCAACGCGCGGCCTTCGTCGCCTTGCGGGTGAGATCGTCGAACGCCACGCCGGGGCCGACGACTTGGTGCTGGTGGGTGTGCGCCGCGGCGGCGTGCCGGTCGCTCGCGAGATTGCCCGATGGGTGAAGGAGCTCGAGGGCCGGGATCTGCCGATGGGCACCGTGGACATCACCCTGTACCGCGATGACGCCGCCACCGCCTTGCCGAACCCTCGCATCGGTCCCAGCGAGATCCCCTTCGCTCTGGAGGGCAAGCACGTCATCCTGGTCGACGACGTCGTGTTCACGGGTCGCACGGTGCGCGCGGCCATCGACGCGCTCATGGACTACGGCCGCCCGAAGCGCGTGGAGCTCGCCGCGCTGGTCGATCGCGGGGGCCGCGAGCTCCCCATCCAACCCGACTACGTGGTCGCCACCGTCAGCCTCGAAGCGGAAGATCGCGTCGACGTGCTCGACGACGCCCTGGGGCTTCGCGCCATCGTCCACTCCACCGGAGCCCGCTCCGTACCGCCGAGCTTCATATGACCGAGCCGCGCCTTCGCCACCTGTTGAGTATTTCCGACCTGGATCGCACTCGTGCTCTCGGTCTCTTGGACACCGCCGAGGCCTTCTTGGAGGTGACGCGCCGCCCGGTGCGCAAGGTCCCGACCCTGCGCGGCAAGACCATCATCAACATGTTCTTCGAGGCGTCCACCCGCACGCGGACCTCCTTCGAGCTGGCGGGCAAGCGGCTGTCCGCGGACGTGGTGAACTTCGGGGGCTCGTCCACGAGCACCAGCAAGGGCGAAACGCTGAAGGACACGGTGGCCACCTTGGACGCGATGCACGCGGACGTCGTGGTCATCCGCCACGCCGCGTCGGGCGCGCCCCATTACGTCGCCGACAAGACCCGCGCCGCGGTGGTGAACGCGGGCGACGGCATGCACGAGCACCCGACCCAGGCGCTCCTGGACGCGTTTACCATCCGCAAGGCGAAGGGCCGTATCGAAGGGCTCACGGTGGCCATCTGCGGCGACATCTTGCACAGCCGCGTGGCACGCTCGGACGCGCTCTTGCTTTCGCTGCTCGGAGCCGAGGTTCGCTTCGCCGGGCCGCGCACGCTGCTGCCGTTTCCGCCGGACTGCCTCGGGGCCCGCGCCTTCGATCGCATCGAGCCCGCCCTGGAAGGGGCCGACGTGGTGATGATGCTGCGCATCCAGAAGGAGCGCTTGGGTGGCGCGATGATCCCGTCGAATCGCGAGTACGCCCGCGTGTACGGCCTGAACCGCGCACGCCTCGCCCTCGCCCACCCCGAGGCCATCGTGATGCACCCCGGCCCACTGAACCGCGGCGTGGAAATCAACGACGAGATCGCCGACGGCAGCCGCAGCGTGGTGCTCAATCAGGTGGAGTCCGGCGTGGCCGTGCGCATGGCCGTGCTGTATCAGTGCGCCAGCGAGCCCGGGGCGGCCCTCGGCTGAGTCACTTGCCCTTGCACTCGGGGTACTGCGCGTCGAACGAGCGTGAGAACACGGGCTCCTGAGCGCCGGCGGCGTTGCCGATGGACTGGTAGTACTTCTTCGCCAGGCGCCGGGCATCGGCGCAGCGCCCGCCCTTGGCCGCGCACGACGGAGCCAGCGCCAGCGCGTGCTCGGCGCTGCTCTTCTGGTACTTGCGATACTGGTCCGGCTCAGGCACCGCTTTGAGCGCCTTGTCCAACGCCGCCGCTTCGCGCACACACGTCGCGCCGTCGTTCTTGGCCGCGGCCTCCCGCAGGTGGCGGTCGGCGCGCACCAGCTTGTCCCAGGCGTCGAGCCCAGCGTCGCCGGTGCAGAACTGCCCCGCCAGGTCGCTCACCAGTTGATCCATTTGCTCCGGCGGCAGCCCGCCGCCGCTCTGCTCCTTGACCAAGCGAGCGTGGCGCTTGCCCACGGCGCACTGCCCCGCGAGCATCTCGCACAGCGCGCGGGTCTGCAGTCCCACCGCCGGGTTCGTGGAGCGGCGCGTGGGATCGGGGTCCAGGCGGTCCGCCGCGTCGAATTCCGCCACGCAGCCGGCGCCGTCCTTGGCCTGGAACTTCTGCATGGCGGCCATGCGGTGCTTGTTGGCCTGGTCCATGGCCTCGCCCTTCGACACTTGCTCCGGCGACGGCGGCGGCGGGGCCGCATCGTTGCCCGGCAAAATGGGCTTGAGCGTGAGACGGATCGGAACCCGGCAGGTGTGCACGTCCTTCGCCGAGCTCCCGCGACAGCTCGACAGCTCGCCGCCCTTCTTCACGGCCTTGCCCCGCGTCCGCCGTTCGCCGCCGGCCCCTACGCCCGCGACGCTGGCCCCCGCGCTCTGCCGGGAGCTGTCCGTGGACTCCAGCTCGAAGGCGCCGAGGTTGTAGGCGTAGACGAAATGCGTCGCGCTGTCGCACGCGGGGTTCTCGCGAATGGTGCCGCGAAACATCTTCTCCCGAGTCGCCGTTTCGATGCCGCTCACGAAGTACTCCATCGCGAACGTTTCTCCGGCTTGCACCCGGCCACCCAGGGTCGCCGCGCCGAGGGGCAGATTGGCGTACAGCTCCGCTTCGTTCTCGATGTTCATCTTCTCCACGGAGCCGCTGGTCCACTGCGGCGGACCGTAGCTGCCGTACTTGCCCGGAATGGAGTCGTCGGAGCAGCCATCGAGCACCTCGAGCTCGCAGCCCTGATAGCGCACGAAGACGATGTCCTTCGCCGCGCGCCCCTCGAAGCTGGAGACGTCCGTGGCATCCCACTCGATCACGAACGGGCGGTCGTGAGACTCCGAAGCGCAGCGGTTCTTGCCCGCGTAGGTCTGGCTCATCAGCGTGCTCTGCCCGGACTCGCGCTTGCTGCCGGTGGGCAGACCGGGGCCGCCACAACCCACCAGTGAAAGACAAACCAACAGCGGAAGACGCCTCATGGCGGGGGAGTCTATCAAGAACCGCCCTCACCACCCATGCCGGGAGAGAGGGTTTGTCGGTCCGCCGCGGTCACACCGCGGCGAGCCCTCAGGTCAGATGCGTGATGCCTTCTCTCACCGCCTTGGCGCCCCACCTGAAGGCTTCTTCGTTCACCGGAATGAGGGCGCCCTTCTCCGCCAGGCTCATGCGCAGCGCCGTGAGAATCGACTCCTCCGCGAGCAGGCCCGTCGCCTGCTGGAGGGCGCCCAGGGCGACCACGTTCTTCACCAAGGGCGATCCGAGACTGTTGGCGATCTCCGCACAGGGCACGGGATACGCCTTCACGCCGGCGGGCAGCGTGGGCTCCCCGGTGATCACGCTGCTGTCGTAGATCACCACGCCGCCGGAGCGCACCGTGCCGGCGAACTTGTCCAGGCTGGGTGCGTTGAAGGCGACCAGCGCATGGGGGGACGGCGCCCCCGGAGAGAGCACCTCGTGCTTGGCCACGTGCACGTCGGCGTAGCTGGTGCCGCCGCGGGACTCCGGGCCGTAGCTCGGGATGTGGGTGGCGTCGAAGCCCTCGTTGATGGCAGCGCGGGTGATGAGATAGGCCGCCGTCTGGGCGCCGTCGCCACCGGCTCCCGCGAGCTTCAAGGACACGTCCACCGGGTCGATGTGCTCCGGGAACTTGTCGCAGAAGGCGGGCGGCTTCACGCGGCTCGCGTCCACCACCTCCAAGAGCTTGTCCGGATCGAAGTCGGGCTTCGGCGGGAAGAACCAGGGCTCCCGCGTCTCGTCCTTGACCACGCCGATGGGATACTGCTTCGACATCACGTCGCGCACGTGGGCTTCGGCCTCCAGCGACGTCATGCCCCAGTGCGTGGGGCACTCCGAGAGCACCTCCACGAAAGCGAAGCCGCGGCCTTCCACCTGCAGTTGCACGGCCTTCTTGATGGCCTGCTTGGCGCGCTTGCGATGCTTCTGGTCGAAAAGCGCGACGCGCTCCACGTAGCTGGCTCCGTCGAGCTCGGCGATGACCTCGCTGACGCGCATGGGCGGCCCTTGCATCGGGCCGCGGCCTTCCGGCGTGGTGGTCGACCACTGGCCCATCAGCGTGGTGGGCGCCATCTGCCCGCCCGTCATCCCGTAGATGGCGTTGTTGACGAACACGATGGTGATGGGAATGCCGAGCTGGGCGGCGTGCATGATCTCCGCGAGACCGATGGACGCCAGATCACCGTCGCCCTGATAGCTCACCACGATGGAATCGGGGTTCGCCATCTTGTGGCCGAGGGCCACCGCCGGCGCCCGGCCGTGGGCCGCCTGCGTGTTGCCGGTGTCGAAGTAGTAGAACAGGAACACGGCGCAGCCGACCGGCGAGATCATCACCGTGCGGTCCGTCACGCCCAGCTCGCTCAGGGCCTCCGCCACGTACTTGTGGGCCAAGCCGTGCCCGCAGCCGGGGCAGTAGTGCGTGGTCGCACCCTTGAGGCCCTTGCCATGGGCGTGGCGATCGAAGTGCTGGAAGAATGCCGCGGTGGTCATGACGCCGCCTCCGTGATGCTGCGGGCTTCCCGCTCGATTTCCTCGTCGACCGGCAAGATGCCGCCCATGTGCCGCAAGTGGTGGATGGGCACGCCCAGGACCCCGGCGTGGTGCAGGGCCAAGCGCAGCTCGTCTTCGAGCTGACCGTCGCTGGCCTCCACCACCAAGAGCTGCTCCGCGTTCTCGAGCAACGGCAGGAGCGCATCGATGGGAAACGGCCACAGCGTCACCGGCTGGAACAAGCCCACCGACAGGCCGTCGCGGCGCAGCTGCTCCACCGCCGCCTTGGCCATGCGCGCCGGCGTGTTGGCGGCCAGCACCAAGGTCTTCGCGCCCTCCGCCTTGAAGGTCAGGGCGCGTTGCTCGTGCTTCTGCATCTCACGATACTTCGCGCTGATGTGCTCATTGTGCTTCTCGAGATCCACCCAGTCCTGGAAGATCGACGAGTTCAGGTTGCGCTTGTGCGCGGCGTCGCCCCACACCGCCCACTTCGGCAAGCCGGGCTTGTACATGGTGTCGGGGAGCTGCACGCGACCCGTGATCTGGCCGAGGTAGCCGTCTGCGGCGACCACCACCGGGTTTCGGTATTTGAAGGTGAGCTCGAAGGCCAGCATCGTCAGATCGAGCATCTCCTGCGGGGACGTCGGCGCCAGCACGATGGCGTGGGTGTTGCCGTGACCCAGGCCGCGGCAGGCGAGCTTCACGTCGGACTGTTCGGGGCCGATGTACCCGAGGCCGGGACCCGGGCGCATCACGTTCACGAACACGCCGGGCAGCTCCGCGCCGATCATGTAGGAAATCCCCTCCAACATCAGGGAGAAGCCCGGCGAGCTGGTGAAGGTCATGGTCGGCAAGCCGGCACCGCCGCAGCCGTACATGTGATTCACCGTCGCTACCTCGCTGACGGCTTGCAGGAACACGCCGCCGAGCTTGGGCAAGAGCTTCGCCATCAGCTCCGCACCTTCGGTACTGGGCGTGATCGGATAGCCGAACACGTGACGACAGCCAGCGAGAATCGCGCCCAGGGCCGCGGCGTAGTTGCCCTTCAACAGCAGCGGCTCCACCTTGGGCAGCGCGATGGCCTCGCCGGGGATGTCCGTCGGTTCCGGCGCCGGCTCCTTGATCGAGCCATAGAGCTTCTCTGGATCCTCGAGCTCGTAGACCTCGTTACCGAGACCGTACGGTTCGGGACACGCGGAGATGCACAGCCCGCAGTGGTTGCAGGTCTCGTAATCGATGTGGACCGGGATCAATCCGGAGGTTTGGTTGATCTCGCTGCCGAGGGCGATGGCGTGCTTCGGACACGCCTCCACGCAGCGCCCGCAGCCCTTGCAAAGCTCGGGGGTCAACATCACTTCGGGTCTCTCTCGCGCCATCTCCCACCGTCCTTTGCGCCGGAGCGGTCCTGATGGGCACAGGGCGAGCCCCGAACGAACGTCCGCGTTATAGCCCGAGGGCGCAGCTCTTCGTGGGCAAGGGCAGGCCTCTGACTGATCCCCGACAGCCTGCAGGCCCAAACTCCGAACCGTGAGACCGCCCCGGCGCGGTACCGCGGCGGACCGACATGACCCTCGTCAGGTCAGCCCAGATCGATCTGCTGCACGTCGACCACCGCCTCGCCCAAGAAACGGGAGGCGACCGTCGCGAAGCTCTTGGGGAGATCCGTGACCAGCAGCTCGAGGCGCTGGGCATGGCTTCGCTCGGGGCCCGGCGGCGCGGGCACTATGCGTCGTTCGTTCACCAGCTCGAGCACGGCGTGGGCCGTCGCCAGAGCGCTGTCCACCACGGGCACCGCGTGGCCGGCGACGCGCTCGGCGACGCGCTCGATGGTGGCTTTGAGCAGCGGGTAGTGCGTGCAACCGAGGACGATGACGCCGGCGCCGGCGTCGATCAACGGAGCGACGTAGCGCTCCACGGCGAGCTCTGGAACCTGACCTTCGAGCCAGCCTTCTTCCACCAAGGGGACGAGCAACGGCGCAGGCTGCCCGACGACCTCGAGACGCGTGGAGATCTGGCTCACGGCGCGGGGATAGGCGCCGGACCCGATGGTGCCCTGGGTGCCGAGCACGCCGACCTTCACGGGAGCCGCGCTTTCACGTGCGGCGGCTTCGGCCGCGGTGACCGCCGCGCTGGCGCCGGGCACGACCACACCCACCACGGGCAAATCCAGCTCTGCTCGCAGAACGTCGAGAGCCACGGCGCTCACCGTGTTGCAGGCGACCACCAGCGCCTTGATGCCACGATCCGTGAGCACGCGAGCGCAGCTCTTGGCGTAGCGGATCACGGTCTCGGCCGAGCGCGTGCCGTAGGGCACTCGCGCGGTGTCTCCCAGGTACACGATGCGCTCTTCGGGCAGTGCCTCGAGCAGCGCGTGCACCACGGTCAAGCCGCCCAGCCCGGAATCGAACACGCCGAGGGGCAGCGCGGGGTCCGGCATTCAGACGTCCTCGATGCGGATCAAGCGCGGGTGGCCGCGCATGAACGACGAGGCGCCGATCACGGCCGCGGCTCGCCGCACGGCGCCCTCCGTGGAGGCGTGGGTGACGAGCAGCACCGGCACGGCGTTGTTGCTGGTGGCCGCGCGGCCCTCCTGCACCATGTGCTCGATGCTGATGCCTTCCTTGCCGAGCTCGGTCGCGATGTGGCCGAGCACGCCGGGAGTATCTTCTACGTCGAAGCGCAGGTAGTAGCGCGACTCGACCTCCTCGAGGGGCAGCAGCGGCCGCTCCTTCAGTTGGATGCCGCGGGTGGCGAGCCCCGGCTCGCCCTCGATCTTGGAGCGGGCGACGTCCACCAGATCCGCGACCACGCTGACCGCCGTGGGCATGTCCCCTGCCCCGCGCCCCACCAATAGGCAGGGCCCGAGAGCGCGGCCGACGATGAACACTCCGTTCAGCACGCCATCGATGTTCGCCAGCACACTGGTCTTGGGCACCAAGGTCGGGTGCACTCGGAGCTCGACCCGCTCCCCCAGATCGCGCCCGATGGCCAGGTGCTTGATGGTGTAGCCGAAGCGCTCGGCGAACTGGAAATCGAGCTGATCGATGGCGCGGATGCCCTCCGTGGGCACCTCGGCGGCATCCACCTTGGCGCCGAAGGCCAGCATGCTCGTCACCACCAGCTTCTGCGCGGCGTCGTGACCGTCCACGTCCAGCGTGGGGTCGGCCTCGGCGTAGCCTTTTTCCTGCGCTTCCGACAGCGCCGCGTCGAAGCTCACGCCGCCGTCGCGCATGCGCGTCAGGATGTAGTTGCAGGTGCCATTGAGGATGGCGTGAACGCTCTGCACCCAATCGCTGGTGAGCGCCTCGCGCAGCGTGCGAATGACGGGAATGCCACCGCCCACGGAGGCTTCGAAGGCCAGATCCACGCCCGCGGAAATGGCGTGCTCCACCAGCTCGGGGCCGTGCTTGGCGATGAGCAGCTTGTTGGCGGTGACGACGCTCTTGCCGCTCTTGATGGCACGCTCCAGATAGCCCCGCGCCGGCTCCTCCCCGCCCATGACCTCGACCACCAGGTCGACGTCCTGTCCCAGCACGGCTTCGGGGTCGGTCGTGATCCACTCCCGCCGACACTCGGCCACGCGATCCTTGACCGCGTCGCGGACCAAGACGTGGGTGATGGACAACGGCGCACCCACGCGGGATGCGAGGTACTCGCTGTTCTCCTGGATCAGACGGATGACGCCGCCCCCGACCGTGCCGCAGCCGAGCAGGCCCACGCGCACGGGGAACTTCACTCGTTCTTTTTCCACGGTCGGGAGCTTACATCCGTTGCCGGTCACTTGGCGATGAGCTCGGCCTCCACGGAGATCTTCACCTTCTTGCCCACCAGCACGCCGCCGGTCTCGAGAACCTGGTTCCAAGTCAGCCCAAAGTCCTCGCGGTCGATTTCCGTCGCCAGGCTGAAGCCCACCCGCTGGTTGCCCCAGGGATCCTTGGCGGGTCCCTCCATGGTTCCCTTCAACGTCACGGGCTTGGTGCTGCCCTTGATGGTGAGGTCTCCCGCGATGGTCACGTCCGTGCCGGACTGCTTCACGGAGGTGCTCTTGAACGTCATCTTCGGGTGCTGCTCGGCGTCGAAGAAATCTCCCGACTTGAGGTGCCCGTCGCGTTGCTCCTCACCGGTGTGAATGCTCGCGATGTCCACCGAGGCTTCCACGGAAGCGGCCGTCACGTTCTTCGGATCCAACGAGACGCTCGCAGCAAAGCTGGTGAACTTTCCCTTCACCGTGCTGATCATCATGTGCTTGACCGCGAAGGCGACCTCCGAGTGTGCAGTGTCCAGTTCCCACGCCATGATCGTTCCTTTCTGCACTCCTGAGTGCAGGACAAACCTGCGCTCGCCGCCGTGCGCGTAAAACCCCACCGGAACGCAACAATGCGTTCGGACTACGGCAACGATGAATCGAGGGCGTCGCGAGCGCTCTGGCGGCGTTCGGCGCGAAATGCAGCGCAAACGCGGCCGCGCTCCACGGCCTGGCTCAGGTGCTTGTCGGCGCCCTCCAAGCGCGCGAGGCGCGGTCGGAAGAAGGCTTCGCCGTCCAGCACCTGCTGCTCGTCGCACAGGCCTGCCACCACCCACACCAGGCGCCCGAGGATGAAACCCGGAAGCCGCTTCTTCAGCTCGTCGAAGTGAGCGCGAAGCCAGCCGTAGGCGACCTCGCGCGCGCCCCGGCGCTCGAACAGCGGCCGGAACACGTAGCGCAGGTCTTGGCGCTTCAGCGTTCCATCCAGCGTCATCCCGAGCGTGCGCTCGAGCAGCCTGGGCTCGGAGAAGCCAGTGAGCCCGGACAGCGCCATCAACCGCTGCTCCGGGGTCCCAGCGCTCTTCATGTGAGCGAGCAGTGCGGCGTAGAGCTTGTCGTCACCGCGCCGCGCCGCGAGGGGGATCGCGGCCGCCGCCAGGCTGGGCTCGACCGAGCTCGGATCCGCGAGCCAGCGCGTGGTGAGGGCCGCCACGGTCTGCTCTGCAGCGGGGTCGTGCGCCAGATCCACGAGCACCCCCAGGAGCAACGCGCGCAGCGTGCGTGTTTCGTCCGTGTCCTTGTCGGAGGCATGCAGGGTCACGCGCCGCAGCGCCGGCGCCGCCCATTTTCGCACCGCCGCGCCGAGCCGAGCGCGCCGCTCCGGACTTTCGAGGAGACCGTCGAGCTCCGTGAGGGTCCGCGAAAGCTCCTGCCACTCCAGCCGCCCCGCCGCGGGGGCGAGCGCCGCCACCACCGCCAGGTAGTCCTTGACCTCGGACTGCCCGCTCTCCACCAGCGCCCAGCTGTCACCCGAGAGCGCGATCCGTTCCCGCTCGGACAACCGCGCCAGGTGCTTGAGGAGCGCCCCTTGCAGCGCGGCCGAGAGGCGCGGCCGGTAGTAGCCCAGAGCCTCCGCGTTCGGAACCAGGAAGCGCGGACAGCGTGGCAGGCTCAGGGTCGCGCGCCGGTCGCTCATCACGGTGCACACGGCTGCACCGCCGTCGGGGCGCACGCACACCGGCAACGTCCAGCGCTTCGCCGACTCCGGGCGCCGGTACTCCGATTGCTCGAGCTCCACCCGCGCGCCTTGCTCGCAGCGTGTCTCGATGCGAACCAGGGGCACGCCGGTCTGATCCACGAAGCTCTGCATCACCTGCGCCACGTTCTGGCCGCTGGCTTCGTCGAGGGCGGAAAACAGATCCGCCGCCGAGGCATTCCCGTCCCGATGAGCCGCCACGTAGCGCCGCATGCCGCGTTGCACCACGTCGTTCCCCACCCAACCTTCCACCATCTTCAGCACGGCGGCGGCCTTGTCGTAGGTGATGCCGTCGAAAGCCTCCAGGGCGTCGCTCGAGCTCTTCACCGGTTGACGGATCTTCCGAGCGGACGCCAGAGAGTCGAGAGACATCACCTCGCTCTTTTCGACGACGTCCTCGCGGGCGATGCCGAGCTCGGGGGAGAGCGCGTCCACCACCTTGGCTTCCATCCAGGTGGCGAGCCCTTCGTTGAGCCACACGTCGTTCCACCATTTCATGGTGACCAGATCACCGAACCACTGATGCGACAGCTCGTGGGCCATCACGCCGGCAAGGCGCCGCCGCGCGTGCGCCGACGCATGCTGGGGATCGACGAGCAGGATCTCCTCGCGGAAGGTGATGAGACCTGCGTTCTCCATGGCGCCGGCACCGAACTCCGGCACCGCCACCAAGTCCAGCTTGGGATACGGGTACGGCTCGCCGAAGTAGCGCGACAGCTCTTGCACTTGCGCCGAGGCCGTGGACAGCGCGAGCCCGGCGAGCTTCTGCTTGCCGACGGCGGTGATGGCGCGCACGGGCGTCGGCTCGCGCGCGCCCTCGGTCACCTCCAAGGGGCCAACGGCCAGTGCAATCAGGTAGGTAGGGAGGGGTCGGGTCGCCGCGAACACGGAGGTTTGGAGCTGGCTCGTCGTGTTCTCGCGATGCGACGTCTCCGGCGTATTGAACACGGCGACGTCTTCGCTCGGAACGGTGATGCTCACGGCAAACGGCGTCTTGAATCCCGGCTCGTCGAAACAAGGAAATGCCCGACGCGCGTCCGTGGGCTCCATTTGCGAAAACGCGTACGCCCGTCCGCCTTCGCTCACTCTGTAGATCCCGCTCAGACCCTCGGAGAACGGCGCTTCGAACTGGATGTCGATGCGGGCGGCGCCGCGCCGGACGGCGCGCTTCGCCACCAGCACCAGCTCTTCGTCGTCACCCTTGCCGTGGGCGGGCGGGCGCGTTCGAGCCGTCACCCACTGTCGCTCGCCGTCATCGACGGATGCCGTCAGCACCCGCGGCCCCCGGGCATGCAGCACGATGGCCCGCGTGGGCGCGTCCACGCGTACGTCGATGCGCACTCGCCCCATGTAGGTCGGTTGACTCGGATCGATGGTCAGATCGAGCTCGTAGGCCGTGGGTGTCACCCCGGCCGGCAAGCGCCCATCCGCACGGGGAGGCGGCGCCGGATCCGGCTCGGGAGACGCGGGCGGAGGCGAGGGCATGAAGCGCCCCGGCGCCCGCCCGCTCGGGGCACACGCCACCACTGCCGCCGCCAGCGCTACGACCGCACGCTTCACGGTTGGCGAGATTAGCCGAAATCCCTCAGATCGGCGCGGAGATCAGCGGCGCGGGCCCGGCCTGGGTCACCACGTCGTCCCGCCCCAGGATCGACTCCAGCCAGTCCAGCCGAAGGCGAATGCGGGCGCGAATGCTGCGGAGCGGTGCCGCCCGCATCTCGCCTTCCCAAGAGCGGATGCGCGGGCGCCCCGCGTTGCTCGCCGTGAGCAGCGGCATGCCGGTCACCGGATCCGAATCGTAGATGTAGAACGAATGCCAGTGCATCTCGCCGTCACTGCGCGGCCCGTGAATGGCGACGATGTCTCCCGGCGCGTATCGGTCCGCGTTGGCGGCCAGGTGGGCGAAGAAGTCGTGGCGATTGAAGAAACGCACGCGTTCCTCGTCCGCGAGCTCGTAGACGTCGAACCACGCCGGGTGCTCCTTCGCGTAGCGAATGAACACGTCCACGCTGCGGCGGTTTTCGATGTCCATGTTGTCGAAATCGACGCCGCCGAGCTTGCGCTCCCGGGCGCGGTCCTGAGGCTCCCACCAAGTTCCGCTGGCGCGCTCCAAGGTGTCGGTGATGAAGTCGATGCACACCTGGGGCACCTTGGGTCGCCCCTGGAGATCGAACACGCGGTAGTAGTCGTCGTTGAAGGTGTAGCCATCCCACCCGTGGCTGTACGCCCACTTCCACGCCGGCCTCAGGTTGCCGTCCTGCTGACCTTCCTCGGTGATGGGCTCGTCGAAGGGGAGCGCTTCCTCCACCATGGTGACCATCGCCGCACGCTGCTTCGCGACCGCGCGCTGGCGCCGGGTGGCCAGGGCGCGCGCCTGAGTGACCCGCTCCCGAGCGCCTTCCGGCAGCGCCTCGCAGGCGAAGGACACCCGCGTTCCTTTCACGTCCAAGAGCGACGGGACCCAAGTGCCGCCGTAGCGGAGATCCGCCACCATGTGCTCGGCGGACAGGTGCTTGATGCGCATGCGCTGGAATCCGCGCTCGTGCGACAAGGGCCGAAGATCCACGTGCAGCGGCGCCCCGGGATCCGTACCCGCCGGCCACACGCGGTCGAAAAGCAGGATGTGCGCGCGGCGGCCGCGCTCCGGGCCGTCCACGTAGTCGTAGTAGATCCCCTTGCCCTTCTTGGCCGTGAGCACCGCACTGCCGCGCTGGATACGCAGCTCCGGCTCCCGATACAGATCGTGGAGCTCCACGGCGTCCACCATCGCGGCAGCAAGGTCGGGATTGGCCGAGTAGAGGTAGCCCTCGCGCAAGAGCACGGCTCGGGCGATCTCGGGGCGATTGTGGAGGTACTTGTAGAGCAGGTGCAACGTCCAACCGGGAGACGGGCTCTTCGCCAACTGGTCCCGGTACATCTGCACTTCGCGGGAGACGTCTTGGTCCGCTCTGGGCTCGCGGGTGAACACCACGGGCTCGGCCTTCGACCGGGCAAGCACCTCGGCGCGATGCTCGTCGAGCTCGGAGATGCCGGGCAGCGATGCCTCCTTCAGCGCAGCCTGAATGCGGCCGCGACAGGCCGTCGCTGCATCCACGGTCACCGCTGGAGCGGGCGCGACGGGCGGGGCAGGAGCAGGGGCTGGGCTCGGCTCCGAGCACGCTCCGAGCAGCCCCACGACGACCACTGCTGCGTGCGTCCACTTCACGACGAGACAACGCTAATTCAGGGCAACGGATTCTGGTGTTGGAATCGGGGACGGCCGGCACTCTCCCACGGACGTGCGGCGCGTTGACGGACTTTGGGGTCGGCCCAAACTTTCCGTCGCGGCGACTTGACGGGCACGGGCTTGGCGAGCTATGAACCGTCAGTCTATAAAGTGAACCACGGTTCACCGCAGGAAACACGGACCATGACCGCAAGAGCCCGCGTCAAGAAGCGGGTCGGACAGCTCGCCACGGAGACCTACCGGGAGGCCATCTTGGAGGCCGCTGAACGTGCGTTTCTGGGTGCGGGCTACCACCAGGCCAAAATGAGCGATGTCGCTCGCGAGGCGGGGGTCTCCATCGGCACGCTGTACAACTACTTCGACAGCAAGGAGCAGGTCTTCTCCTCGTTGGTGGAGGCCGGGCGCGCAGAATTCCTCGCCGCCCTCGACGTCGTGGACCCCAGCGTCAGTCCTCTGGAGCGTGCCTTCGCGATCGTCCGCTCCGCGATGGACCACATCGAGGAGCGCGGCGAGCTGTTCGCGATGTACGTTCAGGCGGGGGTGGTCAGCGAAGGGGACATCGGCCGCGTGCTCGGTGAGCACCACGAAACGGCGTACATGCAGTACCTGCAGATTCTGGAGAGCGCTCTGGCTGAAGCCCAGACTCAATCCATGCTTCGCGGCGACGTACCCGCTGCCATCTTGGCGGGGTCGCTCGCGGGGAACGTCAACGCCGTGGTGTTTCGCTGGATGCGTTCCGATCGCAGCACCCGCCTGATGGACGATTGCGAAATCGCTCTCGATCTCTTCCTCCGAGGAGCCCAGCACTCATGAAGACCCGAGCACTGTGCATCGCGACCGTGATGCTGTTCGCCGTTCCCGCCTGCAAGCAGAGCAAAGCGGAAGGCGGCCTGCCAAGCCCGACCAGCTCCGCGCTGCCCACGCCGGACATCCCGGAGGTAGCCACCGGCGAGCCGGCGGCAAGTGGCAGCCCGAGCGCCAAGGACGACGGCTTCCGCGGCACCGGCACGCTGCAGCCGAAGGACGAGGCGCAGCTCGGACCCAAGGCCAGCGGCGTGCTCACGGCCATTTCGGTGGACGAAGGCGACGCCGTGAAGAAGGGGCAGTTCCTGTTCCGCCTGGACTCGCGGCAGGCATCCCTGGCCGTGGAGCAGGCCAAGGCGCAGGTCACCGCGGCAAAAGTCAACCTCAGCGCCGCCGAGCTCGACTTCAAGCGCACCAAGGAGCTGTACGACCGCGGCTCCGTCGCGCCCGCCATCTACGATGCTTCGAAGTCGCGCTACGACGGCGCCAAGACTTCGGTAAAGCAGGCCGAAGTCGCCCTCGACCTGTCCAAGAAGATGGCGGGTGACATGAGCGTGCGCTCCCCCATCAGCGGCGTGGTCACGGCCAAGCTGAAGAACGTCGGGGAGACGGTCACGATGATGCCCCCGACGATCGTGTTGATCGTTCAGGACGTCAGCGAGCTCGAGCTTCGCGCCAAGCTCCCGGAGCGTGCACTGTCGTTCTTGAACGTAGGCACGAACGTTCACGTTCGATTCCCGGCCGTGGACCTGGACCTCTCGGTGCCGATTCGTCGCATCAACCCCACGGTCGATCCGCGCACGCGCACGGTGGAAGTCGTCGCGATGCTCGATAACGCGAGCGGCAAGCTCAAGCCGGGCATGCTGGCGGAGATCACGATCGAGCCCAAGGGCAAGGCCCCGCCGGCAGAGTCCGCGAAGACGGCACAAGGTTCGCCATGAGACTCGCAGACGTCTCGATTCGCCGCCCCGTGTTCGCCGCGATGCTGATCGCGGCGCTCGTCGTGTTCGGCATTCTGTCCTACCCCAAGGTAGGCGTCGATCTGTTTCCGAACGTCGAGTTCCCCATCGTCACGGTGACCGTCGTCTATCCGGGCGGCGATCCGGAAACGATGGAGAGCAAGGTCGCGGACCCCATCGAAGAGAAGGTCAACACGCTGAGCGGCATCAAGACGTTGCGCTCGGTGAATCTGGAAAGCGTCACTCAGGTCATCGTCGAGTTCGAGCTGTCCGTGAACGTCGACCAGGCGATGCAGGACATTCGCGACAAGATGAGCGAGGTCCAATCCACGCTGCCGGAGCAGGTGGAACCGCCACTGATCCAGAAGTTCGACGTGGGGGCCGCCCCGGTGATGGGCATCGCCCTTTCGGGGAAGCTCGGCCCGCGAGAGCTCACCAACTTGGCCGACAAGGTCGTCAAGGAACGCGTGCAACGCGTGCCGGGCGTTGGCGGCGTGGACTTGGTGGGTGGACGTGAGCGCCAGATCAAGGTGCTGGTGGATCCCGCCAAGCTCAGCGGGCTGGGGCTCACGGTGGAAGACGTGGCGAACGCCATCCGCGCACAGAACCTCGACATTCCCGGCGGCAGCGTGGATCGCGGCGCCCGCGAGCTGAGCGTGAAGACCAAGGGCGAGGTCAAGAACGTCAAGGAAATCTCGGATTTACTCATCCCGAGCCCAGGCGGAACGCTGATCCGCCTACACGACGTGGCCCAAGTCCGGGACACCGTCGAAGACGCGAGCTCCGCTTCGTTTCTCAACGGCACCAGCGCCGTGAGCTTGGTGATCCGCAAGCAGAGCGGCGCGAACACCGTGGAGGTCGCCAAACGAGTGCGCGAAGAGCTCGAGAAGCTGAGACCGCGCCTGGACAAGGCTGGAGCTTCGCTCTCGGTTCCGACGGACAACTCCGTCTACATCGAGCATTCCATCGCGGACGTGCAGTTCGACCTGGCGTTCGGCGCGTTCCTCGCCGTCGCGATCATCCTGTTCTTCCTCCACGACTTCCGCGCCACGTTGATCAGCGCGATCGCGTTGCCCACCAGCGTGGTCGCCACCATCGCATTCATCGATTGGATGGGCTTCACCTTCAACAACATGACGATGTTGGGGTTGTCCTTATCCATCGGCATCTTGATCGACGATGCCATCGTCGTGATCGAGAACATCCACCGGCATCTCGAGCTTGGGGAGCCACCCATGACGGCGGCCTCCAACGCGACGGCGGAGATCTTCCTGGCCGTGCTCGCGACCACCTCCTCCATCATGGCGGTGTTCGTGCCGGTGGCCTTCATGAAGGGCATCATCGGCCGCTTCTTCTATCAGTTCGGCCTCACCGTCAGCTTCGCGGTGGCCGTGAGCATGCTGGTCTCCTTCACCCTTACCCCCATGCTCGCGTCTCGCTTTCTGAAGCCGAGCCACGAAGCCAAGAACTTTCTGGCCCGGGGCGTGGAGCGGGTGCTGACGTCCATCGACGACATCTATGGGCGCCTGCTTCGAGGCTCGCTCGAGCGCCGTTGGATCGTGATCCTCACCGCTACTGCCGCGCTGTTCGCGTCCTTCGTGCTGGTCAGCCAGGTGAAGTCCGAGTTTTTGCCGCCGGAAGACCGGGCGGAGTTCTCCCTCAATGTCGAGCTACCGACCGGCACCTCGCTGGAAGCCAGCAAGAAGGTGGTCGAAGCGGTCGCCGCGGACATCCGCACTCACGCACCCGGCGTCCGCCTGACCTTCACCACCATCGGTGGTGGCGCTCAGGGTCAGGTGAACCAGGGCAAGATCCAGGTGGTGATGACGCCCTCGAGCGAACGCAGCTTCAGCCAGGAGGACCTGATGGCCTGGGCGCGCGCTCGCTACGCGAAGGTGAAGAACGCCAACATCACCGCCGCGGCGATCAGCGCCGTGGGTGGTGACAGCGGTTTCCGGCAGCAACCCATTCAGCTCAACATTCGTGGCGACGACATGGATGAGCTCGTCAAGGTGTCGAACAAGCTCAAGAACGAGCTGGCGAAGGTGCCCGGCTTCGTGGACCTCGACACCACATACCGCGGCGGAAAGCCCGAGGTCGACATCAGCATCGACCGCGAGCGCGCGGCGGACCTCGGCGTGCCCGTGGCCACCGTCGGGTCGACCATCCGCGCACTGGTGGCGGACGACGCCGTGAGTGAGCTGAAAGACGGCTTGGACGTGTACGACATCGTCGTTCAGCTCCCCGAGGCGCAGCGCGAGAACGTCGATTCTCTCAGCAACATCCAAGTGCGGTCCGTGTCCGGAACCATGGTCGACCTCGCCAGCGTGGTGAAGGTGAATCACGGCGAGGGACCGAGCCAAATCGAGCGCCAGGCGCGCCAGCGCCAGATCACCGTGTTGGCCGGTCTCGAGGGCATGCCCTTGGGCGAGGCCACCAAGATCGTCGACAAGAAGGCCGCCGAGGTCATTCCGTCGGATTTGACCCACGACTACGCGGGCATGGCGGACGTGATGATCGAGTCCTTCGGCTACATGGGCCTGGCGCTGATCTTGGCGATCGTGCTCGTGTACATGATCCTCGCCGCTCAGTTCGACAGCTTCGTGCAGCCCATCACCATCATGCTGTCGCTGCCCCTTTCCGTCGTGGGCGCGTTCGGTGCGCTGTTCATCTCCGGGATGACCCTGAACATCTTCTCGATGATCGGAATCATCATGTTGATGGGCTTGGTCACCAAGAACGCGATTCTTCTCGTCGACTTTGCAAACCAGCTGCGCGCCGAAGGCGTGGAGCGCAATGAGGCGCTGGCTCGCGCCGGCGTCATTCGGCTTCGCCCCATCACCATGACCACCGCCGCGATGATCTTCGGCATGCTGCCCGTGGCGTTGGCCTTGAGCGAGGGTGGCGAAACGCGCGCACCGATGGCGGTGTGCGTGATTGGCGGCCTGATCACCAGCACCTTGCTGACGCTGGTGGTGGTGCCGGTCGTCTACACCTACATGGACGGGCTCGCCCACAGCCGCTTGGTGCGCTGGGTGTCGAGCCGACTTTTGGTGGACGGTGCCCAAGCGCCGTCCCCGTCCCCTGCCACCGGGAGCCATGACGCATGAGCTCGTTCCGCCGACTATCATCCGTTTTTCTTTCGCTATCGGTCGTCGCGACGGCGGCCCTCGCCGCCGCTCAGCCGGCCCCTGAGGCGCCCGCCGAACAGACCGAGCCCACCGCGCCGCCGGTCGTCCGCGAGCTTCCGAGCCAGACCAACGAAACAGAGAAGGTGCTGACCCCCGTTGCTGGCGGGCTCACGGCCGACCAGGTGGCGCGCCGCACGGTGGCGTCGAGCGCGACGGTGCGGGCCAAGCTGGCAGAAGTGGAAGCCGCCGAGGCCAAGGTCACGCAGACGGCGGTGCAGTTCTTCCCCCGGGTCACGCTCAAGGCCACCTACACGCGGCTGTCGCCGGTGAGCAGTGGCTTCGGCAGCGGCGCCCTGGTGGGGGCGGGCAACCCGGGGCTCCTGACGGTGGGTGCTTGTCCCGGCGGAGTGGGACAATGCGTCCTGGATTCCCAGGGGCAGCCTGTCGGCGCAGCGGCGTTCTCCATCGAAAGCCTGCAGAACAACTACGCCCTGAGCGCACAGCTCGCCGTCCCCATCTCGGACTACGTCACGCGCTTGAGCAGCGCCATCGCGGGCTCCAAGGCCGGCAAGCGCTCGGCCCAGCTCGCCCACAAGGCGGAGCGCCTCAAGGTGCAGTCGGACGCCCGGACGCTGTTCTACACCTGGGTGTTGGCCAAGGGTCAGGTGTCGGTGGCCGAGAAGTCGCTCGAACGGGTTCGCGCGCGCAAGAAGGACGCGGAAGCCGCGTACTCGCTGGGTACGATCTCCAAGGCGGACTTGATGCGTCTCGAAGCGCTGGTGGCGAACACCGAACTGTCGGTGAAGGAAGCGCAGACCTTCGAGAAGCTATCGAAGGATCGCCTGGGCATCGTGATGGGCGAAAAGACGCCCCAGCAGCATCAGATCGGAGAGGACGTGCTGGCGCCCGCGCGGAGCGGCGTTCAAGGCAACGTGGACCAGCTGGTGAACGAGGCCCTCAGTCGCCGCCTCGAGCTCAAGGCGCTGCAGGCGTCGAGCTCCGCGCTGCACCACGGTGCGTCGGCAGCGTCGGCGGGGAAATGGCCCCGCTTGGACGCGTTCGCCGAAATCACTTACGCCAACCCGAACCAGCGCTACTTCCCGCCGACCAACCGCTGGGACTCCACCTGGTCCGCCGGCCTCTCGGCCACCTGGACCCTGAACGAGGTGTTCGGCGGCGCCGCCAGCACGAAGGAGCTGGAGGCCAACGCCCGCAGCGTGGAGGCGCAGCGCTCCGCCCTGTCCGACGGCATCCGCCAAGAGGTGATCGCCGCCTATCTCGACCGAGAGAAGTCCCGCGTCGCGGTGCAAACGTCGGCGCGCGCGGTGAAGGCCGCGGAAGAAGCATACCGGGTAGCGACGGATCTCTACCGCGTGGGCCGTGCGACCACGACGGAGCTGATCGACGCCGAGAGCGACCTGCTCCAGGCGCGTCTCGGTGTGCTGAGCGCCAACGTCGGCCTTCGGGTCGCCGAGGTGCGCCTGCGCCACGCGGTAGGTCGCGACGTGCGGAGCAGCTGATTCAGGGTCTGGGCAAGCGTCCCGCGGCAATGGTGATCGCGCCGTCGATGGCGGCGTCCTCTTCGGCGCCGCGGGGATGGGCGACCCGCTCGTAGACCACGCTGTAGCGCACGGCCGGGGCCGTCTCCGGAACTTCCAGCGCGACCAGCGTCGTCCCGCGGTAAGGCCTGTCGTCGCTCACCTCTTGGCGTAGCGGCAGAGCATCGCGAAAACGCCGTGAGAAATAGCGCGCCCGCACCCGACCGTCGGGCAGCGTGACCTTGACGGCGATGCGACGGAACAGGTCCCCCGTGGGCACTGCGTGGGTCACGTTCTTCGGCGTCAAGCGGATCTCGACGCGCCCGGCGCTCGGCCGCGTCGCCTTGACGGAAAGCGCGCTCCGCACCAGCGCCGGGTCATGGCCGCCCGCAAACACGTGGCTCCTATGGCGAGCCTTGCCGCTGCCCACGAGCGGCATGTGGCAACCGTTGCAGCCGAGCTTCGCGCCCGCCGCCACGCGGTGCTCGGTCATGGTGCGCTGCATTTGCGATCCGCCGTTGGGCGCAGGGAAGGAGAACTCGTGACAGGACGCGCAGGCGTCACCGTCTTGCATCTGGGCGGTCCGCAGCAGAGCGTGGGGCGCACGGCCGGTGCCTGGGGCCGCCAGCACGGGGCCCAACGGCACATGACACGTGACGCATCCGACTCCGAGGTCCGCAGCGCCTTCCGGTGCGTGGCACGCGTTGCAGAAACCGCGCGCCGAACCCGGCTCGCGGGCGAGGGCCGCTCGGTACTCGGCGTTGTTTCGTGCGGCCCGATGACGCGACGAGCGCCACTCCTTGGCGATGTCCGGGTGGCACGTCTCGCAGGCCTTGTTGCGGCGAGCTGCCGCCGCCGGGGTGTCCGCGCGGAGCTGGGGCGCCGGCCGGGGGAGCGGCACCGGGCTCTTGCCCAGTGCCGCGCCGGTCACCGCGATCAACAGCAGACCCACCCGCTTCATCTGAGCCGCAGCTCGACTCCGGAGCCCAGGTGCAACCAAACGCGGCGAATCCCCGCTGGCGGATCGTAGGGATCCGGGATGTGCGACAGGGCATCCATACACACCAGCTGCGGTCGGATCCCGGGGATCGCCGACTTGATCACATCAATCAGCTTCCTCGCGGACGCCTCGTCCTTGGCCTGCGCGCCGAAGTAGGGCTGCGCACCCAACTTGTAGGCCACGAAGGAGAGCGCTGCGGACAGCTCGGTGTGACCCTGGAGGCCCTTGGCCAGCGTCGGCACCGGACTATCGATGCTCGGCGGCGTCGCCAGAACCACGAAGGGCGTGGGACACGCGTCGGTAAAAGGAGCTTGTGAAGGTTGGTTCGCGCCACCCTCCACCGGCTCCTTGGGCTTGGACGCCGCGGCCTTGCGCTTGGGCTCGTCGAAGGTGCGTAGCTCGCTTCGATACACCGACACGCCCTTTTCCTCCGACGTGAGCCACAGCTTGCCACCGATCTCGTACCGACGAAGCTCGGACGCTCCCTTCGGCAGCTCGACCGGCGCTACTTCCCCCTGCTTATCGACCAGGTACGCCGCGGCCTCCGTCGTCACCAGGGTACGACCATCGGCAAGCCGCGCGCCTTCGGGAGTTTCGTTCCAAGGCGCGGTCTTCTTCGTCCATGCCTTGCCGTCC